>JAOBWF010000393.1 GCA_025463215.1 Acidobacteriota bacterium | reverse complement strand
CCGCTGGCGGAGATTGTGCGCCAATGGTCGAGCCTGCCTCCCGAATTCGTCTTCCTGCCGCGCAAGTTCAAGATCGCGGTCAGCGGCTCGCCGAACGACCGCGCCGCGCTGGCCTATCACGACATGGCGGTGGAGATCGTGCGCAACGCCGAAGGCCGCACCGGATATAAAGTGCTGGTCGGTGGCGGCATGGGCCGCACGCCCTATATCGCCCAGGTGATCGGCGATTTCGTCGAGAAGACCGACATCCTGGCCTTCATGGAAAGCGTGCTGCGCGTCTATAACGAGCAGGGCCGCCGCGACAATATCTACAAGGCGCGCATCAAGATCCTCACCAATGCGCTGGGCATCGATGAGATGCGCCGCCAGGTGGAAAAGGAATTCGCCGAGATCAAGGCGCGCGGCGCCTTGCAGGTGCCGCAGGATGAAATCGACCGCATCACAGCCTATTTCGCGCCGCCCGCCTTTGAAACACTGCCTGATGACCTGCCGAAGGGCGACAAGGCCTTCGAAGCCTGGAAATCGCAGAACATCGCCAAGCATCGCGCGCCCGGCTACGCCATCGCCACCATCAGCCTGAAGGCGGTGGGCGCGGTGCCGGGCGACGCCAGCGCCGACCAGATGGACGCCATCGCCGACATCATGGACACCTACTCCGTCGGCGAAGTGCGCGTCAGCCATGAACAGAACCTGGTGCTGCCGCATGTCCGCCAGCAGGACCTGCCCGCGATCTTCGCCGCCCTGCAAAAGATCGACCTCGCCACGCCCAATGCCGGCCTGATCACCGACATCATCGCCTGCCCCGGCCTGGATTATTGCGACCTGGCCAATGCCCGCTCGATCCCCATCGCCCAGAGCATCGCCAAGAAGTTCGAGAATCTCGACCGCCAGCACCAGATCGGCGAACTGAAGATCAAGATCAGCGGCTGCATCAATGCCTGCGGCCACCATCATGCCGGCCATATCGGCATCCTGGGCGTCGACAAGAAGGGCGTCGAATTCTACCAGCTGCTGTTGGGCGGCTCGGGCGCCGAAGATGCCGCCATCGGCACCATCATGGGCCCGGGCTTCGGCGAACATGAAATCGCCGGCGCGGTCGAGCGCGTGGTGAATGTCTATCTGCAGGAGCGCAAGTCCGGCGAACGCTTCCTGGACACCTATCGCCGCATCGGCATGGCGCCGTTCAAGCAGGCCGCCTACGAACTGGAAGTCGCGTGACCAAACTCATCAAGAGTGGCGCCTACACGCCCGACACCTTCACACCGGTCGCTGACGACGCCGCGCTTCCCGACGGCCCGGTGATCGTGTCGCTGGCTCGCTTCGAAAAAGACCGCGAGCATCTCCTGGAGCGTAACACGCCCATCGGCGTGCGGCTGAAGTCCGATGAAAACCCCGAACGCCTCGGCGACGACGTCACCCGCCTGTCGCTGGTGGCGCTGGAGTTTCCCAAATTCCGCGACGGCCGCGCCTTCTCCTGGGCCCGCATCCTGCGCACACGGCTGGGTTTTACTGGCGAAACCCGCGCCGTGGGCGACTTCCTGTATGACCAGGTGAATTACCAGCACCGCGTCGGCTTCGATGCCTGGGAAGTGCCGGACAATTTCACGGTCGAGATGTTCAATCGCGCGCTGACCGAGATGACCGACGTCTATCAGCCCTCGGCCGACGGCAAGAAGACCATCCGCGAGTTGCGCGCCAGCCGCGTTAACTCGCTGTCAGGTTCGCGGTAATCCGGCCGGCATTCATCCCGGGTTCATCTGAATTACGCCTTATTCAGCGGCGGAGGGCACGCAGCCACCCTAAGCTGCGGCCAAATTTCGAACCTGAAGGAATTCCATGCGCAAAGCCCTTCTTCCCATGGTCGCCAGTCTCGCCCTGTGCGGCGCGGCCACCGCCGCCCTGATTGCCACCAATGCCAATGCCGCCCAGACGGCGCGCAAGCCGATGATGATCGCGCAACTCGCGCCCGGCGACAGCGGCGGCGCCCGCGCCGAAGGCGGCCCGCCTCCCGGACCGCCCGGCATGGAAGACGGCATGATGGATCGCGGTATGCGCCGCGGCCAGATGTGCCAGGACATGTATGCCCACAAGGTCGGCGAGCTGGCCTTCCTGGAAACCAAGCTGTCGCTGACGAGCGCGCAAGCGCCGCTGTTCGCGCACTGGAAACAGGCCAGCCTGGATGTCGCCAGGCGCCATGAAGGCGAGTGTGCCACCCGCGAACGCCGCGAGCCCGGCCAGCGCCGCGATATGATGGCCCGGTTGAACATGGAAGAAACCATGCTCAAGCGCCGCCTGGCCGATATCGACGCGGAACGTCCCTCCCTGGGCGCCCTCTATGCCGCGCTCAATCCCGAGCAGAAGCAGGAGTTCGGCCATGCCGCGATGCGCGCCATGGGCGGGCGCATGGGCATGATGATGGGCATGATGGGTCATCGCGGCATGGGCCCGGGCCCGATGGATCACCGCCCGATGGGCGACATGGCCCCGCCGCCGCGCCCGCAATAGCAATCAAACTGTCATGAAAAAGGCTGCGCTCACCGGCGCAGCCTTTTTTGTTGCGCAGAGGGCTCCAAAGGCCCAAAACGCCAAACCATGAACGCGCCCACAAGCTTCGACGCCCTGCCCCGCTTCGCCACCGCCCTGAAGGCGATCGAAAGCCTCAAGCCGTCCGAGCCGCTATACCTGGTGCATCCGGACAAGTACGCCGCCGCCGCCAAGCAGTTCCTGGACGGATTCCCGGGCGATGTTCTTTATGCCGTGAAGGCCAATCACCATCCGGTGGCGCTGACAAAATTGTGGAACGCCGGCATCC
>JAOBWF010000236.1 GCA_025463215.1 Acidobacteriota bacterium | reverse complement strand
CGGCGACGTGCCGGGCGACCCCTTCCCCCGCTCTCGGATCCGGGGACGCCAGCACCCTCGCGAGATCCCACCGCGCGCGCAGGATTGGCGGCGCAGTCGCCATTACCCGTGCGAGCCGCTGGAGTTGTGCGAGCGCACCCGCCGGCCGGCCGCGCCGCCGTTCGATCTCCGCGCGCAGCAGCCGCGCGCGCAGCGCACGGAGCGGATCGCGGGCGGCGCGCGCCAGCACCAGCGTCTCGGCGAGATCGCGTTCGGCGGCGCTCAGATCACCGACCGCCAGGTGCACGAAGGCGGTGACGCAGGCGGCCGCGGCGCCGCCATCGGCGACGGTCGTCAGCAGCGACATCGCGCGGCTCGGATCGCCGAGGCCGACCGCAATCCGGACTGCCAGCAGCGTTCGGCGCGCGCGGAGGGCGGCGGTGTCGGGTGCGGCCGACAGGATCGTCTCGGCGTCCGCGTACTCGCCGCGCCAGTAGGATCCGCGCGCCACGGCGATCGACACCGCCGCGGTCCGCTCCGCGTCGGGCAGCGCGCGCGCCGCGGCGAGGGCGCCACCGAGCACGCTGTCGGCTTCGTCGAGCCTGGCCATGTCGATCCATGCCTCGCCGCTGACCACGGCGAGATCGACCAGCGTGGTCTCTTCGCCGGCGCGCGTCGCATAGTCGCGGCCATCGGCGACCACTGCCTGGACCTCGCGCGTCCGGCCACGGCGCAGTAACGCGGCGGCGAGCGCCACCGCGCCGCGCGCCGCCTCGCTCCACGCACCCCGGCGTGCCAGGCTGCCGACGACCTGGCGCAGCTCGCGGATCCCCGGCGCCTGCCGGCCGCGTGCCAGATCCTCGATCGCATGCGCCATCTTGCGGCGCAGCAGCGCCAGTTCGCCCGGCGCCGGCCACGACGTCGCCGCCGGCAGCGGGTCGAACACTTCGTCTCCGATTTCTTCGACCCCATACATCGCACGCACCTCCGCAACCCGCGGCAGCCGGGTCCGGCTGCCCGCGCAACCGACCGCCGCATCGCGCTTCCAGTCGGGCCACAACAGCCGCGCAAATCGCCCCGGCAGGCCGTCGGCGCGTTCCGCGGCACGCCGCACCGTTCGTTCGAGCGCTCCACCCGAAACCGCGGGCCACACCGCTGACACCAGCGCGTCGACCGGCATTCGGCGCACGACCACGCCGCCGATCGATCGGCGCTCCTGCTCACCGACGATCAACAGGACATGCGGCTGCGCCGCCGCCAGCGCGGCATTCAGCATCGCGGCCCACGAGCCTTCGTCCGACGCGTCGACGATGACGAACAGGGTGCGCCCGCGCCACAGCTCCGCCTGGCGCGACGTGACCAGCCGCGCGGCGACGGGGATGAAACCGTTCATCCGCGCGATGCGCGCCAGCTCGGCGACGATCGTCCGCTTTCCCACTCCCGCCGGGCCGATAAGCGACGCCACGCGTGGCCGCGCGTCGCGGCCGGCGTCGAACATCTCGGCCAGCGCCGCGATCGCGGGTTGGTGGATCATCCGCAATCCGCAATCGGCAATCCGCAGTACGCAATCCTTCGGTTGCAAATCCGGGACTTCCGGGTAGTCGGCGCCCAGCCCCGGACCTCCGTACCACGCTTCGAACCGCGATGCCTCCCCCACCATTCCGAAGTCGACGAGCGGCGCCTTCGCCCGATGGCGCAGTCCGCGGATCGACGTGCACCGCACGGTCCAGCGCAGCTGCTCCGACACGCCGCCGGCGGTGCCGACGATCAGCGTGACCTGCCCGCCGGTCACGAGATCGAACGCGCGTCCGTCTTCGTCGACCGCGAAGCGATCGGCCACCAGTCGCATCGGCGCACGTGGTGCAAGACGGCGGCCCGCGCCGAACGCTCGGCCGATCGCGGGATCGCCTCCGGGACACGGCAAATATTTCGGATAGAATGAACCCCGCATGCTGCGTTTTCTGACCGCCGGCGAGTCGCACGGCAAAGCGCTCGTCACCATCATCGAAGGCGTGCCGGCCGGCCTTGCGATCGACATCGATGCGCTCACCACCGACCTGCGCCGCCGCCAGACCGGCTACGGCCGCGGCCGCCGCATGCTGATCGAATCGGATCGCGCCGAGCCCCTCAGCGGCATCCGCCATGGCCTGACCACCGGCGGTCCGATCGCGCTGCTGATCCCGAACAAGGATTGGGAGAACTGGCAGCGCACGATGTACTCGGAGCCCGAGATGCCGGCCAACGCGGTTGGCGCCGATCGGACCGCGGTGACCCGTCCCCGCCCCGGTCACGCCGACCTCGCCGGCTTCGTCAAGTACGGGCACGAGGACATGCGCAACGTGCTCGAGCGCGCCAGCGCGCGTGAAACCGCGGCGCGCGTCGCGGTCGGCGCGATCGCGCGCCAGCTGCTGCGCAGCGTCGGCGCCGAGATCGTCAGCCACGTCGTCCGGATCGGATCCGCCGTTGTGGTCGACCCGCTGGCCATCACCTTCGATCAGATCCGTGCGATCGCCGATGACGCGCCGCTGCACTGCGCCGATGCGGACGTCGAGCGGCGGATGATCGCCGAAATCGATGCGGCGCGCGACGCGGGCGACACCATGGGCGGGACCTTCGAGGTCGTCGTCCACGGCGTGCCCCCCGGCCTCGGCAGCTACGTGCACTGGGACCGCAAGCTGGACGGCCGTCTCGCGCAGGCGTTGATGTCGATTCCCGCGATCAAGGCGGTCGGCATCGGCCGCGGACCGGCGGTGGCCGAGGTCCCCGGCTCCCGCGTCCACGACGAAATCCTCCCCGGCTCGCCCACCGACGCGCCGATCCCGCTGGCGCGGCCAACCAACAACGCGGGGGGCCTCGAAGGCGGCGTCACCAACGGCCAGGATCTGCGCGTCACCGGCTACATGAAGCCGATCTCGACGCTGATGAAGCCGCTGCGCTCCGTCGATTTGACGACGATGACGGTCAGCCCGGCGGCGATCGAGCGCAGCGATGTCTGCGCCGTCCCGGCCGCCGCCGTCGTCGGCGAAGCGATGGTCGCCATCGTCCTCGCCGATGCGGTGATCGAGAAGTTTGGCGGCGATTCGATTGAAGAAATGGTCGCCAATTGGACCGCGTTCCGCTCGCGGATCGCCCAGCGCTTCGTGCCGTCGTAACGCGTGAACGCCGGCGTCTTTTTGTTATCCCGCGGATTACACCGATTGAGACGTCCGGCGCACGCGGTCCACGCTTCACACCGACGTGGCGAGTGATCAGCGGCCTGGATCCCTACCGCGTGTCCTCATCCGCGTCATTCGCGTAATCCGCGGATGATAGAGTATTTGTTTCCCCTCGATCCGATCCCATGATTCGACCGATTCTCAAATATGGCGACTCCATCCTCCATGGCAAGGCACGGATCGTGGACGTCATCACGCCCGACATCGATCGCCTGATCGAAGATATGGTCGAGACAATGTATGCCGCGCCCGGGGTCGGACTGGCGGCGACGCAGGTCGGCGTGCCGCTGCGGATCTTTGTCGTCGACATCTCCGTCGGGCGCGATCCCAATGGCTTGATCACGCTCGTCAATCCCGAGTTCGTCGAGCGCGACGGCGTGCAGCTCGAGGAAGAGGGCTGCCTGAGCGTGCCCGGGTTCAACGCCACGGTGATGCGCCCGATGCGCGTCATCGTCAAAGGTCTGGACCGGCACGGCGACCCGCAGCAGTACGAGGGCAGCGGTCTGCTCGCGCGCGCCTTTCAGCACGAGATGGATCACCTCGACGGCTCGCTGTTCGTCGATCGGCTGCGCGGCATCAAACGCGACCTCATCGTCCGCAAGATTCAGAAGCTGACGCGCGCCGGCAAATGGTGAACAGCTCGACGCCATTGCGCATCGTGTTCTTCGGCACGCCGGAATTCGCGGTTCCCTCCCTGGATGCGCTCCTGACCGGCTCGGCACACATCGTCGCCGGCGTCATCACGCAGCCGGATCGGCCGCGGGGCCGCGGCCACAAGACCTCGGACGCGCCGGTCAAGGCTCGCGCCGCGGCGGCGGGGTTGCCGGTGCTGCAGCCGGCGCGCATGAAGGATCCGGCCTTCCTCGACGCGCTCGCCGCCTGGCACGCCGACCTCGGCGTCGTTGCCGCCTACGGCCGCATCCTCACCGACGAGATCCTCGCGATGCCGCGGCTCGGAATGATCAACGTGCACGCGTCGCTGCTGCCGCGCTATCGCGGCGCCGCGCCGGTGCACCGCGCGGTGATCGCCGGTGAGACCATGACCGGCGTGACGATCATGCGCGTCGTCAGGGCGCTGGACGCCGGCGGAATGATCCTCAAGGGAGAGCGCCCGATCGGGCCCGACGAGACGAGCGATGAAGTGGAACGCGATCTGGCGCAGATCGGAGCACGGCTGCTGATGACCGCCGTCGATCAGATCGCGAACGGTGCCGCACACGAGGCGCCGCAGGACGAGTCGCTGGCGACCTACGCGCATCGCCTCACCAAAGACGACGGCCTGATCGACTGGAACTGGCCGGCCACGCGGATCCACAATGCAATCCGCGGCCTCCATCCGTGGCCGCACGCGTTCAGCTTCGTACAGGGCAAGCGGGTGATTCTTCGCCGCTCGGCAAACGACGCGTCCGATTCGAACCCGCGGCAGCCCGCGGGCACGATTGTCGAGGCGGACGGCGATCGCCTGGTGATCGCGACGGGCGACGCTGCGCTCCGCATCACCGAGATTCAGGCAGAGGGCAAGCGCCCGATGACGCCGCGTGATTTCCTGTCGGGACATCGGCTCCGCGCCGGCGAACGGTTTTCGGCCGCGCCATGATCTCGCCGGCCCGCGTCGCGGCGTACGACATCCTCTGCGCGATCGGCTCCGGCAACGCCGATCTGCCGACCGCAATCGCGTTCACGCGGGGCGGCCTCGCCGACGAACGCGACCGTGCGCTCGCGGCCGAGATTGCCAGCGGCGTCCAGCGTTGGCGCGCGGCGCTCGATCACCTCATCGTCGAATTCGCCAAGCGCGCCATCAACCGGCTCGATCCGGAAGTCGTCGCGATCCTGCGCCTCAGCGCCTATCAACTGCTCTACCTGACGCGCGTCCCCGCCGCCGCGGTGGTCGACGACGCAGTGGATCTGACCAAGAAGGCGGGCAAGCGGAGCGCCAGCGGCTTCGTCAACGCGGTCCTGCGATCGATCTCACGACGGAAGCACGCCCTGCCGCTGCCGCCCCGCCCGCCGCACGCCGCTGACCGCGAGGCAGCGCTGAATTACCTGAGCATCACGTTGTCGCACCCGCGCTGGCTGGCCGAGCGCTGGCTCGATCGACTCGGTCTCGACGCCGCAGAGGCGTGGATGCAATTCGACAACACGTCCGGATCCGTGACGCTGCGCGCCAACCGGCTGCAGACGACGCGCGAGCAGCTGGCGACGCGGCTCGCGGCGGAGCCTTCGACCGGCCCAGAGCCGCCCGGAGCGGAGTCCAAAGGCGGGGAGATCCGGGTGCATCCCACGGTGTACGCCCCCGACGGCCTCGTCGTCGACGAAGGGCACCCGCTTCGAGGCCGTGGGCAGGAACAGGGCTGGTTCGTCGTTCAGGACGAGGCGTCGCAGCTCGTGACGCTCCTCGTCGGCGACCGTCCGCTCGCGCGCGTGCTCGATACCTGCGCCTCCCCGGGCGGCAAGACGACCGCGATTGCCGCACTGATGGAAGGACGCGGCCTTCTGGTCGCGTGCGACGTGCGGGATCGGCGCGTCGATCTCCTGCGCCGCACGGTGGCGGCAAGCGGCGCCGGCAACGTCCGGATCGTGCAGGCCGATCTGCTCCAGCCGCTGCCCTTCGCACCGATCTTCGACTGCGTGCTCGTCGACGCGCCCTGCTCCGGCCTCGGCACGCTGCGGCGGGATCCCGATATCCGCTGGCGGCGCCGCGAGGACGATCTGGCGCCGCTCGCCGCGGCCGAGCTGACGATGCTGCAGCACGCGGCCGACAAGGTCGCGCCCGGCGGCAGGCTGGTGTACGCGACCTGCTCGAGCGAGCCGGAAGAAAACGAAGGGGTCGCGGCAGCATTTCTCGCCACCACGCGCGGCTTCACTCCGCTGCACGCCGGCGAGGCGACGTCGCGCCTCGATCCGGCGCTGATCGACGATCGCGGTCACCTGCGAACACAGCCGCATCTGCACCATCTCGAGGCGTTCTTCGGCGCGGTGTTCGAGCGCGAGGCCCCGTAGCGCAGCCCTTCGGGCCAGCCCCGGGCGATGGGCAGCGCCGAAGGGCTGCGCTCCCGACGCGCCTGTAGTACGATCACATCATTCATGGCACTTCGGACACGGGTTTGGAGCGCGGGGAAACTCGTGCTGCTCGGCGTCGGCCTGGTGGCGACGTACGTGCTGTTCGCCGCCGCGTCGATGCGGCTCGCGCTGCGCGCGCGCGAAGTCCAGGTGCCCGACTTCACCAACCGCACCGCCAACGAAGCGACCGCGCTGGCGGCGAATCTCGGGCTCGGGATGTCGATCGACGAGAACCGCCGGCCCGATCTGAAGATCCCGGCCGGCCGCGTGCTCGCGCAGGAGCCGGCCCCCGGTTCGGTCGCGCGCCGCCAGCGCGGCATCAAGGTGTGGCTGAGCGCCGGCCAGCGCTCGGCGACGATGCCGCTGCTCATCGGCGAAACCGAGCGCACCGCGCAGCTGCGGCTGACGCAGGACGGCCTGACGCTCGCCGACGTCTCCGAAATCCGGTCGCAGGACTTCGCGCCCGACGTCATCGTCGCCCAGAACCCGCCCGCGAAGAGCGCGGCCGGCCGGGTCGCGCTGCTCGTCAACCGCGGCGAGCGCGGCGCCAGCTATGTGATGCCGGACCTCATCGGGGTCAACGGCGATCGCGCCGCCGACATCCTGCGCAATCGCAACTTCCGCGTCGCGGTCGTCGGCTCCACCCCGTATCCCGGCGTCGCCGCCGGCGTCGTCATTCGCCAGAGCCCGCAGGCCGGCTTCCAGGTCGGGCCGGGCGAGCCCATTTCCCTCGAGGTCAGCCGGTGAGCGTGATGATCGCGCCGTCGATTCTCTCGGCCGACTTCGCCAGACTCGGCGACGCCGTCGCGGCCGCCGAACGGGGCGGCGCCGATTTCATTCACGTCGACGTGATGGACGGCCACTTCGTGCCGAACATCACAATCGGCGTGCCGGTCGTCAGGTCGCTGAAGCGGATCGCCACGGTGCCGCTCGACGTCCACCTCATGATCGAGAACGCCGACCGCTACATCGACGCCTTCGCCGAGGCAGGCGCCGGGATGATCTCGGTCCACGTCGAAGCGCTGACCCACGTCCACCGCACGGTTCAGGCGATCAAGGCGCACGGCGTCAAGGCCGGCGTCGTGATCAACCCGGGAACGCCGGTCGTGGCGATCAGCGAGATCGCGGGCGACGTCGACTTCATCCTGGTCATGTCGGTGAACCCCGGCTTCGGCGGCCAGACTTTCATCCCGCGCAGCGAGTCTAAGCTCCGTGAGGTGCGCGCCCTGCTGGACGCGGCGGGCAACGCCGCGCCGATCGAGATTGACGGCGGCGTGGATCAGCACAACATCGCGCGCGTCGTCGCCGCCGGCGCCCGCATCGTCGTGGCCGGATCGGCGATCTACAACACTCCGGATCCGGAGCGCGCCACCCGCGAGCTCAAGGCGGCCGCGCGCGGGGCCGCCGCCGTCCGGTGAGCACGTCCCCGTCCATTTCCCGGCTGCGGGTGCGGTACGCGGAAACCGACACGATGGGCGTCGTGTATTACGCGAACTACTTCGTGTGGTTCGAAGTCGGCCGGACCGATCTGCTCCGCCAGTCCGGCTGGGATTATCGCGAGATGGAGCGGGAGGGATTCGCGTTGCCCGTCATCGAGGCGCACTGCACCTATCGGCAATCGGCGAAGTACGACGACGAGATCGATGTGCGGACCACCGGCGAGATCGTGTCGCCGGTGCGGGTGAAGTTCACCTACGAGGTCGTGCGCGCGGCCGACGCCGCGCCGCTCGCGAACGGCACCACCGTGCACGCCACCGTCGATCGCACCGGCCGCCCCTGCCGGCTGCCGGAACGCGCGCGGACGATCCTGTCGTGAAGGCGCTCGTCACCGGCTGCGCCGGCTTCATCGGATCCACGCTGACCGACCGGCTTCTGGCCGACGGCGCCGACGTCATCGGCGTTGACTGCTTCACCGATTACTACGCGCGTGACGCCAAGGAGCGGAACCTCTCCGGCGCGGTCCAGCAGCCCCGCTTCCGCTTCGTCGAGTCGCGGCTCCAGGACGCCGATTTGCCGGCGCTGCTCGCGGATCGCACGCACGTCTTCCATCTCGCCGCCCAGGCCGGGGTGCGAAAGAGCTGGGGCCGCGATTTCGCGATCTACACCGAGAACAACATCGAGGCGACGCAGCGGCTGCTCGAAGCGGCGACGGCGATGCCCGGGCTCGAGCGGCTGGTCTATTCGTCGAGCTCGTCGGTGTACGGCGATCGCGTCCAGATGCCGATGCGCGAAGACGCACTGCCCGAGCCGGTCTCGCCGTACGGCGTCTCGAAGTTAGCCGCCGAACAGCTCTGTTATCTGTATTTCGCGAATTTCAACGTCCCGACGGTGTCGCTGCGCTACTTCACCGTGTACGGGCCGCGGCAGCGCCCCGACATGGCGTTCCACAAGTTCCTGAAGGCGACCATCACGGGCGAGGCGATCAATGTCTACGGCGACGGTGACCAGACGCGCGACTTCACCTTCGTCTCCGATGCGGTACAAGCGAACGTCCTGGCGGCGACCCGGGGGGTTCCAGGGCGCGTATACAATATTGGAGGCGGGTCGCGGGTCTCGGTCAACGACGTGCTCACGACGATCGAGCGCGTCACCGGGTCGCGGCCGCACATCCATGTCGATTCGGCACAAAAAGGCGACATGCGGCATACCTACGCCGACACGTCGCGGGCGCGCGAAGACCTGGGCTATGCGCCCACCGTCGG
Source organism: Acidobacteriota bacterium (assembly GCA_025463215.1). Lineage (GTDB taxonomy): Bacteria > Acidobacteriota > Vicinamibacteria > Vicinamibacterales > CAVVIG01 > CAVQFC01. The sequence goes on along the minus strand of JAOBWF010000236.1, from coordinate 161 downwards.
GCTCGAACAGGGGCTCGCGGCCGAGCATCAATGGCTGACTGGAATACTGTGATTAACACGCGATACCTTTGCTCTCTCGGATCGTGGGCGCGGCTGTGCGGCGTCGCCGTGGCGCTCGCCGCCGCCGGCGCCTGCGCCTCCGCGCCGCGCGGCGCCGTACC
>JAOBWF010000222.1 GCA_025463215.1 Acidobacteriota bacterium | reverse complement strand
GAAGATGCCGAAGCTGCAGACGTCGTGCTCGACGGTGTGCGCCGAAGGCATGGTGGTCTCGACGCGCACGCCCGACGTCGTTGAAGCGCGCGCCGGGGTGTTCGAGTTCCTCCTCGTCAACCATCCGCTCGACTGCCCGGTGTGCGACAAAGGGGGCGAGTGCCCGCTCCAGGATTTCTCGTACCAGTTCGGCCCCGATCAGAGCCGCATGGACTTTCCGCGGCGCGAGTTCGACGGCAACGGCGTCCGCGCCGATGTCGACTTCGGGCCGACCCTGATGCTCAACCGCAACCGCTGCATCCTGTGCACGCGGTGCGTGCGGTTCATGAAGGACATCGACACCGACGCGCAGATCAACATCATCGCGCGCGGCAACGGCAGCCAGATCGCGACGTTCCAGGAAGAGGGCGTGCACTCGCTGCTCTCGGGCAACCTGATGGACGTCTGCCCGGTCGGCGCGATCACGACGCGCGACTACCGGTTCAAGTCGCGGCCGTGGGACAACCCGTTCGCAGCCGACACCATCTGCACGCAGTGCGCGAAGGGGTGCAACGTCACCGCCTGGATCAAGGCGAAGCCTGAATGGGCGAAGGGCTCGCGGCTGATCCGGTTCACGCCGCGCTTCAATCCCGACGTCAACGACTACTGGATGTGCGACATCGGCCGCTTCGAGTATCACTGGATCGAAGGCGAGGATCGCATCGTCAAGCCGCTGCTGAAGAGCGGCGATCTGCAGCAGCCGGTGTCGTGGCACGACGCGGCCGCGAAGCTGTCCGAACGGCTCGCCGCCGCCGGGTCCGCGCTGCGCGATCGGACGCCGAGCGACGGATCGCCGGTGCGGTTCCTGCTGTCGGCGCACGCGTCGCATGAGGAGCTCTTTCTGTTCAAGCGCCTGACGCAGGAGCTGATGGGCGACGAGGGGCCCGCCGCGATCAGCGTGACGTGGCGCTACCGCGAGAAGCCGCAGCCGGCCGACACGAAGTTCAAGGTGCCGGCGGTGGACGCGCCGAACGTCAACGGCGCCCGGATCCTCGGGCTTGCGCCGGGCGCGGCGGGCTCGGAAACACGCGAGGCCGACATCTCGGCGCTGCGCCAGGCGGTGGACGCCGGGCGCGTCGGCGCGCTCTACGTGTTCGATCCCGGCCCGGAAGGGTCGATGGGCGACACGCAGTGGATCATCGACGCGCGCAGGAGCGGCGCAATCGGGCTGCTGGTGGTGCAGGGCGTGCTGATGACCGATCTGGCTCGCGCCGCCGATTTCGTGCTGCCCGGCGCATCCTACGTCGAGAAGGAAGCGTCTTATACCAATCAGACCGGCCGTTTGCAGGGCACGTCGCGCGCGATTCCGCTGCCGGGCGAGGCGCTGGAGGACTGGCAGATTATCGTGAACCTCGGGCGCGCCCTCGGCGTGCCGTTCACGTATCAGACCGCCGCTGACGTTCGCGCGGACATCGTCGGGCACTTCTCGACCGTGACCGAGCTGCAGGGGTTGACGACGCTGGCGTTCAACCGCCCGCTCGAGGCGCGCAGCTGGCTGCAGGCGTCGAATCCGTCGGAGCGCTGGAAGTGGGACTTCATGTACCAGGATCTGCCGCCGGTCAAAGGCAACGTCGATCCGACCTCGCTGCCGCTGCCGCCGGGCGCGATTCCATTGAAGCAGGTGTAATCATCACCGCCGATCCAACACAGAGGACACCAAGGACACAAAGGATGAGAACCGTACGATTGGGTTTTTTCCTCTGTGCGCTTGGTGTCCTTTGTGTTGAATCAATGCCGATACTCGCGCAGAGCGCGCGCCCGAAAGCGACGATCGTCGCGCTGACCGAGCACCCGAGCGCCCGCGCGGGTGAATCCGCTCGCGTCGCGCTCCGGGTTTCCCTCCCCGAAGGTCTCCACACCCAATCGAACAAGCCGCGTGATCCGCTGCTGATTCCGACCGAGCTGACGATCGACGCGCCCGCCGGCGTCACCGTCAAGGAAATCGTCTGGCCGCGGTCGACCGATCTGAAGCAGGCGGGGCAGGATCAGCCGCTCGCGGTGTTCGAACAGACATTTGCGATCGGCGGCGAGCTGGCGATCGCCTCCTCGGTTCCGGCCGGCAGGCTGGTGGTTCCCGCGCACCTGCGCTACCAGGCGTGCGACGCGAACCTGTGCTACGCGCCGTCGACCGCACAGGCCGAGTGGACGCTCGAGATCGTGGCCGCGGGCAAGACGGCGAACGGCGCGGGCGATCCGATCTTCGCGACCATCGCATTCGGCACAGGCGACGCGCCGGTCGCGACCGCACCCGCGGCGCCCCGCGCGGTCGCGGCTTCGTCCGGCGACGGGATCGCGACGCTCGATCAGTTCACCGAGCTCGGCATGAACGGCGGCTATCTCAACGCCGACGAGTTCCTGCGCTTCGTGCACAACGCGGAGAACGGCGTCAAGGAGCGCGGCATGTTCGAGGGCCGCGGCCCGCTGATGATCCTGCTGCTCGTGCTCATCGGCGGGCTCGCGCTCAACCTGACGCCGTGCGTCCTGCCGATGATCCCGATCAATCTCGCGATCATCGGCGCCGGCGCGCAGGCCGGCTCCCGCAGCCGCGGCTTCCTGCTCGGCTCCGCCTACGGCTTTGCCATGGCGCTCGTCTACGGGGCGATCGGTCTCGTCGTCATCCTCACCGCCGGGACGTTCGGCACGATCAACTCGTCCCCCTGGTTCAATCTCGGAATCGCGATTCTCTTCTTCGTGCTCGCGCTCGCGATGTTCGACGTCCTGCTGATCGACTTCTCGCAGTACGCGGGCACCCTCGGCACCTCGTCGAGCAAAGGCACGTTCGCGCTCGCGTTCAGCATGGGCGCGGTCGCGGCGCTGCTCGCCGGCGCGTGCGTGGCGCCGGTGGTCATCCAGGTGGTGCTGTTCTCGAGCAATCTCTACGCGACCGGCACCAAGATGGCGCTCGCGCTGCCGTTCTGCCTCGGCGTCGGCATGGCGATTCCATGGCCACTCGCGGGCGCCGGGCTCGCCGCGCTGCCGAAGCCCGGGATGTGGATGGTCCGGGTCAAGCAGGCCTTCGGCGTCTTCATCATGGCGACCGCGATCTACTACGGCTACGAGGCGTATTCGATCTTCGCGAACCGCTGGGTCGATCCTGCGGCGGTCGAATCGAGCGTCAAGAATCAGTTGAAGGCCGGCTGGCACGCGTCGCTCGCCGAGGGTCTCGACGTCGCGCAGCGCGAGCAGAAGCCGGTGCTGATCGACATGTGGGCGACCTGGTGCAAGAACTGCCTCACGATGGACAAGACCACGCTCGAGAACGCGGATGTCCAGAAGGCGCTCGCCGGCTACATAAAGATCAAGTACCAAGCGGAAGATCCCGATCAGGCGCCGGCCAAGACGGTGATGCAGCGCTTCAACGCCGCCGGCCTCCCGACCTACGTCATCCTGCGACCGACGAAATAGCCGTAGGCACCGGCGCGATCATCCGCGGATTACGCGGATTGCGCCGATTGAACACGCGTATCGGACCGACGTCCGGCGGTCGCGACGGCAGTCGCGCCGTGTGAGAGCGGGACGTGTGAGCACGAGCCGATGTGGCCGTCGCTTATGTTCACGCCGGTCGCTCAGGCGGACCGGTGGCTGTGCAGCCGGCGCCGAACGTGCCGTCCGTCTGAATCCGCGCAATCCGCGTAATCCGCGGACAAAAACAGACTCAGAGCAGGCCGGAGAGCTCCACCGGCAGGATGGCATCGCACTCGGGACACACCGCGACGCGTCCTTTCCGCGGCAGCGTCGACGTGAACGCCACCTGCGACCGCGACAGGCCGACGATCCGGATGCTGCTGATGGTTCCTTCGCAGTGCGGACAGCGGACGTTCATCTCCAGCGTGTAGACCGCCGGGTTCTGCCAGGCGTCGGGGATCGCGTCGACACTGTCGACCGGCGGCAGCTCGTACACATCGTCGCCGCCGGCGCCGTTCAGTCTTGTGGCCACGGCCTCACTCCGATCGGGGGTAATGGACGTTTCGCAACTTGAGTGCCAGCCCGCAGCGGCGGAAAACCGGGCGGGTCTCGCGGCGGCGTTGGTGGAGTGTGCTTAAATGACTCACGCGATCACGGTTTGACGCCACCGGTGCCCCCACCTACCCCGCTTCAGCGCGACCTCGAACAGGCCATCGCCGGCGAGGTGCGGTTCGATACCGTCTCACGCGCGCTCTATTCGACCGACGCGAGCGTCTACCAGATTGAGCCGATCGGCGTCGTCGTGCCGCGGACGCGGGAGGACGTCGTCGCCACCGTCGCGATCGCGGCGAGGCATGGGGTGCCGATTACCGCGCGCGGCGGCGGCACGTCGCAGGCCGGACAGGCGATCGGCGCCGGCCTTCAGCTCGACACGTCCAAATATCTCAATCGCATCCTCGAGGTGAACGCCGCGGAGCGCTGGGCGTGGATCGAACCGGGCGTGGTGCTCGACGAACTGAACGCCGCGCTCAAGCCGCACGGCCTGCGGTTCGCGCCGGACATCTCGACCGCCAGCCGCGCCACCGTCGGCGGCATGATGGCGAACAACTCGAGCGGCGCCCGCTCGGTGCTCTACGGCAAGACCATTGATCACGTCCTGGAACAGCACGTCGTGCTCTCCGACGCGTCGGTGGCACATTTTCGCGCGCTCGACGGTCCGGCGCTGACGGCCGCGTGCGGCGGCGGCACGCTCGAGGCCGCGTGCTATCGAACGGTCCGCGATCTCGCGGCCGCGATGCGCGAGGAGATCGATCGCCGATTCCCGAAGGTGCTGCGCCGCGTCGGCGGCTACAACCTCGATGCATTCGTCGATTCCGCGCAGCCCTTCAACCTCGCCAAGCTGATCGTCGGTTCGGAAGGCACGCTCGGTATCGTGGTTGCGGCGAAGGTGAACCTCGTGCCGCTGCCGGCGGCCAAGGCGGTGCTGACAATCGAGTTCGAGGATCTGCTCGATGCGCTCGCGGCGACGCCGCTGGTGCTCACGCATCGGCCGTCCGCGATCGAGGTCATGGATCGCTTCATCCTCGATCACGCCAGGGAGAGCCCGGTGCTGGACGCGCTGCGCCGCAGCATCCTGGAAACCGACCCCGGCGCGCTGCTCTGCGTCGAGTTCTACGGCGAGCACGCCGAGGATCTGCCGCCGCGGATCGAGGCGGTCGAGCGCGACCTGGCCGCAGCCGGTTATCGCTGCCGCTGGCGCCGCGCCATCACGCCGGCCGATCAGGCACGGGTCTGGAGCTTCCGCGAGGCCTCGCTCGGCCTGTCGATGGCGATGAAAGGGGACGGCAAGTCACTGTCGTTCGTCGAGGACACGGCGGTCGCGCCGGAGAAGCTGCGCGACTACATCGAGCGGTTTCTCGAGATCGTGCGCGAACACGGCACCGCGGCCGGCGTCTACGCGCACGCGTCGGTCGGCTGCCTGCACGTCCGCCCCGTGGTCGACCTGAAAACCGCCGACGGCGTGAAGAAGTTCGAATCGATCGCCAACGCGATCGCCGATCTCGTGCTCGAGTTTGGCGGCGCCCTGTCCGGAGAGCACGGCGACGGCCTGGTCCGCGGTCCGTTCACCGAAAAGATGTTCGGCCCGCTGTTGTACGACGCCTTCCGCATGGTGAAGCGGACGTTCGATCCCGCCGGCATGTTCAATCCCGGCAAGATCGTCGACGCTCCGCCGCTGACGTCGAATCTGCGCTACGGAGCGGGCTACGCCACACCGGATCCGATCACCTTCTTCGATTACACCGAACATGGCGGCATGGGACGCGCGGTCGAGATGTGCAGCGGTCTCGGCGCCTGCCGCAAGACGCTCGAGGGCACGATGTGCCCGTCCTACATGGCGACGCGCGAGGAAAAGCATTCGACCCGCGGGCGGGCGAACACGCTGCGGCTGGCGATGGCCGGCCGCCTCGGCGAAGCCGCGCTCAGCGATCACGACGTCCACGAGGTGCTCGACCTGTGCCTCGAATGCCGCGCCTGCAAGGCGGAGTGCCCGGTCGGCGTCGACGTCGCGCGGTTCAAGAGCGAGTTCCTGTCGCGTTATTGGCAGCGTCACGGCATGCCGCTGCGCACGCGCGTCATCGGCCATGCCCACCGTCTGGCACGAACCGGCAGTGCCTTGGCGCCGCTCTCGAACATCGTCGCCCGCAGCCGTGCTGGGCGATGGATCAACGAGCAGCTGCTCGGGATCGACCGCCGCCGCATGCCGCCGCCCTTCGCGCGCACGACATTCGCGCGGCGGTTCGCCGCGCGGCCGCTAGCGCCCGGTTCGAAGCCCCTCGCTGCTGCCGTCGTCCTCTTCGCCGATACGTTCACGAATCACAATCATCCGGCCATCGGCATCGCCGCGGCCGATGTCCTCGCCGCCGCGGGAGTCGGCGTCAGGCTCGCGCCGCACGGCTGCTGCGGCCGGCCGTTGATCTCGCAGGGGCTGCTCGGCGAGGCGCGCGCCGCAGCCCAGGTGAATGCCGACGCGCTGTTCGAGGCCGCGTCTCGCGGCCAACGGATCCTGTTCCTGGAGCCGAGCTGCCTGTCGGCGGTGCGCGAAGATGCGCCGGCACTGCTGCGCGGCGACGCGCAGCGCAAGGCACGCGTGGTTGCCGATGCCTGCGTGCTGTTCGAGGACTACGTCGAGCAGGAATGGACGGCGGGAAGATTGAAGCTCAATTTACAGGCCGGCCCGTCGCAGGTGCTGCTCCACGGCCACTGTCATCAGAAAGCGATGGGATTGGTCCCGTCGACGCGCGCGCTGCTGTCGCGCATCCCATCCTGCACCGTGACCGATCTCGACGCCGGCTGCTGCGGCATGGCGGGATCGTTCGGCTACGCGAAGGAGCATTATGCGGTGTCGCGTCAGATCGGCGAGCGCAAGCTCCTGCCCGCCGCGCGCGCGATGACGCCGAATACCGTGCTGGTCGCCCCAGGTACCTCCTGCCGCGAACAGGTGCAGCACTTCGCCGCAGTGACAGCGCTGCACCCGGCGGAGTTGCTCGCGTCGCTGCTCAAGTGACTGCGCACGCTGCAGAGTCCAACGCGTGGCTGCCGCCGCAGGCCGCGGGCGACGCGGTCAGGTCAGTGTCTTGTTGCCTTGAGGATGGCGGCGACGAATCGGCGCTCGCTCAGTACCTGCTCTCGCCAGGTTTGCGATCCGAGCCGAGCGAGTCCATCCATTCCGGATATTGCGCCGGCAGCTTGCTGGCTTCGTCCAGCGCCTTCAGATCGTCGGCCGTCAGCGTGACGTCGACCGCCTTGAGGTTGTCGTCGAGCTGCGCGATCTTTTTCGCGCCGATGATGACGCTGGTCACCGCGCCATTCGCCAGAATCCACGCGAGCGCCGTCTGCGCGACGCTGACGCCGTGGGCCTTCGCGATCGGCGCGAGCACGTCGATGATGTCGAACCCCTTGTCCTTGTTCACCGGCGGAAAGTCGAACTTGGCACGCCGCCCCGATTCGTCGCCGCCGTCGCGCGTGAACTTGCCGGACAGGAAGCCGCCCGCGAGCGGGCTCCAGACCAGCAGCCCCAGGCCCTGATCCTTCAGCAGCGGCATGGTGTCGCGTTCGAGGTCGCGTCCGACCAGCGAATAGTACGACTGCGTGCACTTGAAGCGCTCGAGCCGCTGCTCGCGCGAAATCCCGAGCGCTTTCATCAGCTGCCACGCCGGCAGGTTGGAGCAGCCGATGTAGCGGACCTTGCCGGCGCGCACCAGGTCGTCGAGCGCGCGCAGCGTGTCCTCGATGTTCGTGATCGGATCGGAGCGGTGGATCTGATAGAGGTCGATGTAGTCGGTGTTGAGCCGCTTCAGGCTGGCCTCGACGCTCTCGATGATGTGCAGCCGCGACAGGCCCACCTGGTTGGCGCCAGGTCCCATGCGCCCGCGCACCTTGGTGGCAAGGACGATGTCGTGGCGGCGTCCGGCGATGGCGTGGCCGACCAGCTTCTCCGATTCACCGGCGGCATACACGTTCGCGGTGTCGATGAAGTTGATGCCCGCGTCCAGCGCGCGATGGACGATGGCGTCGGCGGCGCCCTGGTCAAGGCCGCCCATCACTTCCCAGATCTGCCCGACGCCGCCGAACGTCATGGTCCCCAGGCACAGCTCGGACACGAACACGCCGGTGTCGGCCAGTGGTCGGAATTTCATTGATGTAGTCTATAACCTCTCGAATGCCCGTCACCACGCGGCCGAAGCCGACAACCGTCGTCCTGGGGCTGCTGTGCGTGATGTATTTGATCACGTACGTCGATCGCGTCAACATTTCAACCGCCGCCGACTCGATCAAGCGCGAGCTGCAGCTCTCGAACACCCAGCTCGGCTTCCTGCAGTCGGCCTTCGGCTACCCGTACCTGATCTTCCAGATTTTCGGCGGCTGGATTGGCGATCGCTTCGGCCCGCGGCGCACGCTGTTCCTGTGCGGCCTGGTGTGGGCGGCGGCCACGATCCTGACCGGCTTCGCCGGCGGGCTGACGTCGCTGTTCGTCTGCCGCCTGCTGGTCGGCATCGGCGAAGGCGCGACGTTTCCGGTCGCCACCCGCGCGATGCAGAGCTGGACCGCCGTCGGCCGGCGCGGCTTCGCGCAGGGGCTGACGCACGCGTTCGCCCGGCTCGGCAACGCCGTGACGCCGCCGATCGTCGCCTGGCTGATCGTGATGATCCACTGGCGCGGCTCGTTCATCGTGCTCGGCTGCTGCAGCCTGGTGTGGGTCGTGATCTGGCTGTGGTACTTCCGCGATGTGCCCGCGCAGCACCCGGCGATCACCGCCGCCGAGCTCGACGTCCTGCCGAACCGCGGCGCGCCGGCCGCGATCGCGCGGCCGCGCGTGCCGTGGCGCGCGCTGACCAGGCGCATGGCGCCGGTAACCGTCGTCTATTTCTGTTACGGCTGGACCCTTTGGCTGTATCTGACGTGGCTGCCGTCGTACTTCCTGCACGAGTACCGCTTCGATCTGAAGCAGTCGGCGCTGTTCACGTCGGCGGTGTTCTTCGCCGGCGTCGTCGGTGACTACCTGGGCGGGGAAATCAGCGATCGCATCCTGCACCGGACCGGCGATCTGCAGAAGGCGCGCCGCAACGTGGTGATGATCGGCTTCCTCGGATCGTTCGTGTGCCTGGTGCCCGTGTTCCTGACGCACGACCTCGTCGCGATCATCGTCTCTCTCGGCGCGGCGTTCTTCTTCGCCGAGATCGTGATTGGGCCGATGTGGTCGATCCCGATGGACATCGCCGGCAAGTTCTCGGGGACGGCCGCCGGCATGATGAACACCGGTTCGGCGCTGGCGGCGATCCTCTCGCCGATCGCGTTCGGCTACATCATCGACGCGACCGGCAACTGGCAGCTCCCATTTGCCGGCTCGCTCGGTTTCCTGCTGCTCGGCGCGCTGCTGGCGCCGCAGATGCACCCCGAACGGGCGTTCGATGAGCACGGCGGCCGGACGTAAGCGGATCGCAGCTATCCGGAACGCCGCTACGGCTCTGAATTCCCGCGGCCCTTTTGCGGCGCGGGCAAGGCCTTGCGTGGCAGCTTTTCGTCGCGCATCGCGGCGTTATAGGCGAACACGGCGATTACCGTCGCCTGCTGGATCATGTCGTCCCGCTGAACGCGGTCGAAGGTGTCCATGTTCGAGTGGTGCGTGCGCGAGTTGTATTCGAGGCGGTCGACCATGAACTGAAACGCCGGCACGCCGGCATTGTCGAACGAGACGTGGTCGGTCGACACGACGGAGCGCGGACCGATGGTGGTCACGCCGAGATCGTGGAGCGGCGCCATCCACGCTTCGAGGATCGGCCTCGCCGCCATATTCCCCTGCAGCCACACGCCGCGCACCTTGCCGGTGCCGTTGTCGGAGTTGAAGTACGCGGCGAGCCTGGCGTGCTCCGGC
>JAOBWF010000206.1 GCA_025463215.1 Acidobacteriota bacterium | reverse complement strand
CCGCTTCGTCCAATATCAAGGAGCGTTCGCATGGAACGGAAGAAAGCGTCTGACTACCCCCAGGAGCTGCTGGATCTCTTTCACGAATACCAGCACGGCGACATCGATCGGCGCGGCTTCCTCGAGCGCGCCGCGAAGTTCGCCGTCGGCGGCCTCACCGCCGCCGCGATTCTCTCGGAAATGAAGCCGAACTACGCCTTCGCCCAGCAGGTCCCGAAGGACGACCCCCGGATCAGGACCGAGGTCGTGACCGTGCAGTCGCCGCAGGGCAACGGCAGCATCAAGGGGCTGTTTGCCCGCCCGGCGAAGGCGGGCGGCAAGCTGCCCGGCATCATCGTGATTCACGAGAACCGCGGCCTCAACCCGTACGTCGAGGACGTCGCGCGCCGCTTCGCGGCCGCCAACTTCATCGCCTACGCCCCCGACGGCCTGACCTCGGTCGGCGGCTTCCCGGGCAACGACGAGCAGGGGGCCGTCAAGTTCCGGGAGGTCAACGGGCCGAAGATGATGGAAGACTTCGTCGCCGCCGCCACCTGGCTGCGCACCAATCCGGAGTGCACCGGCAAGATCGGCGCGATCGGCTTCTGCTTCGGCGGCGGCATCGTCAATCAGCTCGCGGTGCGGCTGGGCAAGGATCTCGCGGCCGGCGCGCCGTTCTACGGCCGGCAGCCGGGCGCCGACGACGTCCCGAAGATCACGGCGCCGATCCAGGCGCACTATGCCGACCCCAAGCTCGATACCGGCGTGGGCAACGGCATCGCGCCGTTCGAGGCGGCGATGAAGGCGAACAACAAGCCGCTCGAGCTGTTCATCTACGACGGCGCGCAGCACGGCTTCCACAACGACACCACGCCGCGCTTCGACGAGAAGGCGGCGAAGCTCGCGACGCAGCGCTATATGGACTTCTTCAACAGAACGCTTCGGTGAATTCCGACACTCGAGGACTTGAATCCTCAATTCCTGAGATTCGACGAGTCACGGTACACTAGGCCGAGTGCAGATCGAGTCCACCCTTGTCACCGAGCTCGAGCGCGAGGTCTCGCGGCGGCGCACTTTCGCCATCATCTCCCACCCGGACGCCGGCAAGACGACGCTGACGGAGAAGCTGCTGCTCTACGCCGGCGCGATCGAGCTGGCCGGCGCGGTGCGCGGCCGCAAGGCGCGCAAGCACGCGACCTCGGACTGGATGGCGCTCGAGCAGGAACGCGGCATTTCCATCACCGCGGCCGCGCTCGAGTTCGAGCTCGAGGGGCGGCGCATGGCGCTGCTCGACACGCCCGGCCACAAGGACTTCAGCGAGGACACCTACCGCGCGCTGATCGCCGCCGACAGCGTGGTGATGGTGATCGACGCGGCGAACGGCGTCGAAGGACAGACCCGCAAGCTGTTCGAAGTCTGCCGCCGTCATCGCCTGCCGATCCTGACCTTCGTCAACAAGTTCGATCGCCCGGCGCGCGATCCGCTCGAGCTGCTCGACGACATCGAGAGCACGCTCGGCATCTCCGCCGCGCCGGTGAACTGGCCGGTCGGCAATGCCGAGCACTTTCGCGGCGTCTACGACCTGCAGCGCAAGCACCTGCTGCTCTACGAGCGCGAGATGCAGGGGCAGTATCGCGCGCCGGTGGACGTGTCGGACCTCGACGATCCGCAGGCGCGCGAGTTGATCGGCGAGAACACCTACGTCCAGTTCCGCGAGTCGCTCGACGTCATCCGCATCGCCGGCACCGCCTTCGACATCGACGCCTATCGCGCCGGGACGCAGACGCCGGTGTTCTTCGGCAGCGCCATGACCAACTTCGGCCTCGAGCCGTTTCTGCGCACGCTCGTCGAGCTCGCGCCGCATCCGCACGCCCGCCCGAGCGACACCGGCGTCGTCGAGCCGACGGACGAGCGCTTCACCGGCTTCGTCTTCAAGATTCAGGCGAACATGGATCCGCGGCATCGCGACCGCGTCGCCTTCGTCCGCGTCTGCTCGGGCAAGTTCACCAAGGACATGGCGGTCTCGAACAGCCGCGCCGGCAAATTGATCCGCGCCACGCGCGCGTACCGGTTTTTCGGCCGCGACCGCGAGACGATCAGCGAGGCCTACGCGGGCGACATCATCGGCCTGGTCAACCCGGGGCAGTTCGCGATCGGGGATACCATCCACACCGGCGCCCCGCTCAAGTTCCTCGACATCCCGCGCTTCCCGCCGGAGCACTTCGGCCGCCTGCGCCTGCAGGACACCCGCTACAAACAGTTCGACGATGGGTTGCGCCAGCTCGAGGAAGAGGGGCTGATGCAGGTGTTCTACGTCGAGAGCGGCCGCCGCGAGCCGATCGTCGGCGTCGTCGGCGCGCTGCAGTTCGACGTGATCAAGAGCCGGCTGTCTACCGAGTACGGCGTCGAGATCGCGGTCGATCCGTCTTCGTTCACGGCCGCGCGCTGGGTGGCCGATCCGGCCAAGCCGCTGCCGCTGCTCGGCGGCGCGACGACTTCCGCCGTCGATCGCCAGCAGCGCCGCGTCCTGCTGTTCGCGAACGAGTGGGAAGTGCAGTACTTCCAGAAGCAGAACCCGACCTTCGAACTGCTCGCCGAATCGCCGGTCGCGTAGCGCAGGGCTTCAGCCCTGCCCGCGCGGGCTGCCCTCGAGGGCCGTGCACGAACAGCACTTGCGTCTGATCGGCGTCGGCCAGCTCCAGCGGCCGCGGCACGAGGCGTGGTGCGAGAGCGGGCACCGTCACACCGCCAGCTTATACTCGGCGCATGTTCCGATCGATTGCCGTGCTGATCGCGATCGCGGTCGCGGCTGCGCAGCCGGGATCGCGGCCGTCGGGTCACCTGCAGCTGGTGATCGTCGTCGACGGCCTGCGGCCCGATGACGTGACGCCGGCGCTGATGCCGCGGCTGGCCCGGATTGCCGAACGCGGCATCGTGTTCACCGCGCACCATTCCGTGCTGCCAACCGTGACGCGGGTCAACGCGTCGACGATGGCGACCGGCGTGTACCCTGAATCACATGGCCTGCTCGGCAACACGGTTTACATCCCCGCGGTCAATGCGACGAAGGGGCTCGACACCGGATCGCGCGAGAACCTGGAGGCGATCGCCCATGCCGGCGGTCCGCTGCTGACCGCGCCGTCGCTCGGCGAACTGCTGGCGGCGGCGGGGAAGAAGCTGTTCGTCGCGGGCGCAGGCACCAGCGGCGCGGCATTCCTGCTGAATCACACGGTCGGCACCGGCGCGATCGTCCACCACGAGTTCACCCGGCCGGAGTCGCTCGGCGCCCATGTGCGCGAGGCGCTCGGCCCCGCACCGGCATCGGCGATGCCCAACGCGGCGCTCAACGCCCGCGCGGTCGACGCCCTGCTGACACTCGGCGTCGACGAGATCCACCCGGACCTCGCGTTCCTGTGGATCAGCGATCCGGATCACACCGCGCACAGCAAAGGCATCGGTTCGGAGGCGACGATGCAGGCGCTGCGGCTGGCCGACGCCGAGATCGGCCGCGTCGACGATGCAATCCGGGTGAAGGGGCTCGCCGATCGGACCAACATCATCGTGGTGTCCGATCATGGATTTTCGACGCACACCGGCGAGCTCAGGCTCGCGGCGCTGGTGGCGCCGTTCGCCCGGCCTCTCCCGGACGGATCGCCCGACATCGTCGTCACCGAAGGCGCGATCAACTTTCGCCGCGGTGCGGATCAGGCGCGGGTCACCGCCATCGTGACGCTCCTGCAGCAGCGGCCGGAGGTCGGCGCGATCTTCACGCGGCCGACGCCGGGCGCGGGCAGCGCGGGCGTCGTGCCCGGCACGCTGTCGTTCGACGTGATGCGCTGGAACCATCCACGCTCGGGGGACATCCTGGTGTCCGCGACCTGGTCGGACGAGAAGAACGGGGCGGGCATTGCGGGCAGGACGACCGACAGCGGCGTCGCCGGCCACGGCACGTCGAGTCCCTACGACGTGCACAACACGCTGATCGCCGTGGGACCCGACGTGCGAGAGCACGCCTCGAGCGCGGCGCCAACCAGTAACGTCGATCTCGCGCCGACGCTGCTGCGGCTCCTCGGGCTGGAGGTGCCCGCGTCGATGACCGGGCGCGTCATCGACGAGATGCGGCGCAACGGCCCGGCGATCGCGTCGGTGACGGTCGACCACTCGATCCAGACGGTGACGACCGCTGACGGCCGCTATACGCTGAGCGCGCATTTCTCCACCGCCGCCGGCAAAACCTATCTCGATTTCACAGACGTCAGACGGCAGCCCTGAAGGGGTGCGCTACCGGGCCGGCGATCGCTGCCGTCTCTGCGGCTGCTCCTCGTGGTCGGGTTGCCGTGATCGCCGCGCCCGCTGTCAGCGGTCGGTCGGCCGATGCCGATCGGGCCACCCCGCCCGACGTTCGAAATACGTCTCGATCGGCGGCAGTACCACCAGGACGACGAGCGTCAGCGCCGCGACGAAGAGGGCGAGCGCGTACTGGCCGGAGCCGGTGGCAACGCCGATCGCCGCATTCACCCAGATCGTCGCCGCCGTGGTCATGCCGTGGACGGTATCGCGGTTGCGCATGATCGCGCCGCCGCCGAGGAAGCCGATGCCGGTCACGATCTGGCCGGCGACGCGGCTTTGATCGCCGGCGCCCGCGGTCAACGACAGCGAGACGATCGTGAACAGCGCCGAGCCGACGGCGATCAGGATGTTGGTCCGCAGTCCCGCCGGCTTCTGGCGATATTCGCGCTCCAGGCCGATCGCCGCGCCGAGCCCCGCGGCCAGCAACAGCCGCCAGACGTGATCAACGGGCATGGGCCAGCTCCGCGCCGCGGCGCTCGCCGATCTGCTGGCGCCACATCGCGTAGTAGAGGCCCTTCTGCTCGACCAGTGCGTCGTGCCGGCCGGTTTCGACAATCCGGCCGCGCTCGAGCACGTAGATCCGATCGGCGTGGAGGATGGTCGAGAGCCGGTGCGCGATCAGCACCGTGATCGCATCGCCGCCGGTGGCGACGTCGCGGATGGTGTCGACGATCCCTTCTTCGGTGAGGGAATCGAGCGACGACGTCGCCTCGTCGAACACGAGCAGGTGCGGACGCCGCAGCAGGGCGCGCGCAATCGAGAGACGTTGCTTCTCGCCGCCCGAGACCTTGACCCCGCCTTCGCCGATCACGGTATCGAGGCCGTTCGACGCCCGCGCCAGCAGGCTGTCGCACGCCGCCTTGCGCAGCACCTCGAGGCAGTCGGCGTCGGTCGCGGCCGGGTTCACGAACAGGAGGTTCTCGCGGATCGTGCCGGAGAAGAGCTGCGTATCCTGCGTGACGAATCCGATCTGCGCGCGCAGCGCGTCGAGATCGATCTCTCCGCTCGGGATCGCATTGTAGAGAATCATGCCGGCGGGCGGCCGGTACAGACCGACCAGCAGCTTGACGAGCGTCGACTTGCCCGCGCCGGACGGGCCGACGAACGCGATCGTCTCGCCGCGCCGGACGCTGAAGGAGATGTCGCTGACCGCCGGCGACGTCGCTGACTGGTGCTGGAACGTGACGCCCTCGAACGCCAGCGTGCGCAGCGCGTCGAGCGGCACCGGCCGGGCCGGCCGCGGCTCCTTCGGCATCTCCAGGATCTGCTCGTAAATGTTCAACGACGCCTCGGTCTCGCGGTAGATGTTGATGATGTTGCCGAGCTCCTGCAGCGGCCCGAAGATGAAGAACGAGTAGATGAACAGCGAGAAGAACTGGCCGACGGTGATCGCGCGCGTGTAGATCAGATACAGCATCAGGAACATGATGCTGGTGCGCAGCGCGTTGACCGCGGTGCCCTGGATGAAGCTCAGGCTGCGGACGTACTTCACCTTCTTCAATTCGAGCTTCAGGATCTTCGCGGTCGTGCCGTTCAGCCGGGCGATCTCCTGCTGCCCGAGCCCGAGGCTCTTGACCAGCTCGATGTTGCGCAGCGACTCGGTCGTCGAGCCGGCCAGCGCGGTCGTCTCGGCGACGATCACTTTCTGGATCTTCTTGATCCGCCGGCTCAACACCGAGCTCAGGATGCCGAGAATCGGTACGGTAAGGAAGTAGATCGGGGCGATCAGCCAGTGCACGGTGAAGGCGTAGGTCATCACGAAAATGATGCCGATCAGCGACGTGAACAGGACGTTGATCGACGTCGCGATCAGCTTTTCGACATCGGTCCGCACCTTCTGCAGCCGGCCGAGCGTCTCGCCGCTGCGCTGATCCTCGAACACCGAGTACGGCAGCTCGAGCGAGTGGTGGATGCCGTCGGAATACAGCTGCGCGCCCAGCCGCTGCGTGATCACGTTGATGTAGTAGTCCTGGAAGTTCTTCGCGACCCGCGACACGAACGCCACGCCGACCGCGGCGCCGAGCAGGAGGCTGACCCCTTTGAAGAACTGGGCGGTGGTGTATTCCTGGAAACGGGTCGCGTACTGATCGATGACGTGCCGGAAGATCAGCGGATCGAGCAGCGAAAACACCTGGTTGATCGTCGCCAGTACCAGCGCGAGGACGACCAGGCCGGTGTAATTCCGGAGGTAGCGATAGAGGAGTTTCATTCGGTTGGATCCACCTTACCAAATCGCTGGCGTCTGTGTGCATGTGCTCTTCCGGGCGGGCCACGCCGATCAACCGGCGGTCGATGGCGTCCGACCGTTGCACGATCAATGTGTGTTGCGAGGGCCGATCCTGTCGCTTCGGTGATAACGTCGCCGCCACCGACCGGGCGATGGCCATTACCAAGGAGAACATCACCATGCGACTCGCACCGTGGACACGGACCGGCATTCCCGCGCTCGTCGCACTGACTCTGACGTCGACCGCGTCGGCGCAGACCGGCTCGACGGAGACGACGTTTCAGCAGCTCACCCGCGCCGGCATCACGGCGCTCGACGTCCCCGCTGCGGCCGGTCCCATCGCCGATGCCAACGTGCCGGTGAGAATCGAACACGATCTGCCCCTCGTCGACGCGCGGCGCGGCGAACTCCACAGCGCGCCGCCCCCGGCCGCGCTGACCGTGCCAGCTCCGTCAGGCGGCGCCGTCTCGCCGGTCCCAAGTCGCGGCGTCTCGGGGTTTGCCGGGCTCACCCACGCGGATCAGCGTGGGGCCGGCACCGGGATCTACCGCAACACGCAGTTCAGCTCCGAGCCGCCGGACCAGGCGCTCTGCGTCGGCAACGGCTTCGTGATGGAATCGGCGAATACGGCGCTCGCAGTGCACAACGCCGCCACCGGCGCGCGCGTCGCGGGGCCGACCGCGCTCAATCAGTTCTTTCTGCTGGCACCGGCCGTGATCCGCAGCAGTCCGCCGGTGTTCGGCGACTTCACGAGCGACCCGAAGTGTTACTACGACGCGCAGACCCGGCGCTGGTTCGTCTCGCTGCTGCAGATTAACGTCAACCCGGCGACCGGCGGCTTCGCCCGTCCGGGCGGTTCGCACATCCTGCTGGCGGTCAGCCAGACCGCCGACCCGAGGGCCGCCTTCAACCTGTTCCGCATCGACACGACGAATGCCGGCGGCCCCGGCATGCCGTCGCACCCGCGCTGCCCGTGTTTGGGAGATCAGCCGCTGATCGGCGCCGACGAGAACGGCCTGTTCATCAGCACGAACGAGTTCCCGATCTTCCGGAGCGGCTTCAACGGCGCGCAGATCTACGCGCTGTCGAAGCGGAAACTGGCGGCTGGCGTCATGCCGACGGTCGTCCATATCGACGGCGGCCCTCTCGAGGAGGGGCCCTCCTATTCGGTCCAGCCCGCAACGTCACCCGACCTCGGCCGCGATGACGACGACAACCAGGGGGTCGAGTTCTTTCTCAGCGCGCTGGACTTCGAGGGCACGCTCGACAACCGTATCGCGGTGTGGGCCTTGACCAACACGCGCTCGCTGACGAAGGCCGCGCCCGACGTCGCCTTGTCGCACATCGTGATCGGGAGCGAGGTCTACGGCCAGCCGCCCGACGCGGACCAGAAGATCGGGCCAACGCCGTTGAGGACGGCCACCGGCATCCCCGATCCTGAAGCCTTGATTGCCGCCAATGACGATCGGATGAATCAGGTCGTGTTCGCCGACGGCCTGCTGTGGTCGGGCGTCAACACGATCGTCAGCGGTGATCGGGTGGGCATCGCCTGGTTCGCGGTGCGGCCATCGCTCAAGAACTCCAGGCTCCGCGCGAAAATCCAGGGGCAAGGCTACGTGAGTGCCGCCGGTAACTCTGTGCTCTATCCTTCGATCGGGGTCAATCGCGAGGGGGAGGCGGTGATCGGATTTTCACTGACGGGCCAGGACTTTTTCCCGAGCGCGGCCTATGCGCGCGTGAGCGTGGAGCACGGCGCCGGGCCGGTCCACATCGCCGCGGCTGGCGCGGCGCCCGAGGACGGCTTCAGCGGCTACCCGAGTCTAGGCGGCGACGTCGCCGCCCGCTGGGGCGATTACTCGGCAGCGGTCGCCGACGAGTACGGCAACCTGTGGTTTGCCGCCGAATACATTCCCAATGCGCCGCGCACCGCCTTGGCGAACTGGGGCACCTTCATCGGCAAGATCACGGTCGACCGCGACGACGACCGCTAGCTGCACCGTGGTCGAATCCGCGGGGCGCCAAGGTGGCGCTCCGCGTCGCTGCCCTCCCGGAGCGATCGTCGATAAACGCGGCTGCCGGCGGTGAGTGATTTCGATTGACACCGAGGCGGTGAGGGGACGACCCTGTCGGCCATGACGCGCACACTCGCCGCTGTGGTGACCGTCGCCCTCGTGGCGCTGACCGCGCCGCCGCGCGCCGCGGAACCGGACTGGCATCTCGTCGCCACCGTCGCCGAGAGCTGCAGCTGCACGATCGCGTGCCCGTGCAACTTCGGCGGCGAGCCCAATCGCAACCCGTGCGAGGGCAACCGGCTGATTGCGATCACGTCGGGGCACTACGAAGGGGTCGATCTCGCCCACGTCTCCTTCCTGGTGACGTTCACGATGCGCAGCTGGTCGAAGATCTACGTCAGCGACACCGTCACCGACCGCCAGATGGCCGCGGTCGAAGCGCTGCTGCCGATCGCGTTCGCCGGTTTTCACCGGGGCATGCTGTCGTTCACCAAGGCGCCGATCACGATGGATATCACCGAGACGCGCGTCCGCTTTTCCGGACCCGAGTCGTCGGTCGACATGGACGTGATGCGCGGCTTCGGCGGCAAACCGGTCAAGGTGATGAACCTGCCCAACCCCGCGTATCAGGACTACACGCAATACAAATCGGTGACCCACACGCACGCCAGCGATCAGGCGACCTGGCGCCACTCCGGCACCAACGGCTTCACCTCGACCATGGTGGCCGGGAGCCAGTAGAGGGACCACCGCCGCCGCGATGGACGAAGCCGCGTCAGTAGCCGGCGGCCTTGCCCGCCGCCGATCGGCCGTCGGACGCGCCCTGCAGCCAGCCGCCGTCGCTGACGATCGCCGCGACCTGCGCCAGCACCACGCCCGCGGCGTAATCGACGTCGTAGCCGCGCGCCTTCAGCAGCGCCACTGTGTCGGGCGAGATGCCGTGCTCGAGCGACAGCTTGTCCGGCTGCCACTGATGGTGCACGCGCGGCGCGTCGACCGCGTCCTGCACGTTCATCCCGAAGTCGAGGACGTTGAGGATCACCTGCGCGACCGCGGTCGAGATGCGGGACCCGCCCGGGGCGCCGGCGGTCATGAACAGCCTGCCGTCCTTCAGCACGATCGTCGGCGTCATCGACGACAGCGGCCGCTTGCCCGGCGCGATCGCGTTGGCCTCGCCCTGCACCAGGCCGAACATGTTCGGTGACCCCGGCTTCGACGCGAAGTCGTCCATCTCGTTGTTCAGCAGGAAGCCGAGCCCCGGCACCGTGATGCCGTTGCCGTAGCCGCCGTTCAGCGTGTAGGTCACCGCCACCGCGTTGCCGTCGCCGTCGACGACGGAGTAGTGGGTGGTTTCCATGCTTTCGCTGCCGACCGGTTTGCCCGGTTTGACCCGGTCGCTCGGCGTCGCGCGCTCGGGATCGATCGAGCCGCGCAGCCTGGCCAGATAGCCGCGATCGAGCAGCCCGGCGATCGGGACCTTGACGAAGTCGGGATCGCCGACGTACTCGTTGCGATCGGCGTAGGCCAGCCGCATCGCCTCGGCTTCGTAGTGGATCGCCGAGGCGGAGCCGGCGCCGCCCTTCTCGTAGCCGCTGCCGTCGAGGATGCCGAGCATCTCGAGCAGCGCGATGCCGCCGGAGCTCGATGGCGGCGACGTGATGATCGTGTAGTTGCGGTAGGTGCCGGTGAGCGGTGTGCGCTCGAGCGCCTTGTAGTTCTTCAAATCGGCGAGCGAGATGATGCCGCCGTTCTTCGCCATCTCCTCGGCGAACCGCTTTGCCGTCTCGCCTTCATAGAATTCGCCGGCGCCGTTCTTCGCGATCCGTTCCAGCGTCTGCGCCAGCTCGGGCTGGATCAGCGGTTCGCCGACGTCGTAGAACTGGCCGTTGCGCTGAAAGATGCGCGTCGACTCGGGGGACTTCGCCAGACTGCGCGATCCTTTCAGCCCCTCCGACAGGGAGTACGACACCGGGAACCCCTTGGAGGCGAGCGCGATCGCCGGCGCCAGGTTCTCGGCCCACTTTCTCCGGCCGTACTTGTTGACCGCGATCTCGAAGCCGCGCACCGTGCCGGGCACGCCCGACGAGCGCCAGCCTTCGGTGCTCGCCTTGGTCATCTCGCCCTTGGCGTCGAGATACATGTTGCGCGACGCCTTCTCCGGCGCGCGCTCGCGGAAGTCGATGAACGTCGAGCGGCCGTCGGCGAAGCGGATCAGCATGAAGCCGCCGCCGCCGAGGTTGCCCGCGTACGGATGCGTTGCGGCCATCGCGAAGCCGACCGCGACCGCGGCGTCCACCGCGGTGCCGCCGGCCTTGAGGACCGCGACGCCGACGTCGGCCGCCTGGCCCTCCATCGCGACGACCATGCCGTGCTTGGCGCGCAGCGGTTGACGGACGGCGCCGAGGGGGACGGCGAGAGCGAGCAGGAGTGTGAGCGCGA
>JAOBWF010000202.1 GCA_025463215.1 Acidobacteriota bacterium | reverse complement strand
ACTCGTTGTAGTTGAGGACGATCAGTTTCCAATTCGCCTTGACGTCGTAGACGATGCGCCGGCCCAGGCGGAGCTCGGCCATACGCCACGCGGCGAAGCGGTCCGGGAGGTCCGCGAGTTGCGCGTGTAACCCGTCCTGCCCCTCCGGCCCACCCTGCCCCGGATGGATGAAGACGTGTCCGTCCCAGACCTCGCAGCCGGCGCGGTGCAGGGGGTAGTCGTCCTTCGAAAAATCCGGTGGCATGTGCGGTGCCGCGAGCAGGCGTCCCTCGAGCCCGTAGGTCCAGTTGTGATACGGGCACTGGATGCGATCGGCGAAGTGCCCGTCCGGCTGTTCGCACAGCCGCGTGCCGCGATGGCGGCAGACGTTGAACAGCGCGTGAACCTCGCCAGATTTATCGCGCGTGACGATCACGCTCTCGTGGCCGAGCGTGCGCGTGAAGTAGTCGCCGGCGTTCGGAATCTGATCGGCGCGGCCGGCGCAGATCCAGCGGTTGAAGTAGAAGCGCTCGAGCTCGGCGCGGTAAAACTCCGGATCGGCGTAGAAGCGGCGCGGCAGAGTGGTATGCACGCGCGTTCATGATACAACCGCGTCGGATGCTCACGCTCAAGCGCGCGCTGGGCCGATGGGATCTCACCGCCATCGGCGTCAACCAGGTGATCGGCGGCGCCATCTTCCTCTGGCCGGCGCAGGTCGCGGCGCAGGTCGGCGCGTGGAGTCCGATCGGCTTCGTCCTGATCGGCGTGCTCTCGCTGTCGGTCGCGCTCTGTTTCGCCGAGTTGGGCAGCCGGTTCGACACGACCGGCGGACCGTACGTCTTCACCCGCGCCGCCTTCGGCGATTTCGTCGGATTCGAGATCGGCTGGATGCAGTGGTTCTCGCGCGCCAGCAGTCAGGCGAGCATCATGGCCGCGACCGCGATCGCACTGGGCTACTACTGGCCGGCGCTGACGACCGGCTGGCCGCGCGCCGCCTTCCTCGCGGCGCTGACGCTGATCTTCGCCGCGATCAACATCCGCGGCGTGCGCCACGGCTCGGCCGTCGTCAACGTCATGACCGTCGGCAAGCTCGTCCCGCTCGCGATCTTCATCGTCGTCGGATTCGCCTACGTCCAGCCGTCGCGGCTGACCACGCTGCCGTCGATCACGCTGCAGCAGTCGCTGGCGGCGGGGCTGCTGCTGATCTTCATCTACGGCGGCTACGAGGTGGTGCCGGTGCCGGCCGGCGAATCGCTCGATCCGAGACGCGACGTGCCGTTCGCGATGATCGCGACGATCGTGTCGGTGATGATCATCATGACGCTGACCCAGGTCGTCGCCCAGGGCGTCCTCGGCGACGTCGCCAGCCACGCCACGCCGATCGCCGACGCCGCCGCGGTGTTTCTCGGCGCCGCCGGCGCCCTGCTGATCGGCATCGGCTCGGTGGTGTCGATGACCGGCAACAACGCCGGCCAGGTGCTGAGCGGGTCGCGGATGATCTTCGCGCTGGCGGAGCAGGGACAGCTGCCGGCCCTGCTCGCGCGCATCCACCCGATTTACCGGACGCCGGCCAACGCGATCATCTTCACGTCCGGCGTGGCGCTGACGCTCGCGCTCAGCGGCTCGTTCGCGCAGATCGCGCTGGTCAGCGCGCTGGCGCGGCTGCTGATGTACGGCGGCTCCGCGGCGGCCACGCTGCGACTGCGGTCGCCGCGGTTCGCGCACGCGGTCAAACCGGCGGGCTTCACCGCGCCGTTCGGCCCGGTGATGCCGATCGCCGCGATCGGCGTGTGCGCGGCGCTCGCCGCCGGTGCGACGGGGCGGCAACTGCTCGGCGGCGTCGCCGCCCTCGCGATCGGCGGCATCTTGTTTCTGTGCTCGAACCGCGCCAGCGTTTAGAATGCCTCCACCATGATCGGACGAACACCCGCTCTCGTCGCGCTCGGCCTCCTCGCCGCGGTTGCGGCCGCTGTACCCATGCACGGACAGCAGACCCAGCGCTTTATCTACGCCGCGCTGCCCGGCGTCGGCGGCGGCAACAACATGAGCTACGGCGGCGCCGGCATCCTGGTCTTCGATATCGATCACGGCCACAAATTCGTCAAGCGCGTGGCGATGCCGACGGCGCTGCCGTTGCCCGCGTCGACGAACGGCCGTCCCGTCCCGCCCCAGGAATCCATCAAGGGCATTGCCGCACACGGGCCGAGCGCCCGGCTCTACGTCTCCACGAATCGGCGCGTCGCCGCCTTCGATCTGGTCACCGACAAGCTGGTCTGGGAGCAGCGCTACGAAGAGCGCGGCACCGATCGGATTGCGCTGTCGCCCGACGGCACGACGATCTACGCGCCGGAGCTCGGCGCGCCGAAATGGGTCGTCGCCGACGCCAGGACCGGCGCGCTCATCACGACGATCGACAAGCCCGGCAACCCGCACAATACGCAGTTCTCCGACGATGGCACGCGGGTGTACTTCGAGGCGGAAGGCAACACCCGGACCATGTCGGTCGTCGACGCGAAGACGCGGACGATCGTCAAGGAGATCGGGCCGTTCGGCAACATGGTGCGGCCGTTCACCTTCAACGGCAGACAGACGCTGCTGTTCGCGAACATCAACGACTTTCTCGGCTTCGAGATCGCCGATCTGAAGACCGGCGCGATCCTGCACCACGTCGAAGTGCCCGGCGTCGCCGCCGGCAAGTCGCCGACCCACGGCATCCCGAGCCACGGCATCGCCATGACCCAGGACGAAACCGAGATCTGGATGGCCGACAACGCCAACAACTACGTGCGCATCTTCGATGCGACGGTGATGCCGCCGACGCTGAAGACGAGCGTCAAGGTCCGCGACGAGCCCGGCTGGATCACCTTCGGCATCGACGGCCGGCTCGGGTATCCGTCCACCGGCGACGTGATCGACGTCCGCACGAAGCAGATTGTCGCGACGCTGCAGGACGAGAACGGCGCCAACGCCGAGAGCGAGAAGATGCTCGAGATCGATTTCGCCGGCGGCAAACCGTCGGTCGCGGGCGATCAGTTCGGCAAGGGCAAGAAGACCAATTAGCCGAGCAGGGAGGGCGTCAGCCTTTCTGCAGCGGCGCGTTCAGGAACCGGGCGAGCGGCACGACCTGGCGGAAGACCGCGAGCAGCGTCTTGTAGAACGCCGGACTGCTGGCGAACGCCGCCGGAAATTCGGCGCCCGCGACGAAGTGCTTGAACTTCAGGTAGTCGGCCGCGGGGTGATCCGTGGCGAACCCGCGCGGCACGCGCGACAGCTTGTCGCCGCCAAGCTCGCCGACGTGCTTGCGGAAGTTCGGCGACTCGACGATCGCGCGCAGCTGTTTGACGTGCCCGGCGATGTGCTCGCGGACCGCGAACAGCTGCGGCGGCTGCGGCGAGTACATGCCGCCGCCAATCCACACCTCGTCCGACGACACGTGGAAGTAGGTGCCGGCGCCTTCGTGCTTCGGCAGCCCGCGGGTCGGAAACACCGCGGCGACGTGGGTCTTGTACGGCTTCTTGTCGTCGGAGAACCGCGTGTCGCGGTAGATGCGATAGATCGACAGCTTCGGCGCCGCGACGAGCTCTGGGGCGAAGGCGCGAAGGTCGACCGCCAGCCGCTCGACCACGGCGGTCATCGGCTGGCGGACGTACGCCTCGTAGTCGTCGCGGTGGTCGTTGAACCACTCGCGGCGGTTGTTGCGCTTCAGCGCGCGCAGAAACCGCAGGGTCTCTGCCGGGAAGATCATTTTTGCGCTGCAGCCGCCGCCATCCGGGCCATGCGCTCCTGGGCCTCACGCGTGACGTGCGGCACCACCCCGATCATCCGCTGCATCGTCATCAGCTGGCCGCGGTGGTGCATCTCGTGTTCCTTCGCCGACAGCAGCATCTCGAACCGGGTCTTCACCGGCGGCTGCGCGCCGGGGGGCATCGTCACGGTTTCGGCGAGCAACGACTCAGGCAGGGTGTCGAGATACGACGCGAACGCGTCCCCCTGCGCCTTGAGCAGGGCGATCAACTCCGCCTTCGTGCGCGGCTGGCCTTCGAGTGCCTTGAACGTCTGGAACAGGTCCATGAAGTTGACCGTCATCATGTCGGTCACTTTGTTCTGATGAACGTGGGTCTGGAAGTTGGTGCTGACGGCGATGTGGGTCAGGGTCTGGGCGATCGAGCTGGTGTCGGGCGCCGGCTTGAACGTGTACTGGCTCTCGGGAATATCTTCTGCGATCTTGATGGTGTTGTTGCGCACCGTGCGAAACGCCGCCGCGAGTTCCTTGCCGCCGTAATACGTCATGTATGTCTCCTAGTACCAGCCGATCGGCTGTTCGGAAAGATTGATGTAGACCTGTTTGACGTTGAGGTATTCCTCGACGCCCCATTTACCGAGCTCGCGCCCGATGCCGCTCTGTTTGTAGCCGCCCCACGGCGCCTCGACGTAAGTCGGCTGCATGTGATTGACCCAGACGATGCCGGCGCGGAGGCTCTTGACGACGCGCATGGCGCGGAAGATGTCGCGCGTCCAGACCGCCGCGGCGAGGCCGTAGAACGTGTCGTTCGCGATCCGCAGCGCGTCGTCCTCGGTGTCGAACGGGATCACGCACGCTACCGGCCCGAAGATTTCCTCCCGCGCGATGCGGGCGGCGTTGTCGACGTCATAAAAGATCGTCGGCTGGATGAAGTAGCCCTTGTCGAGCGCGCCCCCGGTGGCGCGGCCGCCCCCGGAGGCGACCTTCGCCTCGTGCTTGCCGATTTCCTGGTACTGCCGGACGCGGTCGAACTGTTCGAGGCTGACGATCGCGCCCATCTTGGTGTCGCGGTCCATCGGCATGCCGACGGTGATCGCCTTGGCCTTCTCGACCATCGCCTCGACGAACTTCTTGTAGATCGGGCGCTGCACCAGGATGCGGCTGCCGGCGGAGCAGACCTCGCCCTGATTGAAGAAGACGCCGAACAGCGCGCCTTCGACGGCGATCTCGAAGTCGGCGTCGGCGAAGAAAATGTTCGGCGACTTGCCGCCGAGCTCGAGCGAGACCTTCTTCAGCGTCGACGCCGCGGCGCGCATGATCGTCTTGCCGACGTCAGCGCTGCCGGTGAACGCGATCTTGTCGACGTCGGCATGCTCGACGATCGCGGCCCCGGTGCCGCCTTCGCCGGTGACGATGTTGACGACGCCGGGCGGAAGACCCGCCTCCGCGAAGCTCGAGGCGAGCGCCAGGATGCTGAGCGGCGTCTGTTCCGCCGGTTTCAGCACGGTGGTGCAGCCGGCGCAGATCGCCGGCGCCAGCTTCCACGCCGCCATCAGCATCGGGTAATTCCAGGGGATGATCTGTCCGGCGACCCCCATCGGCTCGCGCAGCGCCAGGCTCATCGCGTTGTCCGGCACCGGGATGACGTCGCCGTGAATCTTGGTGGCGAGGCCGCCGTAGTACTCGTAGCAGGTTGCCGAGTCGGCGATGTCGAACTCGGCCTCGACGATCGGTTTGCCCGTGTTGCGGGTCTCGATCTCGGCGAGCTCCGGCGCGCGGTCGCGGACGAGGCGCGCGATCTCGAACAGGACGCGGCCGCGATCCTGTGCGGTGGCCTCCTTCCACGCGCCGGCCTCGAATGCCGTCCGCGCCGCCTTGACCGCGCGGTCGACGTCGGCGGGTCCGGCGTCCGGGACGCGTCCGATCACCTCGGTGGTCGACGGATCGATCACGTCAAGCGTCGCGCCGGCTGCCGCGTCCACGAATTCGCCGTTGATATAGAGCTGCTGGGTTTTCACAGGCAAGAGCCCATAACTATATGCAGCCGTGGAAACCGTTGTAAAGTTTGCCGATGAAGACCCTGATTGCCGCGGCGGCGTTGTTGATCCTGCAGGGCGATGCCCACCCGACGTTCACGGTCGGCACCGCCACCGCGCAACGCGGGCAGAAGGGCTACGGTGTGCTCAAGGTGCCGGCCGGATCGGACGCGGGCTACGATATTCCGGTGGCCATCGTGCACGGCGCCAGGCCCGGGCCGGTGCTCGCCATCGTGTCCGGCGCGCACGGCACGGAGTACGCGTCGATCATCGCGGTGCAGCAGCTGATCGATGCCGTCAACCCGGCCGATTTATCTGGCACGCTGATCCTCGTTCCGCTCGTCAACGTGCCGTCGTTCGAGAAGCTGACGCCGCACGTCAACCCGACCGACAACAAGAGCATGAACAGCCGCTACCCGGGCGATCCCGCCGGTACCCAGACCGACCGCGCGTCCGCGGTGATCACCAAAGCCGTGGTCGAGCCGTGCGATCACCTGATCGATCTGCACGGCGGTGACCTCGACGAAAATCTGCGGCCCTACAGCTACTGGACCGTCACCGGCAACCAGACGCAGGATCGGGAATCGCGCGCGATGCTGCTCGCGTTCGGCCTCGATCACATCATCATCTCCGACCGGCCCAAGGACCCGAAGGCGTCGCGCTTTCTCGAGAACACCGCGACGACCCGCGGCAAGGCCTCGTTCACCGCCGAGGCGGGACGCTCCGGCCCAGTGGTCGCCGGCGACGTCGCCGCACTGGTCAATGGATCCATCGGCACCATGAAGCACCTCAAGATGCTGCCCGGCGCCGCGACGCCGGTCGCGAACCCCATCTGGGTCGAGAAGATCGTCTCGATTCCGGCCGAGCGGGACGGGGTGTTCCACCCCTCGGTCGATCGCGACGCCCACGTCGCCAAGGGCGCCACGATCGGGTTCGTCACCGACTACCTGAACCGGCCGCTGCAGGACGTCAGTGCGCCGGAGGCCGGCATCGTGATGTTCATTCGGGCGGTGCCGTCGTTGAAGAAAGGTGACACGATAGTGAACATCGGCGTCGTATCGACAACGATCAGATAACCAGACACCCACATAACCAGATAACCAGATGTCGAGATAACCAGATGGCGATGATGAGCGGCGTTGCGCGCGCGACCTACGACGATGTGAACCTGATCCTGCGCTTGTACGAAATGCGCCGCGAGGATCGCCTGCGCGAGGCGCGCAAGTGGTTTACCGGGTCATTCAAGGTCAAGACCCTCGACGAATTTCAGGCGCTGTGTCCGCCCGGCAGCGAGTCGAACGCGTCGTACCGGATGGTGACTACCTACTGGGAGATGGTCGCCTCCTTTCTGACGAGCGGCGTCCTCAATAACGAACTGTTCTACCAGAGCGGCCGCGAACTGCTCTTCGTCTGGGAGCGCGTCCGCGACATCGTGCCGGCCGTGCGTGAGAAGTTCGGTCACCCCCGCGAGTTGAGGAATCTCGAAGAGGCGGCCACCGCCTACATTTCCTGGTGGAATCACACGGCGCCGGGCGCCTACGACGCCTTTTCCAAACGCGTGCGAGGGTAATAAGATGAAAGTCATGGCCAACGTTCTCGTCACGACCGACTGGGTCGCCCAGCACGCCGCCGACCCCGGCATCCGCATCGTCGAAGTCGACGTCGACACCACCGCGTTCGATCAGGGGCATGTGCCCGGATCCGTCGGCTGGAACTGGACGACCGATTTGTGCGACACGCTGGTGCGAGACATCGTCCCGGCGAACAAGCTCGAGGCGCTGCTCGGCGAGAGCGGCATCGACAACAAGACGACGATCGTCCTCTACGGCGACAACAACAACTGGTTCGCGGCGTGGGCGTTCTGGCAGCTCAAGGTCTACGGCCACGACGACGTGCGCATCATGGACGGCGGGCGCAAGAAGTGGCTCGGCGAAGGACGCGATCTGAGCACGGAGAAGACCTCGTTCCCGGCCAAGACCTACAAGGCGGGCGCGCCCGACCTGTCGCTGCGCGCGTTCCTGCCGGAAGTCCAGCAGGCGGTCGCCGGCAAGAAGGCCGCGCTCGTCGACGTTCGCAGCCCGCAGGAATTCACCGGCGAGATTCTCGCGCCGCCAGGGCTGCCCGAGACCTGCCAGCGCGGCGGCCATATCCCCGGTGCGAAGAGCATTCCGTGGGGCAAGAACTGCAACGACGATGGGACGTTCAAGAGCTTCGACGACCTCAAGGCGCTGTACGCGGAGAAGGGGATCACGGGGGATCAGCCGGTGATCGCCTACTGCCGCATCGGCGAGCGATCGAGCCTGACGTGGTTCGCGATGAAGTACCTCCTCGGCTTCGAGAACGTCAAGAACTACGACGGCTCGTGGACCGAATGGGGCAACCTGGTCGGCGCCGCCGTCGAGAAGCCGTAGACACGCAGCGCGGGCCTTCAGGCCTGCCGTGAGGACCATGAAGCCGGAAGACTACTCGCGCCGCCAGGAAGAGCTCGCCGGCTGGGCCGTGACGATCGAAACCTACAAGCTGGGCGACGTATATCACTGCACGATCGCCAACGTCGATCCGGGCGCGCGCTTCGCCCGGGCCGACGGTGCGACCAAGGCCGAAGCGGAATCGCGCGCGATCGAAAAGGCAACTCGCTACCTCGGTCAGACGCGGACGTTTCCCGTCTGAAATCTGAAACCTGCCTTCTGACATTCTGATGCCGGCCGTAACCGCGACGCTGGCGTTGATCATCTTCGCCGCGGGAACGGCCGCCGGCAGCCTCGGCGCGCTGCTCGGTCTCGGCGGCGGTGTGTTCCTCGTCCCCTTCCTCAACCTGGTTCTCGGTTTTCCGTTCAGTGTCGCCGCGGCGATCAGCCTGACGACGGTGATTGCGACGTCGAGCACGGTCTCGGCGGGACGCGCCGGCAAGCAGTTGATCAACATGAAGCTCGGGATGCTGCTCGAGGTCGCGACCGCCGCCGGCAGCTTTCTCGGCGGCGTCACCGCGCAGTTCGTGTCGCAGTCGATCCTGCAGCGGCTGTTCGGCTTCGTGGCGGTGATCGTGGCGCTGATCATGTTGAGCCGGCTGCGCCGCCGGAACGTGATCCTCGACCCGGCCGCGGATCCCGGCGTCCTCGGCGGCCGCTACTACGAGAGCGAGAGCGGCGGCACCGTGACGTATCGGGTCAAGCGTCTCCCGCTCGCGATCGCGGCGTCGTTCGTCGCCGGCAATGTGTCCTCGCTGCTCGGCATCGGCGGTGGGATCATCAAGGTGCCCATTCTGAACGCGTGGTGCGGCGTGCCGCTGCGCGCCGCGGCGGCGACGAGCGCGTTCATGATTGGCGTGACTGCGACCGCGGGCGCGACCATCTACTACGGCCACGGCCAGCTCGCGCCGGCGCTCGCGGCGGCCGCGTGCCTCGGCGTTCAGCTCGGGTCGTGGGGCGGCATGAAGTTCGGCGCTGCGGCGTCCGCGAAGTGGCTGAAGATCCTGATGGCGGCCGTCCTCTGCATCGTCTCGGCAATGATGTTCCTGCGAGGCGGGCGATGAGCAGCGCGCGGACGCCAGCGCAGGCGGCGCGGCTCGAACGCGTGATCGGGCTCGTGCTGCGCGCCGGCGTCCTGGTCAGCTCGGTGTGCCTCTCTGCCGGCCTGCTGCTGTCGCTCTCGGGGGTCGAGCCGGCGGCGTCCTTGCTGCTGAATGCCGGCATCGTCGTGCTGCTCGCCACGCCGGTGTCGCGCGTGATCGTGTCGACCGTCGAGTACATCGCGGAGCGCGACTGGACGTTTGCGACGCTGACGGTCGTCGTGCTGCTCGAGCTCATCGCCAGCGCGGCCGCCGCCCTGGTCTTCAAACGCAAGTTGTAGAGCGGCCGCTTACCGCATCGCCGTGCGGATGGATGCGGCGGCGTCCGGTCCGACGCTCAGGCGATCAATAGACCCAACTCCGTGTGTCGGCGCCGGCAGGGGCGGTCTTCATCATCCACTGCGCCATCGCCGGCATGTAGCGCTGGTGGACGGTGCGGCTGCCGACGGCGTTCGGATGCTCGGTGTCGCCGGTGAAGCAGTGCTCGCGCCGTTCGCCGTACGTGATCTCGAACTCCGGCGACGGCACGGCGTGGCCGAGGAACTCCTCCATCTGATAGACGGCGTTGTTCAAGTAGCCGTTGTCCATCGTCCCGCTGGTGATGTGGAGCTTGCCGCGCAGCTTCGGGCCGATCGTCGGCCAGTCGCGCTGCAGGATGTAGCGGAGATCGTAGTGGTCGCGCCAGTAGGCGGCGACCTGCGGATCGATGGCGCCTGTCGCCTTGTCGTACAGCGGCTTGTAGTAGCCGTCGTCGCCGACCGGGCCGAAGACCGACGCCCACGCATCATGCTGGCCGGCGGAGCGGCCGTGGGTGCCGAGCGCGAGCTCCACGAGATTGCGATCCTCGAAGGTCGAAAACAGATGATCGCGAAAATCGCGATAGCCGGGCTTCGGCGTCCGCTTGAACCGGTTGTCTTCGTAGTAGTAGGCGTTGTGATCGTCGTAGATGTCGACGGACCGGTAGGAGCGGAAGTCGACCGGGTCGGGACACAGCGCCCATGCGCCGTTGTACGCGTCCGGATACATGACCTGGACGCCGAATGCCTCCCAGCCGCCCGTTGATCCTCCCGTCATGACGCGCGCCCAGCCGGCGCCGATGCCGCGGAACTGCTGCTCGATCATCGGGATCAGATCGAGCGTGATGGCGTCGCCGTACGGCCCGTTGTTGGCGGAGTTCACCGCGTACGAGTCGTCGAAGTACGGCGTCGGGTGCTGGACGAGGACGTGGATCATGCGCGGGAACTTCGGGCCGTTCCAGTCCTTGTAGAACTGGTACGCCGCGGCCTGGTTGTCGCGCACCACGCCGCTCGCGCCGGCGTCGGGCGGGGTTTCGCGCCACCCGTCGCTCGCCGCGTCTTTCGGAAAGTGGCCGTGATGCACGAGCACGGGGTAGCGCGCGTTTGGATGCGCGGTCCATCCCTGCGGCAGAAACACGATCGCGCCGAGGAAGATCGGCCGTCCCCAGAATTTCGTCAGGCGGTCATTCTGCACGTGGAGGTACTTCACCTGCGCAGTGTCCGTGGGGGGCGCGATCGGCGGGATCTCCTGGTCCATCGAGATCCGGATCTCGCCGCCGGTGGCGGCGTCGAGATGCATCTTCACGGGCTTGCTGTAGAAGTTGCCCGGCTTCGATTCCCAGTGCTGTCCCTCGCCCTGGTCCATCGGCATCTTGACGATGTGGCCGTCCGCACGATGGAACGTCTCGTAGCGGTTGATCAGCGCCTGAACGAAATAGTCGCCGGGAGGAATCTCCTTCAGGCTGCGTACCGGCCAGCCGACCACCGCGTCGTCGACGACGATGTCGGCGCCCGGTTTCAGTCCCTCAACGTCGACGCCGAAGATGGGCTTGGTGCTGTTGGCGCGGTACTGATCCGTCTGGGTCCGCGGCTCCGCCCGGCCATCGTCTGAAATGAACAGGAGGACGCGGCCGTCGAGCGGCTGCGCGCTGCGCGCGGCGGGGAACGAGATCGCAAATCGCAGCGGCCCGGCGGTCTGCGCACGGGCGGCGAACGCGCCGCCGCCGGCGAGCATGAGCGCGAGCGCGGATCCCAGGACCAGTCTGGAGCGGTGCATCGGCATCTCTGGGGGAGATTCTAATGTCGATCGCGCGTCAGCGCCGCTGCCAGCGGATGTCGACGCCGTCGCCCGCCGCGAGCGCCCGGCGCAGCAATCCCACCAGGTGCTCGGTGGCCTTGCCGTCGGCGATGACGTCGATCGTGGCCTGGTCGATGTAGTAGTCCTGGTCGTTGATCCCTTCTTCCTCGAGCGCGTCGACGAGCACTTTGAGATCCGCTTCGGTGATGCTGCCGATGAGCTGGTTGGTCGCGGCGTTATACAAGTCGATCATGCCGTCGATTCTATCGCTTGACGCGTCGTGTGATTTACATAACCATATGGTTATATATATATGACTGCCGAGACGCATCTCAACGTGACCTTCGGCGCGCTCGCGCACCCGACCCGGCGCGCGATCCTGGCGCGGCTCGCCAAAGGGCACGCCTCGGTGCTGGAGCTCGCCGAGCCGTTCGACATGACGCAGCCGGCGATCTCGAAGCACCTGAAGGTCCTCGAGCGTGCCGGCCTGATCGCGCGCGAGCGTGACGCGCAGCGGCGGCCGTGCCGGCTCGAAGCGCGGCGTCTGAAACAGGCCGCCGAGTGGATCGGCACCTACCGCCAGTCGTGGGAAGAGAGCTACAGCCGCGTCGACAACTACCTGATCGAGCTGCAAACGAAGGAAAAAACCGGTGGCGTCAAGAAAACTCGAACGCATGGCCGAACCCGGTAGGACCACTGCGCATGTCCGCTGTCGAGCGCGTCGCGACGCTGTCGCGATCGAAACGCTCGCGCTGCCGCTCGACGAGCTGCTCGCCGGCCGTTTGCAGGCGCGGTGACGACTGTTCTGGCCTGCGCGGTGTGCGGCGCGGCGCTCGAGATCCGCGCCGGCGGCGCGATGTGCCCCAACGCCCACGCATTCGATCGCGCCCGGAGCGGCTACCTGAATCTGCTGTTGTCGAACCGGAAGCAGTCGAAGGAGCCGGGCGACAGCGCCGCGATGATGCAGAGCCGCCGCGCGTTCCTGCAGGGCGGCTTTTACGGCCCGATGGCCGACGCGGCGACCGCCGCGGTCGTCGGGGCCGTTCGCGGCCGGGCCGCGGCTCACGTCGCCGATCTCGGATGCGGCGAGGGATTCTTCACCGCGCGTATTCAGCGCGCGCTCGCGGCGCAGGGGTCGGCGACGTGCTACGGCATCGATATTTCGCGGGCCGGAATCAAGATGGCGGCCGCGGGCGAACGGACCGTCGATTGGGTCGTCGCGAGCCTCCATCGCAGCCCATTCCTGCCGCGGTCACTCGACGTCGTGCTCAGCGTGTTTGCGCCGATCGACGCCGCCGACGCCCGCCGGATCGTTCGCGACGATGGCGCGCTGGTGACGGTGACGCCAGGACCCGATCACCTCGACGCGCTCCGCGCGCTGATCTACACGAGGGTCAAGCCGCATCCGGAGACGCCGGCGCTGATGGCCGGCGACACCCTGTTCGAGCAGACCGCCGCGACGCGCGTCCGCTATCCCATTGTCGTCGACACGCCGCCGCAGATCATGAACCTGCTCGCGATGACGCCGTACTACTGGAACATCAGCGAGGCAACGCGAGCGCGCATCGAGGCGCTGTCACGCCTCGAGCTCACGGTCGACGCCTACGTCAGCACCTTCCGGCCGGCGTAACCGTCACATCGACGAGCGCGGCCAGTATGTGAACTCAGGCTCGTGGCACACCCCCTCGAGATCGGCGACGCGTCCGGTGAAGTACGACTGGGCGTCGGCGATGGCCTGGTTGTAGATCGCGGGGCCGATCTCCTTCACGCAGAAGTCCAGCAACAGACCCGCCTTGAGGTCGCCGACTTCCTCGTCCAGGTGCTCGGCGGCGTAGCGCTTGATCGAGGCGATCAGCCGCCTGGTCGTGTCGGGTGACAGGGTGATGGGCATCTTGGAATTTCGGGTGAAAACGCGGCGTTCTCACCGCCCTCGCGGTTCTTTTCGGTCGTCAGTCTACACGTTGAACTTGAACAGCAGCACGTCGCCGTCGCGGACGACGTATTCCTTGCCTTCCATGCGGTAGAGCCCTTTGTCTCGTGCCGCGGCGACGGAGCCGCATTTCAGCAGGTCGTCGTACGCCACCGTTTCGGCTTTGATGAAGCCGCGCTCGAAGTCCGAGTGGATGACGCCGGCGGCCTTCGGCGCGGTGTCCCCCTGGTGGATCGTCCAGGCGCGGACCTCTTTTTCGCCCGCCGTGAAGTAGGTCTGCAGCCCGAGCAGGTGATACGTGGAACGGATGAGCGCGCCGATGCCGCTCTCCTGGACGCCGAGCTCCTTCAGGAAGGCGTCGGCTTCGTCGGGTGCGAGGTCCACGAGGTCGCTCTCGATCTGGGCGCTGATCACGACCGCCTCGCACGACAGGTGCGTCTGGACGTACTGCCGGACCTTGAGGACGTACGGGTTGGTGTCCGCGGTCGCGAGATCCGTTTCCTTGACGTTGCAGGCGAAGATCGTCGGCTTGTCCGACAGCAGGAAAAATGGCGCGGACAGCGCCCGTTCCTCGGCGGCGAGGTCCACGGTGAGCGCCGGTTTACCCTCGTTGAGCGCCGCTTCGATCTTGCCCAGGACTGCGTCTTCGGCGATGGCGGCCTTGTCGCCGCGCTTGGCATCCTTTGCCAGACGCTCGCGCCGCTTCTGGACGACGTCCATGTCCGCGAGGATCAGCTCGGTGTTGATCACCTCGATGTCGCGGACCGGATCAATCGTCCCCGACACATGGTGCACGTCCGCATCGTCGAAACAGCGCACGACCTGGACGACCGCGTCGACCTCGCGGATGTGGGTGAGGAACTTGTTGCCGAGCCCTTCGCCGGTGCTGGCGCCTTTGACGAGGCCGGCGATGTCGACGAACTCGATCGCGGCCGGGATCACGACGGTGGTTTTCGCGATCCGCTTCAGCTCGGCGAGGCGGGCATCGGGGACCGAGACGATGCCGACGTTCGGGTCGATGGTGCAGAACGGATAATTCGCCGCTTCGGCGTTGCGCGTGCGGGTGATGGCGTTGAACAACGTGGACTTGCCGACGTTGGGCAGCCCGACGATTCCGGCTCTCAGCATGATCGTTAGAGTTTATACGCTGCGGGAAATGCCCGAGGGGACGGCAGCGAATATATCACGCGTGCGCCGATGAAATGGCCACGAAGACAACGCTGCGCCGCATCGTGCGACGTGCGATCCACCTCGATGGCGCATCCAATAATCCTTTCGGTGATCGGATTGAGATTCTCTAGCGCTGTGTCTGCTGCTTGAACAGGTGCAGCGCGGCATCCCGTTCTTCGCGCGCGATCAGCGGGAAGGTGCCCAACACATGCTCGAATTCGACTGCGCTCAGCTGATACAGCCGGGCGACGATGGCGTTGAGGCGGGCGAGTGCGTCGGGGTCGCGTCGCCGTGCCAGCAGACGGGCGAGGCCGGCGATCTCCCGGCAGGCCGCCGGCGACATTTCCGGCGTCGGCACCGGCAGCTGCTCCACCGTCCCGGTCGTCACATGCATCGTGACGCGCAGGCGCACCAGATAGTTGAGCACGAAGCTGTTGAACAGGCCGCACAGCAGATGCTGCCTGTGCGCCGGCAGCGGCGTGCGCAGGCAGAAGACGGTGTGCGTCGAGACGCAGTACGCCGGCAGGATCGCCGCGATCAGGGTGAGGCGATTGGTCGCGCTGGCGACGTCGCGGTAGGCGAGCCGCGGCCGCTCATGACGATCGGATCGCAGCAGCCGGCGCGCGTCGGCGGCGCTGATGCCGTGGCGCACCGAATCGACCAAGACGCGAAACGGCTCCACGTGCTTGCCCTCGACGACGGGCAGCCGTGTCGCGCGCGCGGGCGGGCGAAACGCGTCGCGATCGTCGCTCGCATTCAGCTCACGCCCGAAGCGGATCCCCCAGCCATCCAGGCTGCCGAGAGGACGGAACAGCGCCGCCGCGCGTTCGACGATCGCCAGGTCGGTCGCGGTGCGCAGATCGGGAATCACCAGGTCTGGCCCGGAGATCCGCTCGAGCAGCGCCGGCGAGAGGCGGACCGGAAACGAGCTGTCGGACGCTTCGTCGCCGATCGACTCGAGCACGGCGGGATCGTCGACGCCGAGGCGGCAGGCAATCCGGCTGGTCGACGCCCCCGCCGATGCGGTCACCAGGAGGAAGCGGACGCTGCGGTGAATTGGAAAGACACCACGGTGGTTGTCCATGCCGACCAGCGCGTCGACGCAGCAGCGCGACAGCAGCAGCCGCCGCAGCGGCGCGCTGCCGTGATCGGTCGCGAGCCCAGACGGCAGCACCAGGCCGAGCCGTCCGCCGCGACGGGTGAGGGCGATCGCCCGCTCGACGAACAGCTGATAGCGATTGGCGTGACCGTCGGATTGCGCCGTGTAGACTCCGGCGTCGCGCGTGAAGCGGATCACCGGCGTCATGTCGAGCCGGGCGCGCGACCGCACGTCGGCGCCCCCCTGATCCGCGCGGATCATGTCCCACGGCGGATTGCCGATGACCGCGTCAAAGCCCGCCCCGGGCAGCCGCCCGCCGCCGCGGTCGAAGAAGACCTCGGGGAACTCGAGCTCCCAGTGAAACAGGCGCCGCGCCTCGCCGACGGCGTCCGCCGCGTCGAGATAGCGGCCGGCCGTCCGCGGCGGCAACGCCCCGCCGCCCGTGAGGGCGACCTCCGACAGCGACCCGAACGCCGATCCGGGCGCCGCGTTATCCCTCGCGGCAAACCAGGAGGCACACCACAGGTGCGCGACGCGCTTCCATCGCGACAATGCGGTGTCGCGATCCTGGAGCCCCGCGAACGCCCGTTCCTTGGCGCGTACCTGCGCGATCGTGTCGGTCGGCGTGCTCTCCAGGGAGAATCGGACGGGCAACGCGACCCGCAGCGCATCCAACATCGCCTCATCGTCGAACAGCGGCAGCGTCGCCTTCTTCTGGCGGCGGTCGCGCGGCGAGGGCGGATGACGCAGCTGCGCGAGCCACGCGCCGAGCAGGCTGTCGCCGACCTGCAGCCGGTGATCCAGAAAGCTGAGAGGACGATCGGCGGCCAGCGTCGCGAGCCAGAGCGACAGGCGGGCGAGCTGGACCGCCATCGGATTGAGGTCGACGCCATACAAACAGCGCTCGGCGATCGTCCGCCTGATCGCGGCGCGATCGGCCTCGCCGATGTCGGTTGCATGGCAGCCGCCCGACTCGACGAGCGCCGTCTCGTACGCCTGCGCGAGAAACCGGCAGGCGGCGACGAGGAACGCGCCGCTCCCCATCGCCGGATCGACGATGCGAAGCTGCAGGATGCGATCGGGAGACGCCCCGCGCACCAGCGGATCAAGCGTGCGCCGCACGAGATAATCGGCAATCGGCTGCGGCGTATAGAACGAGCCGGTCGCCTTGCGCACGCCCGACCCGGGCTCCAGCGACACGGACCCGCGCTCGATGCGCGGCTCGTAGTCCAGCAGC
This sequence comes from Acidobacteriota bacterium, assembly GCA_025463215.1. Taxonomy (GTDB): domain Bacteria; phylum Acidobacteriota; class Vicinamibacteria; order Vicinamibacterales; family CAVVIG01; genus CAVQFC01. The sequence goes on along the minus strand of JAOBWF010000202.1, from coordinate 12,877 downwards.
GTCTCGTAGACGGCGCCGAGCTGTTCGACGCCGAGGTCGCGATACGCGATCCGTTCGCATCCCGCCTTGTCGGCCGACGGACGGGTCGAGAGCGCCACGATCGCCCTTCGCGCCGCGCCATCGTCCAGATCGCGCCGCTCGGCGAGCGGCGTGCGCGCCGGCGCGAACAGGCGTCCGTTGAAAGGCGTGACCTGCAGGTCGCCCGCGCGGCAGCCGGTATGCGCCAGCCGGGCGATCGCCCGCAGCGTATCCCACAAGCCGGCCGCGTGCGGCCCCTGCTCGGCGGCGTCGCGCAGGCCTTCGAGACTGTAACTCTCGCGGTAGATGGGGTGCCACAGCGGGACCAGCGCGCGCGCCTCGGCGAACAGCAGGAACAGCAGACGGTAGACGATCGTCAGTGCCTGTTCGAAACTGTCGTGTGCCACGTCGGAGGTTCCCCTGCCGGCGGCGCCGGGCCGCGGTGAAGACGACCGCCGGATGGTGTGCGCCAGCAGCGCGCGCAGGATCTCTGACGAGGCCGCCAGGACTCCGTCACGAAGCGATCGGCACACGCCGGCCGCGTGGCGATCCGAAGCGGCGACGAGCGCGTGCAGCGACTGCGCATCTGCGGCAGCGGCGGCAAGCGCGGTCGCACTGAACAGGCACAGGAGGGCGGCGGCGACGCGCGGATCGTCGACCGCGAGATCGACGTCGATGTCCAGGTGACGCCGCGCGTACAGACGGCCCGCGTCGACGATCCGCAGCTGCAGGCCATTGAAGATCAGGCACCACGCGGCGTCACGACGGCCTGCCTCGGTTACCGCAGCGCGCCAGAGCGGATCGCGCGCCTCGCCCCAGGGGGTCACGAGCAGCGCCACGCATCGGCCGCCCGATCGGAGCGTCGCCGACACCGCCGTGTCCCGCGGCTCGATGCGTGAGGCGGGATCGAACCCGAGCGCGGTGAAGAGCGGTTCGGACGACTGCAGGATCGTCCGCGGGCTCGATGACGGTCCGAGCCCCGCGCCGCGGGCGCGCCAGTCGACGAGCGTGCGGCGTGTGGTGGCGAGTGAAATCGTCTCGACGCAGTCAGTCAGCATCTGCTCGATGAAGGCGCCGGACAGGAGATGACCGTCGATGCCCGGCAGCATGGCTACGGCACCAGCACCAGCAGCAGCCGCGCGGGAACCGGGGTGAGGGTGCCGGCGGCGACGATCGCCCGCCGGCGTTCGTGCGACGTCTGTTCGGCATGGGCGATGGCTGCGGCCCCGGCGTCGCGCGACCGCTCGGCCCTTCGATCGAACAGTCCGGGCTGCAACCCGGCGACAATCGCGGCGCGTGATCCGGCGATCTCCCGCTCGCGCGCGAGCCGCGCGGCCGTGAACGCGCCGGTCGTGCGGACAGCCTCAGCGCGCCACGCGCCGGATTCGGCGCCGACCCGCTCGCGGACCGCCGTGTCCGTTCGCTCGAGGAGCGCCGCAATCCATTTCCGGTCCGCACCCCGCGGGATCGGCGCGGACACCGGCACCAGCCGCGACTCGACCACGCGTCCCGATGCGTCCTCGAACGCGACCCGCCACACGGCACACATGCGCGCGCCGAGCGCCGCCTTGAGGCGGCGGCGGCGGACCCTCGTGATCCACGGCGCGCCTCCCTCCAGCACGGCCCCGGTGCCGACGTCGCCGTCGCGCGACAGCGCGCGCGCCGCGGTCAGGCGACCGGCTTCGGCCGCCGCTTCAGCGCGCAGATCCACAGTGGTCATCGCCGGTCTCCATGATGAAGCGCGCGATCATCCGCTCGTCCGAGAGTGGATCCGGCGCGCCGATGTCCGCCTGCGCCGAGGCGATCCGCATCCTGAGATGGCGCAGCAGGCGCATTTCACCGGTGCCGGCGGCCACGAGGTGGAAGGCGTGAACGGTGCGGCGCTGGCCGATGCGATCGACCCGGCCGATGCGCTGCTCGAGCCGCATCGGATTCCACGGCAGCTCGAGATTGACCACGAGCCGGCAGTGGTGATGCAGATTGAGCCCCTCCGCGGCGGCGTCGGTGGCGAGCAGCAGCCCGCGCGGCGTTCCCGCGAACGCGGTGAGCACCGCCAACCGCTCGTCGCGCCCCAGGCCGCCGTGAAGAATCAGCGGTGCACCGCCGATTCGCTGGCGCAGGTGCAGCAAGGTGTCGCGGTATTCGGTGAAGACAACGGCGGGCTGCCTGGCCCGGCGCAGCAGCGTGGCGAGGGCGGCGATCTTCGTCTCGTGTCCCGCGGCGAGCCTCGCCGAGTGGTGCAGCGCCGCCAGGAGCGTGCGCTCGCGTTCCGCATCCGCCAGCCGCAGATCGGCCGGCCACGCCGGGGCTTCATCCGCGGCGATCAGCTCGCCGTGCGGATCGCCGAGCGGCAGGGCGATCTGCCGCGCCTCCGTCTGCTGGTTGGCCAGCGCGCTCAGCCGCCGCTCGACCGATTGCGCCAGCGACCACGCGCTCGACAGCGCCCGTTTGTGCAGCACGGACAAGGCGAGCGCCGCATCGCCGCCGCCGGCCTCGGCCCGGACCGCCTCGGTATAACGGGCGAGCGTCGCGTGCATCCGCGCCTCGTCGCGCCCCGGCCGCACGCGGACGACGTGCACGCGCCGCGGCGTGCCGATGCCGGCGTCGGCGCGGGTCCGCCGGAACACGAGCAGCGGCGGGCTGGTGTCCAGAGCGCCGATCCCGCACAGCGCCGCGAACGATTCGCGGTTGCCGCTGTGCGGGGTCGCGCTGAGGAGCAGGACGTAGGCAGCGCCGGCCGCGACGGCGTGCACCGCGGCGCGGCGATCGGAATCACCCGTGCACGCGTGCGCCTCGTCGACGATCACGAGCTCCCAGCGGCACTCTGCGGCGGCAGGAAAGACCTCAGGCCGCTTGACGTAGTCGATCGACGCGACCGCGGTCGACAGCGTTCGCCACGGGTTCACGCCGACCGGCAGCGCCGCGGCAAGTCGCCTGAGTGCAGGGCCGTCCACGCCGGCGGCATCGATCCCGAAGCGTTCCCCGAGCTCGCCGCACCACTGGTCGCGCAGACCCGGCGGCGCGAGTACCAGGGCGCGTGCGATCGCACCGCGCGCGATCAGCTCCGACAGCACGAGGCCAGCCTGGATCGTCTTGCCCAGGCCGACCTCGTCGGCGAGCAGCAGCCGCGTACCCAGGCCGCGCAGGATCGCGATCGCGGGCTCCAATTGGTGCGCGAACAGATCGATCCGCGCGGTCTGCGCGGCACGCAGCGATCCCGGCGGACCGTCAGCGGCGATCAGCGCCCGGCAGGCGCGCCGCCACGTAACCGTACGGACCACGTGCGGCCGCGGCCGGCGATCGATCGAGTCGAGGGTGTCGAACGGGACGAGGACGCGACGCTCGATGCCGAGATGGGGCGGCGCGAGACCGCAAAGCGTGACGACCTGGCAGGCCTCGTACGCGCGGACCTGGACGATCCGCCAGCGCGCGCGGCGCACGCGCACGAGATCGCCGGGCCGGATGATCGGACCTTCGTCCCCGCGGGATTGTGAAATCTGCATCGCGCATCGGCCACTCGCGCGCAGATTCTGCGGCGCGGGTTCGCCGCGCCGTTGCCATCAACGAGTTACGGCTAGCGAGTGGACCTCACGCTGCTACGGGGCAAAGTCGATGCCTGGCCGTCGGACTGCGCATCTTCGTCGGGGAGGCGGCGGACGATCGCTTCGAAGCCGGCCTGTTCGGGATCGTAGAGGCCCCACTCGTCGCACACCGGCCGCTGAGCAGGCGCGGTCGTCGTCGACGCCGAGAGCGGCTCCGGTCCTGGGTTCGCCACGACGAAAGAACGCGCAAGCGGTGTGCCCGCGCGTGCTGCTCCGATTCAGGCCTGTTTTGCGGATTGTGTTCGCCGGGCGGGCGGTTCCGCTGACAATTCCGGCGGTCAGTCTTACGCTTCTGGACGCAGCCGCGCGACGGTCGCGCCGAGATGGGAATCGGAGTCGTCCCAGAATTCGACCACCCGGGGGTGACGTTCCAGCGCGGCCTGGACGACGCCGCGCTGCACGCCGCGGCCGCGGCCGTGCACGACGCGGATTTCGGTCAGCCCCGCCGCCGCCGCCGCGTCGACGTATTCGCGGACCACCGACGCGACGTCGCGGGGCGGGAAGGCGTGAAGATCGAGCTCGTGCTCGATGGGAATGCGAACGGGCTCGTCGGACATCGACAGCTGGCCCCCGTTGCTAGACCGTCGCCCCCGCGGAGTATTCTGCCTTGACGATCGTTTTGATCCCGCCGCGAACCGAAAAATCGCCGACCACGGTCATCCGGCGCGGCTGGAGCAGCGCGACGAGGTCGTCGAGGATCTGGTTCGTGACCTGTTCGTAGAAGATTCCCGTGTTCCGGAATTCGACCATGTAGTACTTCAGCGACTTGAGCTCGACGCAGCTCGCGCCGGGGACGTAGGTGATCCGGATCTCGCCGAAGTCGGGCAGCCCGGTCATCGGGCAGACCGAGGTGAACTCCGGGCACTGGATCTGAATCTCGTAATCGCGCTCCGGGCGCGGGTTGGGGAAGGTCTGAAGCGTCGAGCTTGACATGCCTGAAAATTCTAGCATTCTGTGCGAAAAAACGCGGTTTTACCGTCGCGCGTTCAATTGACACTGGCGAGAGACGCGGGCTAGGATGTGACGTTTTTCGAAGAAAAACCGCGATTGGTGCTGCGCGCGCGGCGATCGTCGGTTGGAACATCACAGCGCGATCAAGTGAGGGGAACCGATGACCACCGACGCCCGGCGCATGGGCAAGTCCGAGCTGTTTTCGCATTTCGCGGAACGGTTCGACGTGAAGCGCACGCAGGCCCGCGAATTTTTCGACGAGCTGACGGCGCTGGCGGAAAAGGAGCTGAAACGGTCGGGCGAGTTCGTGCTGCCCGGCATGGTGAAGCTCGTGGTGCAGAAGCGGAAGGCGCGGATGGGGCGGAACCCGGCGACGGGCGAGGCCATCAAGATTCCCGCCAAGACCGTGGTCAAGGCGCGAATCGCGAAGCAGCTGAAGGACACCGTTCTACCGCGCAAATAGGGACCGTGGTTCCCCCACACCACTGACCCTTTGAATCTAGGGATCCGAGGATTTCAGGATCTGAGGAAGTATTTCCTCGAGTCCTGAGATCCTTAGATCCTGAGGTTGCTAGGCTGCGGCGGTCGTGCGCGCCAGCATCCGGCTGTAGAGCGTCGCCGGCACCAGGCAGGTCGTTCGCGCTTCCAGGTTCGTCACCGAGTCATCGTCCAGGATGATGCGGTCTCCCGGCCCCAGCAGAATCTCGGCGCTGTAGCGGCGCGCGCCGCGGAGCGTCCGCACTTCGAAATAGCGCACCGGTACCGTGCGGTCTTCCACGGCCAGCGCGTCGGTCTTGACTAGTGTCCGGAACATCTTGTCCACCCTCCCCAGTTGCTAACTCGCTGCCGCTTGTGCCGAGCGATCGTCGCCGGCGGGGAAGTGCAGCGTGAACGCCGTACCGCGCCCGACTTCGCTCTGCACCTCGATCGTGCCGTTGAGCTGTTCGACGATCCGCTTGGAGATCGCGAGGCCGAGGCCGAGGCCTCGGCGTTTGGTCGTGACGAAGTCATCGAAAATCGCCGCGATGCGCTCCGCGGGAATGCCGGAGCCGGTGTCGGTGACGCTGATCTCGATCTGATCGCCGGCACGGGCGGTGGCGATCGTCACCCGGCCGCCGGGTTCGGTCGCCTGGATCGCATTCGTGATCAGGTTGCGGAAGACGCGGCCGAGCGCGAAGCGATCACCTTCGATCACCAGCGGTCCGGCGCCGTAGCGGGTATCCACGGTGACGCCGTTCCGATCCCCTTCGCCGCGCATCGACTCGGCGATCTCGGCCACCGAGCCGTTGATGTCCATCGCGAAGCGCTCGATCGGCTTGGGTTTGACGACATGGCGCAGGTCGTCCATGAAGCGCTTGAGCGTCTCCAGTTCGCGCTCGACGGTGCGGCGGAACTGATCGCGTGATTCGGTGTCGAGGTCGTCGCGCATCAAGAGCCGGGTGCTGTTGCCGATGTTCTGGATCGGGTGCGACAGGTCGTGGACCAGGCCGGCGGCAACGCGGCCGAACATCGCCTGGCGCTCCTGCCGCTTCACGTCTTCCTGCAGCTTGGCAAGGCGATCGGCCATCGTGTTGAACGCCTGGCCGAGATCGCCGAGCTCATCGTCGCGCCGGATCGCGACGCGCGTGTCGAGCTGGCCGGCGGCGATGGCCTGGGTGCCGCGCTGCAGGGTGAGGATCGGGTTGATGAAGCTGCGGCCGAAGAAATAGCCGATGGTGATCATCACCAGCAGTGCGCCGGTGATCGCGATGCCGAGCTGGCGCGCCAGCGCGGTGGCGTTGGCGTAGGCCTCGCGCGTCGGCTGCTCGACGATCACGGTCCAGCCAAGCTGGGCGATGCGCGCGGCGACGCCGAGCTGACTGCGGCCGTCCTCGTCGGTGTACTCCCGCGAGATGGGGGCCGCGTCGGCACGAGTGCGGGCGGCGGCGAACAGCTGGTGGCCGCTCATGTTTCGCGTCTGCGCGACCAAAGCCTTCTTGTCGGGGTCGCCGTGTGCGACCAGCTCGCCGCCGGGCGCGACCACCATGGCGAAGCCGTGGTCGCCGATGCGGATCTGATCGACCATCCGCCACATCTCTTCGAGGCTGAACTCGCCGGCGAGCCAACCGGCCGGCTGACTGAGATGCGTCAGCCGGATCGCGAACACCGACGTCGGCAGCAGATCTTCGTCGACGCGGATCGGCGACATCGCGACGCCGTTGATCGTCAGCTGCGCATCCTTCGGGACGACGACGCGCGGCCTGCCGGCGCGGCTCGAGGCGATCATCGCGCCGTCGACGTCGAACAGGGTGATCTCGCGGAACTCGCGGAACTGGAGGACGTAGTTCTTGAGAATCTGATCCTGCTGGCGGCGGTCGAGTCCGGTGTCCTGCAGGTCGGCGGAGAGCGCCTTGAGCAATTCGGCGTTGGTGACCACGTAGCGGCGGATCTCTTCGGCAGCGCGCACGGCGACGTTCTGGTTGCCGTTGACCACCGATTCGCGCGTGCCGCGCTGCAGGGAGAGGATCGACACGAGGCCGTACGCGAGCAGCGGCACCACCGCCGCGACCCCGAGGAGGAGCGCGAAGCGCGTCGAAATGTGCCGGATCTTCATGTCAGTTGCGGCTCGCCTGCGTCGCGCGCGCGCTCGATTTCCACTGCCGGAGGCTGGCCAGAATATCCCGTCCGGATTCTACCGGCGGCACATCGAACTGCTTGCTGACCGCACGCGCGCGCTCCATCCAGGCCAGGAAGATAGCAGGCGGATCGTCCATCATCGCCTGCTGAAAGCCGCCGACGCCCTGCTGATAGCTTTCCGTCGACGTCGAGTATCGCACCTGGTCGAGCGCCGCATCGATCGCGGGACTATCGACGTTGAGAAAGCCCTTCGAGTGCCACAACTGATACGGCCGGAGCATGGTGGGCCCGCTGATGACTTCGAGCAGCGCGGCCTCGTACGTTCCGCCTCTGACCCGCGACAGCAGTTTGTCCGAGGGAACCTCTTCGATCACGAGTTCCACGCCGACCGCCTGCAGTTGTTTCTTCAGCACCAGCGCAATCCGCTCACTCGGCGCATCAGGCCGGATGAGACACGTGAACTGCAGTTTCTTGGCACCGCGTCCGCCGGCCCTCAGGAGTTGGCTCGCCTGTGTGGTATCGAAGGCGAATCGCGGCAGGTCCGATCGAAACGCGTAGTGGTGAAGCCAGACCGGGCCGTTCGAGACAATGCCGCGCTTGTTCAGCGCCTCGTCCACCAGTCCACTCCGGTCGACCGCCATGTTGAGGCCGCGGCGCACGGATTTTGAGCGCAGCGCCTCTGATTGCGCGTTGAGAACAATCGCGTATTGATACCGGCGGACGAACGTAAATGTGGCGATCTGGCTCGACGCTTCGAGCGAATCCAGCGCGTCAGCACCAACCTCGTAGAGCATGTCTATCCGGCCACGGAGCATCTCGGCCCATGCGGCCCTGACGCTGGGATAGTTCGTCACGACGATTCGCGCCAGCGACGGCCGGCCAAGGTAATAGCCGTCGTTGGCGTGCATTTGGGTGGGCGATTGCGGGCTGTCCACGATGAATGAGCCGGTTCCCACGAGTGTGGCTCCGGGCTTGGGAATCGGGACCTCGAGCGCGTCGAGAAGGAAAGGCGAGGGTTGATGGAGGCGGATCACAATCTGCCGATCGGTCGTCGCCGCGATGCTCTCGACATCGCTGAAGGCGGGGCCCATCGTGCTCGGTAAGGTGACCTTCAGGGCATTGACGACGATATCGGCGCTCAGCGGTGAGCCGTCGTGGAATTTCACGCCGGACACGAGGTTCATGGTCAGCGACAGGCCGTCCGGACTGAGATTCCAGTCGTGCGCCAGCCACGGTTGTGGACGGCCGTCGTCTGATAGACGCGCGAGATTTTCGACGACGAAATTCTGCGCGAGAGCTCGCAGACCTTCATTGCCGATCGCAGTAAACCCGCCGACACCAACGCGGAGCGTCGGCCGGGTGTCGTCGGGCGCGAGCGTGCCCGCTGAGCGGCGGCAGGCGCTGGAGGCTGACCCCAGGAGCGCCACGACCGCCGTCATCAGGGCAAAAACGTCTCGCGCACTCGACATTCGCTATTTCTTGTTCATCGGCACTTCGTCGACGAAGCACTCGCAGTAACCCGACGGCTTGCGGATGGACGCGGTCTTGAGCACTTTGATCTTCATTGTAGTCTCCTAATTAGCTGCGCTGGCCGCGGTATGCGCCAGGGCAATGAGTGCCGATTCGAAACTCGGCTTGTGACATGTCGGCATGTTCATGTCGCCAAGCTGTGACTGCGACGCCGCCACGCATCCGCCCGCGCAGGTCGGGATGAACGCGCAGTCGCCGCACTCTTTCCATGGATGGAGCCGTTCGAACTTCTCGAGCGCCGATTCGCGCCACGAGTCGCGGCGATCGTCGATGTGGCCGGTCGAGAGCGCCGCCTGGCCGGTGAACCCGGGGCAGGCGTAGAGAGAACCGTCCGGCCCGATGGTGTGCGCGTGCGTCTTGTGCACGTGGCACATGCCCTGCGGCACACCGCTGTTGGTCGGAAAACCGTGGCGCTGCGTTTCCTCGCGGATCAGCGTCATCTGGTCTTCCATCGTGTGGCACGAATCGCACGCCGCCCCCGCACCCGATCCGACCGACGTCATGCAGGTGCCCTTCAACGATTCCTTGGCGCCGGACGCGCCCACCGGCATCAGCGGGATGATCCCCTTGGCCGGCAGCGGCTCGGTGCGGACGATTGGCTTGAAGTTGACCTTGACCAGCTTGTCGCCGAAGTCCTGCGCCTTGAGGAAGTCGAGCAGGGCGGGAAAGCTCGCCGCCGACGACAGGTCGAAGTTGCCGCCGATGGCGACGCGGCAGCGGCCGGCCACCGCGCGGATGTTCTCGACGATGCGGTCGAAGGTGCCCTGGCCGCCGCGCAGCGGCCGCATCCGGTTGTGCGTGTCCTTGTCGCCGTCGAGCGTGATCTTGACGCCATTGAGCCCGAACGGCAGCATGCGATCGACCACCTGCGGCGTCAGCAGCAGGCCGTTGGTGATGATGTTGGTGTAGAGCGCGACGCCGCGCGCGTCCGCGGCGCGCCGCGCGCGCTCCGCCAGCAGGTACATCACCGGCAAATTGAGCAGCGGTTCGCCGCCGAAGAACGTCAGGACGAACTTCTCGGGCCGCACGCGATCGAGCTCGCGTTCGAACCACACGGCGACCCGTTCGGCCGTCTCCATCGACATCTTGTCGGCGTGCAGGTTGTAGTCGCCGTGATCGCCCTGGAAGCAGTAGTCGCAGGCGAAGTTGCACTGCAGCGTCGTCAGCAGCGTGATATTCAGCTCCGAGGTGTCCCCCTTGACCGCCGCGAGATAGCGATCGAGGGCGAGACGATCCGCGGCGCGGCTCTCGACCAGGAACCCGTTGTCGCGGAGAAGGTCGAGCGCTTCGCGCTGGTCGTCCGACGCCGCCGACTCGATGAACTCGCCGGCCGCGGTGCGATCGAGCAGCGCGGCGACGTCGCTCGACACGACCAGTTGGGCGTCGGTGAGCGTATTCATCAGAAAAATATCGTCGCGCGCGTCGAGCGGCACGCGCACATTGAACATCGATGGTTGCATTCGGGAAAGTTGCTCCGGACCGAATCGTGTTTGTCGATCGTCGTTGCCGGTCGAATGAAGAGATAGCAACGCGTCTGCCACTTAAGTGGTACGGCGGGCGGTTCGATAATTTGCTGGGAGTTCTTGCGATATGTGTCGGGATCTGCCACGTCGTCGACGACGCGCGGCTGCCGCTGCGGGCAATAGGTTGCCCGACGATCCGAAAACGTGAGCGATGAAAAACGATTACTGCTGCGAAATCAGGGGCTTACAGGAAGGACAACGAGTTGGCCGATTTGGCCAGTTTATTAGCTGGGCTTAAGCGCCGCGCAATCGTTTCGCAATCTGTCGCACGTCGAGCTTGTCCATCTTGTACTTCAGCGTGCTCAGTGGAATTCCAAGGTACTCTGAAGTGCCAGTCACATTCCAGCCGCATTTTTCGAGCGCGCGAAGAATGAAGTTTCGCTCGAAGGTGTTGGTCGCATCTTCGAACAGGCTGTCGGTCGGCGCCCCGAGCGGTTCGAGCTGCGCGAAATGAAATTCGAGCGGCAGGTCCTCGTCCGAGATGTAGTCCTTGTCGCTGACGGCGACCAGCCGCTCGATCAGGTTTTCCAGCTCGCGGATATTTCCCGGCCACCAGTACTTCTTCAGCACCGCCATCGTCGACTCGGTGATGCCCTGGATGCGTTTGCGGAACCGCGTATTGTAGCGGCGCAGAAAAAACTCGGCGAGCTGCGGCACGTCGTCGGTGCGTTCGCGCAGCGGCGGCAGCTTGATCGGGATGACGTTGATCCGGTAGAAGAGGTCTTCGCGGAAGCGCCCCTCCTTCACCGCTTTCTCGAGATCGACGTTGGTTGCCGCGATCAGGCGGAACTCGGTCTTGATCGGTTTGGTGCCGCCGACGCGCTCGATCTCGCCTTCCTGGATCGCGCGCAGCAGCTTGGCCTGGAGATCGAGCCGCAGATCGCCGATCTCGTCGAGGAACAGCGTCCCGTTCGACGCCAGTTCGAACTTCCCGAGCTGCTGGCGGTGCGCGCCGGTGAACGCGCCGCGCTCGTGCCCGAACAGCGCGCTCTCGGCGAGCTCGCGCGGAATCGCGGCGAGATTGACGGCGATGAACGGCGCGTCCGGATCGCCGGCCTCGCGGTGAATCAGGCGCGCGAGCAGCTCCTTGCCGGTGCCGCTCTCGCCGAGGATCAGCACCGTCGCCGACAGCTTCGCGACCTTGTGCACCAGGTCGACGATGTCCCGCGTCATCTTGCTCGGGCCGACGATGAACTCGCGCTCGGTCTGATCGGCGACCTGCGCCGACAGCGTCAGCACCTGGCGATTGAGATCCTGGCGCTCGCTGGCGTTGCGTACCAGCGATCGCAGCTGGTCGTAGTCGAAGTCCTTGGTGACGTAGTGATACGCGCCGTGCTTCATCGCCTGCACCGCGGTTTCGATCTCGTTGATCGCCGAGATCATCAGCACCTCGACCAGGCTGTAGTTCTCCTTGACGATGCGCAGGACCTCGAACCCGCTGATCCCCGGCAGGCGGACGTCGAGCAGCATGAGATCGACGTCCTCCCGGTTGAGCACGGGCAGCGCCGCCTCGCCGGTCGAGACCCGCAGGATGCGGTACTCGCGCTTGAGGATCGCCGTGAGGGTGTCGCGCATCCCCTCGTCGTCGTCTACGATGAGAACCGTTTTGGGCTTGTGGCTCATGGCCTGGGGGCCATCGGCAAACGCGGGTATTGTGTCAGGCGGTTGACACTGTTGCAAGCCGTTCGATAACGTACCAAGGTTGTTGACCCTTCACTGGCTGTTCACCGGCGCGGCCCTCATCCTGGCTGGCGTGGCTTTCCTCGTGGCGCGGCGTCAAAGCAAGCGCCTCGAACGGCTGACCGAATCCTACTGGGAATTGCGGTATGAGCACGGGCAATTGCGCGCCCGCGTCAACCGCCTCGATCCCGAGCAGCAGCAGGCCCCGGCGGCCGAGCCGCCGGCGAGCAACTTCATTCCCCTCTCGTCGTTGAAGCGATAAGCGAGACAAAGACGTGCCTCAGGACTATGACGTCATCGTGATCGGCGCCGGAACAGGCGGCTACGTCGCCGCGATTCGCGCCGCCCAGCTCGGTCTGAAGACCGCCGTGGTGGAGAAGCAGAAGGCGCTCGGCGGTACCTGCCTGCTGTGGGGCTGCATTCCGACCAAGGCGCTGCTCGAGCACGCGCATGCGTTGAAGGTGGTGCAGCACGCCAAGGACTGGGGCGTCAGTATCGCCGACGCCGCGGCCGCCACCATCGACATGCACCAGGTCCAGACCCGGAAGGATCGCGTCGTCACGGGGCTGACCAAGGGCGTCGAGTTCCTGTTCAAGAAAAACCAGATCGATTGGATCAAAGGCACGGCGCGCCTGACCGGCCACGGCGGCGTCGACGTCTTCGAAGGCGACACGCAGACGCTGCGCGCGCGCAAGGAGATCATCGTCGCCACCGGATCGACGCCGCGCGGCGTGCCGGGGATCGAGATCGATCGCAAGCGGATCATCACGAGCGACGAGGCGATCGGCCTGCGCGAGGTGCCGAAGACGCTGGTGATCATGGGCAGCGGCGCGGTCGGCGTCGAGTTCGCGTCGATCTTCAACCGGTTCGGCAGCGACGTCACGATTATCGAGCTGCTGCCGCGGCTGGTGCCGGTCGAGGACGAAGCGGTGTCGGCGGAGCTCGAGAAATCGTTCC
>JAOBWF010000184.1 GCA_025463215.1 Acidobacteriota bacterium | reverse complement strand
GGGCTCCGGCGCGGCGCGTACCCGCGCGCACAGCGAAGTGCCGTAACCGGCAATCGGCTGTCCGCGCGGGATAATCGATGAGTCGTGTCGGCAGCGAGTCGATGGAGCGTCTGCTAGGCGCCGCCGGCCCCGGCGAATTTCCGGGACTGGAAACATTCCTTGCAAAACACCGGGCGCCCTTGGGTCGGCTTGAAAGGCACCGTCGTGTCCTTGCCACAGGCGGAGCAACTGGTCTGCGTTTCGACCCGTTCGCGGGACATCCCGCCACCGGCCGGTCGAGCCGCGCGCTTGCCCTTACAGGCTTTGCACCGCTTCGGCTCGTTCTTGAAGTTTTTGTCGGCGAAGAACTGTTGTTCTCCCGCCGTCCAGATGAACTCCGTTCCGCAATCCACGCACGAAAGAATCCTGTCTTGGAACTCCATCGGTCGCTACCTCGTCGGGGGTCGGTCTATTCCGTCTCGCGCCGGAGCTTCTTCCGATTCCTCTTCCGGGCGAGCGCTTGCTTGGCCCTTCGTTTGTCGCCGGGTTTCAAGTAGAAGGAATGCTTCTTGATATCCTTGATGATGTCTTCCTGCTGGACCTTCCGCTTGAACCGGCGGAGAGCGCTCTCGATGGACTCGCCCTCCTGAATTTTTACTTCAGCCACGCGTCGAACACCCCCTTCGGGTGGCGATAACTAGATGACGAAATGTCGGATACAACTAAACATGCTAGGCTATCACAGGTAAACGCGGATTCTAGGCGTAATCCGACGGCAAGGTCAACGAAATAGTCCCAACGACCTAACGTCAGCGTGCAACCCGAACGCTCACCATAAGTCACTCAGACAATGAGACTTCTCGTTCTCGGCAGCGGTGCGCGCGAGCACGCTCTGGTGGCGCGGCTGGCGGCCGAACGCGATGTCGGCGAGATTGTCGCCGCGCCCGGAAATCCCGGAATCGCCCGCCTGGCGCGCACGCTCGCGATCGATCTGTCGGACCCCGACGCGGTGCGCGCGCTCGCTGAACGCGAGCAGATCGATTTCACGATCGCCGGGCCGGAAGTGCCATTGGCCGCCGGCGTCGCCGATCGGTTCCACGACGATGGCCGGCTGTTGCTCGGTCCGACGAAGGCGGCGACGCGGCTCGAGTCGAGCAAGGCGTTCGCGAAAGCGTTCATGGCGCGCCACGGCGTGCCGACCGCACGCTTCCGCGTCTGCGAATCGCTCGACGTCGCGCTCGACACCGTCCGGCGCGGCGAGTTCGGCCTCCCCGTCGTGTTGAAGGCCGACGGTCTCGCCGCCGGAAAAGGCGTTGTGATCGCGGCGGACCGTGCGGCAGCGGAGCGCGCGATCACCGACGCGATGCGCGAGCGTAAATTCGGCGCCGCCGGCGATCGCATCGTCATCGAGGAGTGCCTGAGCGGTCCCGAGGTCTCGTTCTTCGCGCTCTGCGATGGCGTCCGCGCTGTTCCGATCGGCACGGCTCAGGATCACAAGCGCATCTTCGACGACGATCTGGGACCGAACACGGGTGGCATGGGCGCGTTCGCGCCAAGCCCGCTGGTCGGTGCGGCGCTGGACGCGCGTGTCATGCGGGAGATCGTCGACCCGGTGATGGCTGGAATGGCTGAGGAGGGCTGTCCGTTTCGCGGCTTCCTGTTCGTCGGCCTGATGCTGACCGCGGGCGGCCCCAAGGTGATCGAGTTCAACGTGCGGCTCGGCGATCCGGAAACCCAGGTCGTGCTGCCGCTGATCGAGGAACCGCTGCTGCCACTGCTCGTCGCCGCCGCATTGGGCTCGCTGACGGCGTCCGCCGTCCGCCTCGGCACCGATCGCCTCGCCGGCGTCGTCGTCGCGTCGCGCGGCTATCCGGAAGCGTCCGAGTCGGGGCAGACGATCGCCGGAATCGACCACGCCGAGGCGATGCAGGGGGTTGCGGTGTACCACGCCGGGACCGCGTTGCGCGACGGCCGTCTCGTGACCGCGGGCGGGCGCGTGCTGACGGTCGTGGGACGCGGCGCCACGTTTGGCGAAGCGATCACGCGCGCGTATGCCGGCGTCGGGCAGGTGTCATTCGAGGGCATGCACTACCGCCGCGACATCGGACGACAGGCCCTCAGATCTGAAAGCTGAATTTCAAATCAGCAATCAGAAATCAGAAATATGAAATACGCCGTCGTGACGTTCGGCTGCCGCGTCAATCAGGCGGATTCGCTTGGCTTCGAGGAAGAGCTGCTCGCGGCGGGCGCCGTCTCGTCGGCGCCGCAGGATGCGGACCTCGTAGTCGTCAACAGCTGCTCGGTCACGGCGACGGCCGATCAGGGTACCCGGCAAACCATCCGCCGCATCGCCCGCGACAACCCCAACGCGCGCATCGTCGTCACCGGCTGCTATGCGACGCGGCGGCCCGACGAAGTCGGCGCGCTCCCGAACGTCGAGCGGGTGGTGTCGAACGACGACAAGCCGCGGTTGATTCAGTTGCTGCGACGTCCGGAAGGGACCGCCGAAGCCGCAAAGATCGCAGAACAAACCCTTGGCTCGGCGTTCTCGGCGGTCTCCGCGGTTGCTGCTGAACGTGGTGATGGCCCGTGTGGCGCCACGATCGAGCCCGGCGTCGCCGGGCGCACCGCATTCACGTTGCGCGTGCAGACCGGCTGCGCCGAGGCCTGCTCGTACTGCATCATCCCCACGACGAGGGGACTGCCGCGGTCGGTGGGCGTGGCGGAGGTGCTGCGCGAGGTCGAGCGGGTGACCGCCGCCGGCTTCAAGGAGATCGCGCTCACCGGCGTTCACCTCGGCTCCTACGGCCGTGATCTCGAACCGCGGTCGTCGCTGACCGAGCTGCTGCGGGCGCTCGATGCGGGCGCCGGTCGACGCGCGGCTGGTTCAGGGGCGCCGGTCCTCTTCCGGATCTCCTCGCTGGAGCCGATGGACTGTTCGCGCGAGATCATCGATCTCGTGGCGTCCTCCGATCGGTTCGCGCCGCACTTCCACCTGCCGCTGCAGCACGCCAGCAACCGCGTTCTGTCGGCGATGCGCCGGCCGTACACGATCGAATACTACGCTGCGCTGGTCGACGACATCCGGGCCCGCGTGGCCGGCGCGTCGATCGGATCGGACGTCATCGTCGGATTTCCAGGCGAGAGCGACCAGGACTTCGAGGAGTTGGCCGCGTACCTCGAACGCTCACCGCTGACGCACATCCACGTATTCCCGTATTCGGATCGGCCCGGAACGCCGGCGTCGGGGATGGGCGGGCACGTGAACGGGCTGGTCGTGCGCGAACGCGGCCGCCGCATTCGGGAAATCGGCCGCATGCTCAGCGCCCGCTTCCATGCGGCGCAGGTCGGCACGACGCATCGCGCGCTGACGCTCGAAGACGGCACGCTCGCGGTGACAGGAAATTATCTGAAGGTCCGGATTCCGTCCGGGCAGCCGCGCAACCAGTGGGTGCGGCTCAGGATGACGTCAGAGCACGACGGCGAGTTGCTGCGCGGCTGATTTCTTCGGCCCCTCGACGATCAGCTGACCGCAGGCGGCGCGGATGTCGCGGCCGCGGCTCTTGCGCACCGAAACGGTGACGCCGTGATCGGCGACGATCTTCGCGAAGCGGTCGATCACCTCGTCGGACGGCCGCTCGAACGGGATTCCCGGCGCCGCGTTGAGCGGAATCAGATTGACCTTCGACTTGACGGCGGCGACGAGCGTCGCGAGCTGGCGCGCGTCCTGCGGCGAGTCGTTGACCCCGGCGAGCAGCACGTATTCGAAGGTGATCCGGCTGCGGCGGCTGAGCGGGAACCGCCGGCAGGCATTGATGATGTCGCTGACGCCGTACTTGCGGTTGATCGGCACCAGCTCGCCGCGCAGCAGATCGGTCGGCGCATGCAGCGAGATCGCGAGGTTCGGCATCACGTCTTCGGTCGCGAGCCGTTCGAGCGCCGGCAGCAGCCCCACGGTCGACAGCGTGATCCGCCGCCCCGACATGTCGAACCCGTGCTCGTCGGCGAGGATCCGCAGTGCCCGCATCGTCTCGTCGTAGTTGTGGAGCGGCTCGCCCATTCCCATCAGGACGATGTTGAACTTCTTGTCGCGCAGCGCGAGCGCATCGGCGAGCACGCGCACCTGTCCGACGATCTCCCCCGCGGTGAGATTGCGGACCAGGCCCATCTTGCCGGTCAGGCAGAAGGCGCACGCCATCGCGCAGCCGACCTGGGTCGAGACGCAGAACGTCATCGCCGGCGTATCGGGGATGAAGACCGATTCGATGTGCCGGCCATCGCCGAGGCGAAGCAGGAATTTCTCGGTGCCGTCGGACGAGACTTCGCGTCGGGCGAGCGTGGGCGTGGTGAGGACGAATTCGGCGGCGAGCGCCGCGCGCAGGCCGCGCGACAGGTCCGTCATCGCCCCGCTGTCGGTGACGCCGCGCTTGTAGATCCAGCTGAAGATCTGACGCGCGTGAAAGCGCTGGTGACCGCGCGCCTCGAGGGCCGCCTCGAGCGCCGGCCGTTCCAGATTGGCGAGGTCGAGTACTTCCAAACCGTTTCTCAGCGCTGACCCCTTCGATGGTAGCATAAGACTTTCCCAGGCTTCATCGTGTCCAACGCACCCATCGTCAGAGACGTTCTCGACAACGGGCTCCGGATTTTGACCGAGCGGATGACCCAGGTCCGTTCGATCAGCATCGGCGTCTGGCTGACGCGCGGCTCGCGGCATGAAACGGCCGAGCGGGGCGGCATCGCCCATTTCGTCGAGCACATGCTGTTCAAGGGAACGGGTCGCCGCTCCGCGGAAGACATCGCGCAGCAGATCGATTCGATCGGCGGCCAGCTCGACGCGTTCACCGCCAAGGAATACGCGAGCTATTACATCAAGGTGCTCGACGAGCATCTGCCGCTCGCGATCGACATCCTGTCCGACATCGTGCGCAACCCGGCGTTCAGCCCCGACGACATCGAGCGCGAGAAGAAAGTCGTGCTCGAAGAGATCAAGATGGTCGAGGACACGCCGGACGACCTCGTCCACGAACTGTTCACCCAGGGCTTCTGGGAAAACCACCCGCTCGGCCGGCCGATTCTCGGGACCAAGGAAACGGTCGAGTCGTTCAGCGCGCCGCTGCTGCGCGACTATTTCGGCGGCGTCTACACGGCGAAGAACCTGATCGTGTCGGCGGTCGGCAACCTCGAGCACGATCGCGTCCGCGAGCTGGTGCAGGAGAAGTTCGGATCGCTCGCCCCTGCGGGTGAGCCTGCCGTCGAGGAATCGCCGCTGGTCGCGCGCAACATCCTGATCCGCAACAAGGAGCTCGAGCAGAGCCACGTATGTCTCGGGGTCGGGAGCTATGCGCAGAACCACGACGACCGCTACGCCAGCTACGTGCTGAACACGCTGCTCGGCGGCTCGATGAGCTCGCGGCTGTTCCAGAACGTACGCGAGAAGCGCGGCCTGGCCTACGCGGTGTTCAGCGGCCTGAGCGCGTATCGGGACGCCGGCTCGTTTACGATTTACGCCGGCTGCGCCAACGAAGCGGTCGGCGAAGTGATCGACCTCTGCGTCGAGGAACTGCGGGCGGTCAAGCGCGCACCGGTGCCTGACGCGGAACTGCAGCGCTCGAAAGACCATCTCAAGGGCAGCCTGATGCTGAGCCTTGAGAACACGGCGAGCCGCATGTCACACCTGGCGCGTCAGGAAATTTACTTCGACCGCCAGTTCGGCCTGGACGAAACGCTGCAGGGCATCGAGCGCGTCACGCGGGAAGACGTTCAGCGGGTCGCCGCCGATCTGTTCCAGAACGGATCGCTGTCGGCGACGGTGCTCGGCAACGTCAACGGCTTGCGGATCCCTGTCGAGCGGCTCGACCTCGAGTAATGATTGCTCGCTACACCCACCCTGACATGGGGCGGATCTGGAGCGACCAGCGCCGGTACGAAACCTGGTTGCTCGTGGAGACCGCCGCCGCCGAAGCCATGGCGGCCGCCGGCATCGTACCGGCGGAGGCCGCGCGCGACATCCGCGAGCGCGGCGCGTTCGACATCGCCCGCATCGAAGAAATCGAGCAGGTCACGCAGCACGACGTCATCGCCTTCACGACCGCCGTGGCCGAGCACGTCGGGCCGTCGGCGCGCTGGCTGCACTTCGGCCTGACCTCGTCCGACGTCATCGACACCGCGCAGGCGCTGCAGATGCGCGAGGCCTGCGACGTGCTGCTGACCGATCTCGCCGGGCTGGCGGACGCGATCCGCGAGCGCGCGGTCGAGCACCGCCGGACACCGATGATCGGCCGGACGCACGGCGTTCACGCCGAGCCGATGACCTTCGGCCTGAAGCTGGCGCTGTGGTACGCGGAAGTCGGCCGCGACAGCGAGCGGATCCGCCGCGCCCGCGCGGTCGTCAGCGTCGGCAAGCTGTCGGGTGCGGTGGGGACCTTCGGGCACCTGCCGCCGTCCATAGAAGAAGACGTCTGCGCGCGCCTCGGACTCGAGGCGGCGCCGGTCGCCTCGCAAGTGATTCAGCGGGATCGCCATGCTGAGCTGCTGTCGGCGATCGCGATTACGGGCGCCTCGCTCGAGAAGTTCGCGCTCGAGGTCCGCGGCCTGCAGAAGACCGAAATCGGCGAGGTCGAGGAGCCGTTCGGCAAGGGGCAGAAGGGCTCGTCGGCGATGCCGCACAAGCGCAATCCGATCGGCGCCGAGCAGATCGTCGGTCTGGCGCGGCTGCTGCGCGGCAACGCGCACGCGGCGCTCGAAAACATCGCGCTCTGGCACGAGCGGGACATTTCGCACTCCTCGGTGGAGCGCGTGATCCTGCCCGACAGCTTCATCGCCCTCGATCACATGCTGCGGCGCATGACGCGGATCGTACGCGGCATGGTCGTCAACGTCGACCGGATGCGCGAGAACCTGAACCGCTCGCGTGGCGTCGTCTTTTCGGGGACCGTGCTGCTCGAGCTCGCCAAGAAGGGGGTCTCGCGCGAGCAGGCCTACGAGTGGGTGCAGCGCAACGCGATGCGTTCCTTCGCCGAGCAGCTCGACTTCAAGACGCTGCTGCTGGCCGATCCGGACGTTACGCGACACCTGCCGCCGGCCGAGATCGAGCGCGCCTTCGATCTCGACGAGCAGCTGAAACACGTCGACGCCATCTTCGATCGCGTCTTCCACACAGTGAGGGCTTAACCCATGCGCGCGCGTGTGTTCGTCACGTTGAAACCGTCCGTGTTCGACCCGCAGGGACGGACGATCGTCGACGCGCTGCAGTCGCTCGGTTATGCGAACGTCGCCGATGTCCGCCAGGGCAAGTACTTCGAGCTCGATCTCGCGACCACCGAGCGTGCCCAGGCCGAGAAGCTGGCGTCCGATGTCGCCGACAAGGTGCTCGCCAACCCGGTGATCGAGAGCTACCGCGTCGAGGTCGACTGATCATGAAATTCGGCATCGTCGTGTTTCCGGGCAGCAACTGCGACGAGGACGCGTTTCACGCGGCGAAGGACGTCTTCGGCCAGGAGGCGGAATATCTCTGGCACAAGGACGCCGACCTGAAGGGGGCCGACGTGGTGATCCTGCCGGGCGGCTTCGCGCACGGGGACTATCTCCGGACCGGGGCCATGGCGCGCTTCTCACCGATCATGGCGCCGGTGCGGGCCTTTGCCGAGCGCGGCGGACCGGTGCTCGGCATCTGCAACGGATTTCAGATCCTCCTCGAGGCCGGTCTGCTGCCGGGCGCGATGCTGCGCAACAAAGGGTTGAAGTACCGCTGTGAGCACGTCCACCTGCGGGTCGAGCAGACCGACACGCCGTTTACCTCGGCCGCCAGCGTCGGCCAGGTGCTGACGATACCGATCGGCCATGGCGAGGGCAATTACTTCGCGCCGCCGGACATGGTCGAGCGGCTGGAAGCGAACCGGCAAGTGATCCTGCGCTACACCGATCGGCAGGGCCGCGTCGACGAAGCGTCGAGCCCGAACGGATCCGTGAACGCGATCGCCGCCCTTTGTAACGAAGCACGCAACGTGGTCGGCATGATGCCGCACCCCGAGCGCGCCTGCGAAGCGCTGCTCGGCGGCGTCGACGGCCGCGTGATCTTCGACTCGATTGTCGCCACCTTTCGCGGCGCCGAACGTCCGGCGCTGCACGCCGTCGGGCGGTCCGTGTAGGGCCGCCGGAGCCACATGATCGATCCTCAGGTTCTCGAACGCCACGGTCTCAAGCCCGACGAGTACGAGCGGGTCGTCCAGTTCATGGGCCGCGAGCCGAACCTCACCGAGCTCGGCATCTTCTCGGTGATGTGGTCCGAGCACTGCAGCTACAAGAGCTCGCGCGTCCATCTCAAGACGCTGCCGACCGAAGGACCGCAGGTGTTGCAGGGCCCCGGCGAAAACGCCGGCGCGGTCGACATCGGCGGGGGGCTCGCCGCGGTCTTCAAGATCGAGTCGCACAACCACCCGTCGTTCATCGAGCCGTATCAGGGCGCCGCCACCGGCGTCGGCGGCATCATCCGCGACATCTTCACGATGGGCGCGCGGCCGATCGCGCTGCTCAACTCGCTCCGCTTCGGCGATCTCGACGCGCCCGGCACCCGCCGCCTGCTCGAAGGGGTCGTCGCCGGCATCGCCGGCTACGGCAACAGCATCGGCATCCCCACGGTCGGCGGCGAAATCGTGTTCGAGCCGGAGTACGCCGGCAACCCCCTGGTCAACGTCTTCTGCCTCGGCATCGCGAAGCAGTCGGACATCGTCAAGGGCGTGGCGTCAGGGGTCGGCAACGCGGTGTATTACGTCGGCGCCAAGACCGGCCGCGACGGCATCCACGGCGCGACCATGGCGTCGGCGGAGTTCGACGACAGGTCGGCGGAGAAGCGGCCGGCCGTGCAGGTCGGCGATCCGTTCATGGAAAAGCTGCTGCTCGAGGCGTGCCTCGAGGTGATGCAGACCGACGCGCTGATCGGCATCCAGGACATGGGGGCCGCCGGCCTCACCTGTTCGACGACCGAGATGGGCTCGCGCGGCGGCGCCGGCGTCGAGATCGACGTCTCGCTCGTGCCACAGCGCGAAACCGGTATGACGCCGTACGAGATCATGCTGTCCGAGTCGCAGGAACGCATGCTGCTCGTCGCCAAACAGGGGCGGGAAGCCGAGGTCGAGCGGATCTTCGAGAAATGGGATCTGCACGCCTCGCGGATCGGCCACGTGACGAACGACGGCATGCTGCGGGTCAAGGACCGCGGCGTCGTCGTCGCCGAGATCCCGAATCGCGCGCTGACCGACGAGGCGCCGGTGTATCGCCGGCCGATGAGCGAGCCCGAGTACCTGCGCCAGGCGCAACAGCTCGATCTCGACACGCTCGGCCCGGCGAAGGATCCGAACGCCGCGCTGCTGTCGCTGCTCGGCTCGCCGACGATCGCCAGCAAGAAGTGGATCTATCGCCAGTACGACCACATGGTCCGGACCAATACGATCAACCTGCCGGGGCTTGGCGCCGGCGTGGTGCGGATCAAAGGGACCGACCGGGCGCTGGCGATGTCGGTCGACGGCAACGGCCGCTACTGCTATCTCGATCCGTATCGCGGTGCGATGCTCGCGGTCGCCGAAGCGGCGCGCAACGTCGCCTGCTCGGGGGCGCGGCCGCTCGCCGCCACCAACTGCCTGAACTTCGGCAATCCCGAGCGGCCGGGGATCATGTGGCAGTTTGCGAGGGCGGTCGAGGGGATCGGCGCGGCGTGCCGAGCGCTCGACGTCCCGATCACCGGCGGCAACGTCAGCCTGTACAACGAGACGGACGGCAAGGCGATCTATCCGACGCCGACGATCGGCGTCGTCGGCCTGCTCGAGCACGCCGATCGCGTCGTCAGCCGGCGGTTCCAGGAGTCGGGCGACGCGATTCTGATGCTCGGCGAAGGCCGGGGCGAGCTCGGCGCGAGCGAATATCTCAAGGTCGTGCATCATCTGGTGCGCGGCGTGCCGCCGGCGCTCGATCTCGCGGCCGAGCGCGCGCTGCAGACCCTGCTGGTGACGCTGGCCGAGGATCGGCTGGTGCGGTCGGCGCACGATTGCTCCGACGGCGGCCTGGCGGTCACGATTGCCGAGTGCGCGTTCGACACCGTCGGCATCGGCGCCGAAGTCTCGCTCGAGGGGGTCGACGTCTCGCGCCAAAGCGGCGTCAACGTCGCGGCGGCGCTGTTCGGTGAATCGGCGACGCGGGTGATCGTGTCGGCCGTGCCCGAACAGGTCACCGCGGTCCTGCGTCACGCGGCCGCGGCCGGGGTGCCCGCGCGCGTGATCGGCCAGACCGGCGGCAGCCGGCTGCGGATCGCGGTCGCCGGCGCCATCGTGATCGACCAGTCAGTCGACGAAGCGGAGCGCGTGTGGTCAACGGCGATCGATAAACATTTCGTTCAACGTGTGGCCTGAACACCATGTTCGATAAATTCAAGGACGAGTGCGGCGTCTTCGGCATCTTCGGCCACCCCGAGGCGGCCAACATGACCTACCTGGGCCTCTATGCGCTGCAGCATCGGGGACAGGAGAGCGCCGGGATCGCGGCGTCGGATCATCAGCAGGTGCGGATCTCGCGCGAGATGGGATACGTCGCCGACATCTTCGACGGCGAGACGCTGTCCAAGCTGTCCGGACCGATCTCGATCGGCCACGTGCGCTACTCGACCGCGGGCGAGAGCAAACTGCTCAACGCCCAGCCGATCCTGATCGACTGCGCGCACGGCCAGATTGCGCTTTGTCACAACGGCAACATCGTCAACGCGCGCGAGCTGCGCGACGATCTCGTGCGCCAGGGGTCGATCTTCCAGTCGAGCAGCGATACGGAAGTCATCCTCCACCTGTATGCCCGGTCCAAGGCGCGCAGCGTCGAGGACGCGATCGTCGAGTCGGTCGCGCAGGTGCAGGGCGCCTTCTCGCTCGTCATGCTGACGAAGGACAAGCTGATTGCGGTGCGCGATCCGCATGGCTTCCGGCCGCTCGCGCTCGGGCGGCTCGGCGACGCCTGGGTCGTGTGCTCGGAAACGTGCGCGATGGATCTCATCGGCGCGACCTACGAGCGCGACGTGCAGCCGGGCGAGATCGTGATCATCTCGGCGGATGGGCTGAAATCGATCAAGCCGTTTCCGCCGGCGCCGCTCGCGCACTGCATCTTCGAGCACGTCTACTTCGCACGGCCCGACAGCTACGTGTTCGGACGTAGCGTCAACGAGGTCCGCACCGAGCTCGGCCGCGTGCTCGCGCGTGAGCGGCCGGTCGAGGCGGACGTCGTCGTGCCGGTGCCGGACTCCGGCGTCTGCGCGGCGATGGGGTTCCACGAAGAGTCCGGCGTGCCGCTGCGCATGGGGCTGATTCGCAACCATTACGTCGGACGCACGTTCATCCAGCCGCAGCAGTCGATCCGCCATTTCGGCGTCAAGGTGAAGCTGAATCCGGTGCGCAGCATCCTGAACGGCAAGCGCGTCATCCTGGTCGACGATTCGATTGTGCGCGGGACGACGAGCCGGAAGATCGTCCGGATGGTACGGGCCGCCGGCGCGAAGGAAGTGCACATCCGAATCAGCTGTCCGCCGACGATTTCCCCCTGCTTCTACGGCGTCGACACGCCGCGCAAGTCAGAGTTGATCGGCGCCACCCACACGCTCGAACAGATTCGCGAATTTCTCGAAGCCGACAGCGTCGCCTATCTCAGCCTCGAAGGGATGCTCAGCGCGGTGAAGAGCGAGAAGTCGTCGTACTGCACGTCGTGCTACACGGGTGTGTATCCGGTGGCATTTCCGCAGGACGAAGCGACCTATCTTCAGCTCGCGCTCAAGCTGGATACCAAAGGGGAGCCGGTCGTCCGATGAGAGCCGCGCTCCTCTGCATCGTTGGTGCGCTGAGCGGACTCTGCCTGCCGCACGGTGCGGCCGCGCAGGAGACGCGCGCGCCGGAGCCGAGCGCGCCGCAGGCCGTCTCGCCCGCGCAGCTGCAAGCGGCGATCGCCAAGCTCGGCGATCTCGACTACGCCATCCGGACGAACGCATCGCGCCTGGTGCGGCGGACCGCGAGCGCGCAGGCCGTGCCCGCGCTGATGCAGGCCGTCTCCGAACAGGCGGACGGCTACGTGCGCTATCGCGCCCTCGTCCTGCTGACCGGCTTCAACGATCCGCGCACGAAGGACGCGATGCGCGAGTCGCTCGCGAGCCCCAACGACCGGCTGCGCACGGTCGCGTACAGCTTCTTCGAGCACAATCCCGATCGGGCCCTGCTGCCGCCGTTCCTCACCGCGCTCGACAAGGAGCAGGCCGAGTTCGTCCGCCCCGCCCTCGTACGCGCGGTGGCGGCAGTGGCGGCGACCGGCCAGGGCGACGAGGTGAACCGCGCCCGTCAGGCGCTCGTGCGCGAGGTGTCGCGCGGCGAAGACTTTTTCCGCAGCGCGGTGATCGAGGCGCTCGGCGATTACAAGGCGCCGTACGCGTTCGACGCGTTGACGGCCGTCGCCAAGCTCGATGGTCCGCTGCAGGATGACGCGGCGCTCGCCCTCGGAAAGATCGGCGACAAGCGCGCGCTCGACACGCTCGCGGCGATCCAGCGCAGCGCGCCGCGTCCGGCGCAGCCGTCGATCGCGACCGCCATCTGCCTGCTCGACGTCAACTGCGAGTCCCACCAGAGCTACCTGATCGAGACCCTGAAGTTCTCCGATCAGAACCCGGGCTTCCAGGAACTGCTGCGCGGCGCCGCGGCCGGCCTCGGCGCCCTGGCCATCGCCGGGCACGCGGAGGCGGCGCGGGCCCTGGTGGATCTCGGCGTGCCGTCGAAGGACCCGACCCGCGCGCCGGTGTCGCTCGCACTCGCGACCGTCGCCCTCCGCAACACGCCGCTGACGATGACGATGCTGGAGCAGCATGCCAACCGCGAGAAGGCGATGATCCTGATGGCCGAAGGGTTCGACATGCTCGAGGAAGATCTCGACAAGGAGCGCTTCTTCGCCTACACGCGACGGACCTACTGGGAGTCGGCGGCCGCGTCGCCGCGCCGCGCCCTGATGCAAGCGCTCATCGGCAAGCTCGATTTCTGATCCCTGGCCGGCGATGCTGAGGCGAATTTGAAATGAGCGAGTACAAGGCGGCGGGCGTCGACATCGATGCCGGCAACGAGACCGTGCGGCGCATCCGCGCGCTGGCCAAGGGCACGTTTACCCCCGGCGTGCTGTCCGACATCGGATCGTTCGGCGGCCTGTTTCGGCTCGACCGCGATCGCTACCAGGATCCCGTGCTGGTTTCGAGCGCCGACGGCGTCGGCACCAAGCTCAAGGTCGCGTTCATGATGAACAAGCACGACACCGTGGGCGCCGATCTGGTGAACCACTGCGTCAACGACATCCTCGTCCAGGGTGCGGAGCCGCTGTTCTTTCTCGATTACCTCGCGACGGGCCGGCTGTCGCCGGCGGTCGCGGAACAGGTGATCAGCGGCGTCGCGCGCGCGTGCAAGGAAAACGGCTGCGCCCTGATCGGCGGCGAGACCGCCGAGATGCCCGGGTTCTATGCCGACGGCGAATACGACATCGCCGGCTTCATCGTCGGCGCGGTCGACAAGGCGAAGGTCATCGACGGCCGCGGTGTCGTGCCTGGGGACGTGCTGATTGCGGTGCCGTCGGCGGGGCTGCACACCAACGGCTATTCGCTGGCGCGCCGGGTGTTTTTCGAGAGGGCCGGGTGGCAGCCCGACACGTTCGTGCGCGAGCTCGACGCCACGATTGGCGAGGCGCTGCTCGCGCCGCACCGCTCCTATCTCGGCCTCGTCCGGCCGCTGATCGAGCGCGACTGGGTCAAGGGTCTGGCGCACATCACCGGCGGCGGGCTGACGGAGAACCTGCCGCGGACGCTGCCCGAGGCGTGCGCGGCGGAAGTCGACCTGAAGGCCTGGACCGTGCCGCCGATCTTCCAGCTGCTGCAGCAGCACGGCGCCGTCGCGCGCGACGAGATGTTCCGCGCCTTCAACATGGGAATCGGCCTCGTGATCGTCTGCACCTCGCGTGACGCGGACCGCGTCATCAACACGCTGATGCTCGCGGGCGAGCCGAACGCGTTTCGGCTCGGCGTCGTGGTCTCCGGCGAACGATCCGTACGGTACGTGTGATCACCGCCTCGCCGCGCACGCTCGGCGTCCTGATCTCGGGCCGCGGCAGCAATCTGCAATCGATCGTCGACGCGATCGCGGCGCGGCGGCTCGACGCCACGATCGCCGTCGTCATCTCGAATCGCGCCGAGGCCGCCGGTCTGCAGCGGGCGCGCGCCGCCGGCATCGAGGCAGTTCACCTGAGCCCGCGCGACTTTCCCGATCGGGACGGCTACGATCGCGCGCTGGCCCAGCTGCTGCGCGCGCGTGGAGTCGAGGTGGTCTGCCTCGCCGGTTTCATGCGGCTGGTCGGCGCTGCGCTGCTGGACGCGTTTCCGAACCGGATCCTCAACATCCATCCGTCGCTGCTGCCGGCCTTTCCCGGTCTCGATGCGCAGCGCCAGGCGCTCGAGCACGGTGTTCGCGTGACCGGCGTCACCGTGCACGTGGTGAATGCCGAGCTCGACGGCGGTCCGATTGTGCTTCAGGCGGCGGTGCCCGTGGTCGAGGGGGACACGGTCGACACCCTGGAAGCCCGCATCCTGGCCGAGGAGCATCGGCTGTATCCGGAAGCGATTCGCGTGTTTCTCGATGGCGGCTGGGCGATCGTCGGCCGCCGGTTCGTCCGACTGGCGGTCTCATGAGCGACTGGACCGAGCAGTCGTCGCAGACCTATCGCGACATCGCCGATGTCGCGGTGCCGCGGCGGCAGGAAATGACGGCCTCGCTGATCGCGGCGGCGCCGTTCGGCGCGGCCGAGCCGTTGAAGATCGTCGAGCTCGGATCGGGTGACGGCCGGCTGGCGGAAGCGCTGCTCACGGTGTTCCCGCGCGCGACGCTGACCGCGCTCGATGGGTCCGAATCGATGCGCGCGGAGGCGTCCCGGCGGCTGGCGCTGTTCGGCGATCGGGCCAGGGTCGCGGCGTTCGACGTCGCGGCGCTCGACTGGTGGGATCGGATGTTCGGCGCCGACCTGATTGTGTCGTCGCTGTGCCTGCACCACCTCAACGACGCCAAGAAGCAGTATTTGTACAAGGCGGCGGCGGAGCGGTTGTCGCCGCGCGGCGCGCTGCTGATCGCCGACCTCATCGACCCGCAGCACCCCGCCTCGCGAACGCTGGCCGCCGATCAGTGGGACGCGCACGCCAGGCAGCAGGCGGACGCGCTCGGCGCGCCCGACCTGTATCAGCGGTTCCTCGCCGAACGGTGGAATCATTTCCGTTTTCCGCACGACATGGACAAGCCGTCGGCGCTGTTCCATCACCTGATCTGGCTGCGCCACGCCGGATTTACGTCGGTCGACTGCTGCTGGCTCAACGCCGGGCACGCCGTCTTCGGCGGCTTCAAGCAGGCTGGAGCGTCAGCAGCGCCACTTCGGGCGGACAGTTGATTCTCACCGGAACGTAGATCGTGCCGACGCCGCGGCTGACGAACAGCGCCGTGCGATTGCGGTGACCGATCCCGGCAATCGTCGGGAATTTCTGCGCGGCGAGCGCGCCGACAACCGGCAGCACGATCTGGCCGCCATGCGTGTGCCCCGACAGGACGAGCGGCAGTTTCAAGGCGGCCGCTTCGATCAGCCGCCGGGGATCGTGCGCCAGCAGGATGGTCATCGGCGCAGAGCCCCGCGTCAGCGCGGAGATATCGGACTGGCGTTTGGTCCAGTACCGGATTCCGACCAGATCGACCGGTTCGTTGCGGATGCGCAGGCGCGTGCGCGCGTCCCTCAGCACCTGGACGCCGTGCCGCCCGAGCGCCGCCGGCATGTCGTGGTCGTCGTCGTGGTTGCCGAGGATGGCGAACACGCCGTACGGGGCGGACAGCGGCCCGAGCGCCTCGGCGGATGGCCCGACGAATTCGCGATCGCCCCACGTGACGTAGTCGCCGCCAAGCACGATCAGATCGGGGCTCTCCGTCATCATGCTCGCCACCGCATGCGCGACGTCGTCGTGCGAGACGAAGAGGCTGCGATGGATGTCAGTGATGAGGCCGACGCGCAGCCCGGCGAGGGCTGGTGGCAGTCCCGCCACCGGGATCGCGGCGCGCGTGACCTCCAGCGCGTGCCGCTCGTAGGCGTACCCATACGCGCCGGCGCCGGTGAACGTTCCGGCTCCCGCGACGAGCGCACCCTTGAGGACCGCGCGGCGAGTCATCGCCATAGGCTGCTATAGTAAAACGAACCCACAATGAATCTCTTCGACGAGCTGAAATGGCGCGGTCTGGTCTACGACGCGACCGACGGGCTGGCGGACGCGTTCGCGCGCGAACGCGTGACCGCGTACATCGGTTTCGATCCGACCGCGTCGAGTCTCCACATCGGCAACCTGCTCGGACTGGTGACGCTGTCGCGTCTGCAGCGCGACGGCCATTCGCCGATCGCGATTGCCGGCGGCGGCACCGGGATGATCGGCGACCCGAGCGGCAAGTCGCAGGAGCGCACGCTGCTCGCGAGCGATCAGATCGCCGCCAACCTGGCCGGCATCCGGCCGCAGCTTGCACAATTTCTCGACTTCGATCGCGCCGACAATCCGGCGCGGGTGGTGAACAACGCCGACTGGCTCGCGTCCCTCGACCTGCTCGGCTTCCTGCGCGACACCGGCAAGTACTTCACCGTGAACTACATGCTGCAGAAGGAGTCGGTCAACCGCCGGCTCGAGAGCGCGGACGGGATTTCCTACACCGAGTTCAGCTACCTGCTGCTGCAGGCGCGCGATTTCCTCGAGCTGTTCGAGCGCTACGGCTGCACGCTGCAGATGGGCGGCAGCGACCAGTGGGGCAACATCACCGCGGGCATCGAGCTGATTCGCAAGGTGCATGCGAAGAAAGCGCACGGCCTGGTGACGCCGCTCGTGACCACCGCGTCCGGCGCAAAATTCGGCAAGACGGAAGCGGGCACGATCTGGCTCGACGCCACGCGCACGCCGGTGCAGGAGTTCCGCCAGTTCTGGTTGAACACCGACGATCGCGACGTCATCGCGTATCTGAAATTCTTCACGTTCCTCCCGCACGGCGAGATCGACGCGCTCGACGCGCTCGTGAAGACTGCGCCGGAAAAACGCCACGCCCAGTTCGTGCTCGCGGATCACGTGACGACGATGGTGCACGGTGCAGAGGACGCGACGCGTGCGGAAGCGGCGAACGCGGTGCTCTTTGGCGCGGCGCCATCGGCCGGCGGCGACGCGGCGCGCGTCGCCGACAGTCTGTTGTCGATCGCCGGCGATGTGCCGTCGACGGCGATTGCGGCGAGCGAGTTCGACGGGGACGGCGTCGGCGTCGTCGATCTCGTGGCGCGGGCGACTGGCGCGTCGAAGAGCGAAGCGCGCCGGCTGGTGCAGCAGGGCGGCGTGTCGGTGAACGATCACAAGATTACGGACGCGAACGCGCGGTTGAGGCGCGGGGACGCGCTCGACGGCCGGGTGTTTCTGCTGCGCAAAGGGGCGCGTCAGCGGTTCGTGATTCGGTTGACTTGACGTACGGCGATTCGTACGCGATACTCTCCTCACGTTCGCCGGTCGGAAATCTGCCAGGTTTTACTCAGCAGTTCCTAGCTCGGGCGTCTCATCCCAGTCAGCCGCAACCGCCGGAAATTATTTTTCGGCAAAGCAATTTAGGGGTTGACAAGGGTGAGTAGCGATAGTAACCTTAGAAGGTTCCCCTAAACGCGCCGCGGCCGACAGGCGGCGAGGCCCTCCAGGCAAGACCTGGGTGGTGGGAGCGAGCGAGATGTCGGGTAGGGCGCCACTGGCGCGCTGCCGTCGGTTCTTTGAAAACTAGATAAGCGTGCAAGTACACACAGCCCGTCAATCTTTCCTTCGGGAGAGAATGACAATGAGAGTCAGCGGGTGGCATCGCGTCAATCGGTCGACCGGAGTTTTCAATCCGTGCGAAGGCGACTGGCGATGAACCACTTTCAATAAGAACGGATTGAACAACGCAAGAGCCAATAAATCGGCCTCGCGTTAAACAGTTGTGCTGCCGACGTGCGTAAGTGCGGAGGTAGCCAGCGAATTTAACATGAGAGTTTGATCCTGGCTCAGAATCAACGCTGGCGGCGTGCCTAACACATGCAAGTCGAACGCGAAAGTCCCGCAAGGGATTAGTAGAGTGGCAAACGGGTGAGTAACACGTGGGTGACCTGCCTTCGAGCGGGGGATAACGTCCCGAAAGGGACGCTAATACCGCATAACATCCTGCCTTTTAAGAGGCGGTGATCAAAGCCGGGGATTCGCAAGAACCTGGCACTTGAAGAGGGGCCCGCGCCTGATTAGCTAGTTGGTGGGGTAATGGCCTACCAAGGCAACGATCAGTATCCGGCCTGAGAGGGCGGACGGACACACTGGGACTGAGACACGGCCCAGACTCCTACGGGAGGCAGCAGTGGGGAATTGTTCGCAATGGGCGCAAGCCTGACGACGCAACGCCGCGTGGAGGATGAAGACCTTCGGGTCGTAAACTCCTTTCGATCGAGACGAATGTTTTTCGGCTGAATAATCCGGAAAAGTGACGGTACCGAGAGAAGAAGCCCCGGCTAACTCTGTGCCAGCAGCCGCGGTAATACAGGGGGGGCAAGCGTTGTTCGGAATTACTGGGCGTAAAGGGCTCGTAGGTGGCCAACTAAGTCGGACGTGAAATCCCTCAGCTTAACTGGGGAACTGCGTCCGATACTGGATGGCTTGAGTTTGGGAGAGGGATGCGGAATTCCAGGTGTAGCGGTGAAATGCGTAGATATCTGGAGGAACACCGGTGGCGAAGGCGGCATCCTGGACCAACACTGACACTGAGGAGCGAAAGCCAGGGGAGCAAACGGGATTAGATACCCCGGTAGTCCTGGCCCTAAACGATGAATGCTTGGTGTGGCGGGTATCGATCCCTGCCGTGCCGAAGCTAACGCATTAAGCATTCCG
>JAOBWF010000330.1 GCA_025463215.1 Acidobacteriota bacterium | reverse complement strand
GGCGCGTGCGCGCCGGGGGCATTTGTATCGCGTCATCCGCCTGCTTCGGCCGCATCGAGCGTCGTCCAATCCGGGTGGACCAGGATGGCAGACAGCGATCAGACGGAAGAGGGCGCCCCGCAAGAGGCCGCCGCGCCGAAGAAGAGCAAAAAGAAGCTGATCATCATCGCTGCCGCCGCATTGCTGCTGCTCGCGGGTGGCGGCGGCGCCGGCTGGTTCTTCTTTTTCCGCGGCCATGGCGAGGAGCTGCATGCCGAGGCGGCGCCAAAGGCGCCGATCTTCCTCGACGTGCCCGAGGTGCTGGTCAACCTCGTCGGCGCGCCGGGCGAGCGCACCCAGTACCTGAAAGTGAAGGTCGTGCTCGAGCTCAGGGAAGAGAAGCAGATCGACGCGATCAAGCCGACCATGCCGAGGGTCAGCGACATTTTTCAGACCTACATGCGCGAATTGCGGCCGACCGATCTCAACGGCTCCGCCGGGCTGTTTCGTCTGAAGGAAGAGCTCACGCGGCGGGTCAATCTCGCGGTGGCCCCTGGCCAGGTCAGCGCCGTGCTGTTCAAGGAAATCGTCATTCAGTGACGCGAGGGCGGTAGAGGCAATGGCGGGCAACGACCAGGTCGATCAGGATGCGATAGCCGCCCAGTGGGAGGCCTCGCTCGATTCGGAGGACCCGATTGCCGCCGCCGAAACGGCCGCCGAAAACGAGCTGTCCGGCGCGATGGCGCTGCAATGGGCCGCCATGGTCGAGGACGGCGGCCGCGATTTCAGTGGCGGCAAGAACGGCGGCGAGCGCGTTCTCTCCCAGGAAGAGATCGACAACCTGCTCGGCTTTTCCGTCGGCGAGGTCAATCTCGACGACAATTCCGGCATCCGCGCCATCATCGATTCGGCGATGGTGTCCTACGAGCGCCTGCCGATGCTCGAGATCGTGTTCGACCGCCTGGTGCGGCTGATGACGACGAGCTTGCGCAACTTCACCTCCGACAATGTGGAAGTATCGCTCGACCGCATCACGTCGGTGCGGTTCGGCGACTACATGAATTCGATTCCCTTGCCCGCGGTGCTCAGCGTATTTAAGGCCGAGGAGTGGGAAAATTTCGGGCTCGCCACCGTCGATTCCAGCCTGATCTATTCCATGATCGACGTGCTCTTGGGCGGACGGCGCGGCCAGACCTCGCTGCGCATCGAGGGCCGACCCTATACGACGATCGAGACCAACCTGGTAAAACGCCTCGTCGAGGTGGTGCTGGCGGACGCCGAGCAGGCGTTCCGGCCTTTGTCGCCGGTAACCTTCACCATCGACCGGCTGGAGACCAATCCGCGCTTTGCCGCGATCAGCCGTCCCGCCAACGCCGCGATCCTGGTGCGGCTGCGCATCGATATGGAAGACCGCGGCGGCAACATCGAACTGCTGCTGCCCTATGCGACCATCGAGCCGATCCGCAACGTGCTGTTGCAGATGTTCATGGGCGAGAAATTCGGCCGCGATCCGATCTGGGAAGGGCACCTTGCGACCGAGATCGCCCAGGCGCAGATCTCGGTCGACGCGGTGCTCTACGAGGCCGACATTCCGCTGAAGCAGCTGATGAAGCTGAAGGTCGGCGATACGCTGCCGCTGGAGATGCGCTCCGATGCGCTGATCGCGGTGCGCTGCGGCAATGTCACGCTGACCGAAGGCCGCATGGGCCGGGTCGGCGACCGCGTCGCGATCCGCGTCACGCGGCAGTTGCGCAAACCCAACACCACCTTCGCGATGTTCGAGAAGGCCGACGAGCAAACCAGATTGATGGAGGCACAATGAGTCATTCACTCGGACTGGCGATCGAGGGTCTGGTGGCGGTCCTTCTCGTGCTGACGATCGGCTACTGCAGGCTGCTCAACAAGCGCCTGAAGCGACTGAAGGCGGACGAGCAGTCGCTGAAAGCGACCATCGGCGAGCTGATCACCGCCACCGAAATCGCCGAACGCGCGATCGGCGGGCTCAAGCTTACGGTGCGCGAGGTCAACGAGGATCTTGGCAGCCAGATCGCCTCCGCCACCGACCTGTCGCAGAGATTGAGCAAACAGGTAGTGCAAGGTGACGCGGTGTTGCAACGGATCACCCGCATCGCGGTGGCGGCGCGGCCGGCAGAGCCGGAGCCGGCAAGAATTTCGGCGGCGCAATCGATCGCCGCAGCGG
Source organism: Acidobacteriota bacterium (assembly GCA_025463215.1). Lineage (GTDB taxonomy): Bacteria > Acidobacteriota > Vicinamibacteria > Vicinamibacterales > CAVVIG01 > CAVQFC01. The sequence goes on along the minus strand of JAOBWF010000330.1, from coordinate 952 downwards.
CGCAGGCCTTCTCCGACCGCAGACGGAGCAATGGTCTGGCTGCATGAAACGTTTCCGTGAACTCCGCGTCCTTCCGGTCGTCCTGATCGCGATTCTCGGCCTTGTCGTGCTGAAGGTCGCGGGGCTTGTGATGGACGGCGGCTATGTGTTCGATTACCAGCCGAACTCGACCAAAAGGTCGTGGGCGCAGGAAAGCTTTAATTTTCCGGGCAGGAGCGAGCCTGCGGACATCACGGGGTCGGTGAGGAAGGACGAGGCTGCGTCGAAACCTGCGGTGAGCGCCCCGGAAGCGAAGCCGCCTGAAGGCGCGCCGGCCGCACCCGAGCAGCCACAAATGATCTCGCCGTCGGAGCGCGCCATCCTGGAGCGGCTGCAGGCGCGCCGCCAGGAGCTGGAAGCGCGCGCCCGCGAGATCGACATCCGCGAAAACCTGCTGAAGTCGGCGGAGAAGCGCATCGAGGGCCGGGTCGAGGAACTGAAGGCGGTGGAATCGCGCATCTCGGCGGTGACCGAGCAGAAGAAAGAGGCGGAAGACGTCCGCCTGAAAGGCCTCGTCACCATGTATGAGGGCATGAAGCCGAAGGACGCCGCAAAAGTGTTCGACCGGCTGGAAATGGGCGTACTGTTCGAGATCGCCTCCAAGATTTCGCCACGCAAGATGTCGGACATTCTGGGGCTGATGTCGCCGGAAGCCGCCGAACGCCTGACCGTCGAAATCGCCCGCCGCGCCGGCGGCGACAAGTCCGCCTCCGCGACGGCGGAATTGCCCAAGATCGAAGGCAAGATGCTGCCGCAAAACCGCAATTAGCGGGGATATGTGCAGTCGAGACGGTGGAAGCGTCCCGCTGGCCCGCAGAACCAAGATGTCACCTGATCATGTGAACTCGAATTTGAGTTTAGCATCTTTCCTGGATTTGGCACCTGATACCACGACGCGAACATTCTCGCCTAG
>JAOBWF010000159.1 GCA_025463215.1 Acidobacteriota bacterium | reverse complement strand
CCAACGCGTCAGGTCTCTTCAGACGGCCAGGTGTTCAACCTCGTCGACGTGCCGAACTCGCTCGCCAGCCAGAGCAGCGGGCTCTACACCAACATCCCGGACAGCGACTTCTACTACGACACCATCGAGGTCGCGTTCAACAAGCGATTCAGCCAGAAGTTCTTCGTCCAGACGAGCGCCGATTATCAGTGGCGCAACGAACTGCGGTCGGCCGACATTCCCGACTGGGGCAACACTACCCCGCTGGCAACCGATCCGATCGGCATCGGCTTCTTCGTCAACCCGAACCCGGCGGTGTCGAACCGACAGAAGACGACGACGTATCACTTCCAGCTGCTGGGGCGGTATACGTTCCCGTTTGAAATCGGGTTCGCCGCGAACTACCGCTACCAGAGCGGCTTTCCGTATTCGGAGATCATCGCCGACGCCGATACGTCGCCCGGCCTGAACATTGCGCCAAGCCCGTTCTTCGTCCAGAACCTCGATCAGCATCGCTCCGACAACGTGTCGTTGTTGAACTTCCGGGTCGACAAGGGCTTCACGTTCGCGGGGCACTACAAGCTCACGGGGATTCTGGACGTGTACAACGTGCTGAACGCCAATCCGGTGACGAACTTCAGCCTGACCAACGGCAATTTCGGGACGGTGATCGCGGCGCTCGACCCGCGCGTCGCGCAGGTGGCGATTCGGTTCGAGTTCTAGCAAGACATTTCAGCGTTCGGAGTTCAGAAGTCAGAGCGGCCCTGCCGGCGGCAACGCCGGCAGGGCTTTTCATTTGGCGGCGCGATCGAGGTTGTACTGCGCGTCGGCGTAGCCGGGCCGCAACTCCAGCGCGCGCTTCCACTCCGCGACCGCGCGTGTGATGTCCCCCTGTCCCGCATACGCGACCCCGAGGCCGTTGTGCGCCGACGCCAGCTCGGGGTCGATCGCAATCGCACGCGACAGCGCGATCACCGCATCGGCCGATCGCCGCGACGCGAGGAACAGCGACCCGAGGTTGTTCCAGGTCTCGGCGGCATTCGGCGACGCGGCGAGCACGCGCCGGAACTGGCGCTCGGCATCGGCGGCCCGCCCCAATTGCGTCAGGGTGACGCCGAGTTCGTCAGCGGTCTGCAGATCGGACGGATCGCTGCCCGCGAGTGCGCGCAACACGGTCGCGGATCGCTCGAGGTGGTGCGCCTCCCTCAGCGCCGCACCGAGTGAGCGCAGGATGGCGGGGTCCGCGTCTCGACCGCGGGCGGCGGCATCGAGCACGCCGACCGCTTCTTCGGCGCGGCCCATCGTCCGCAGCACATACGCGAGTCTATCGGATGCGGTTGTGAAATCGGGCCGCTCCCGGATGATGTCGCGCAGCGTCTGCACCGCCGCCGCGCCATCGCCCCCGGCAAAGGCATCGCCGGCCGCATCGAGCGCGGTGTTCAGGTGAACGAGGGTCTTGGGATCGTCGGCCGCACCGTAGGACTTGCGCCGCGGTGCGATCGGCGAGGAGACGACGTAACCGAGAGAGCGCAAGCGGGCTTCGGCGTCGGCATCGACGTGCGTCGCGGGCTGGATTGGCGACGCCGCGTGTGCAATCGCATCGAGGCGCATCTCCAGATCGCGAGCCCGCGAGCGCTGCTGCGCATAGATGTTGTGCTGCTCGCCCGGGTCGGCCCCGACGTCGTACAGCTCAGGGATCGGCAGATCCACGAGCTTGAGGCGATCCAGCACGATGCCGGTCAGCGGCGCCCAGCCGCGCGTCAGGTTGGCGTTGAGCGCCTCGAAGTATGAGGCCGCGCGATCGAACGGCTGTTCGCCGGCCACGAACGGCCGGACGCTTCGGCCATCGACATCGGGCAGCGGCCTTGCGCCCACCAGATCCAGCATCGTCGGCACGACGTCGACCAGCCGCATGGTGTCGCCGAAGACGCCGGCAGGCAGCCGCGCCGGCGCCGACATCACGAGCGGCACGCGCAGCGTCGCATCGTAGGCGAACAGACCGTGGGTCCGTTCGCCGTGTTCGCCGAGCGATTCACCATGGTCGGAGAGGACGATGACCAGGGTGTTGGTGAGTGCATTGGCGGCACGCAGTCTCTCGAGGAAGGCGCCGAGCGCAGCATCGGTATACGCGATCTCGCCATCGTACGGCGCGGAGGCATAACGCGACCGAAACGGTTCCGGCGGATTGTACGGTTCGTGCGGATCGAAAAGATGGACCCAGGCGAACCACGGTCCGCCGTGTGTGGACGCGATCGGCTGCGTCTCCGCATGTTCGCCCGGCTGCCCCGCGGTAATCCATGTATACGCAGGCGCCAGCACCTGTTCGGCGTTTCGCCGGACGAACTCGACGTCGCCGCCGCGCCCGTTCATCCGATCGTCGTAGAGCATGAAGCCGCGACCGAGTCCGAAGCGCGCATCCAGGACGAACGAGCCGACGAAGGCCGCGGTGCGATAGCCCTCGCGGGTCAGCGCGTCGGCCACGGTCGTGGACGCGGCGCCAAGCCGGAACGTGCCGTTGTCGTGGACGCCGTTCCTCGTCGGGTAACTGGCGGTCATCAGCGACGCATGTGAGGGGAGCGTCAAGGGCACGTGCGCGTAGGTATGCTCGAAGCGGAGGCCGGTCCGCGCCAATTCATCGAGCCGCGGCGTCAGCCCGGCGCGGCTGCCGTACGCGCCGACGCGATCGGCGCGCAGGGTGTCGATGGTGACCAGGAGGACATTGGCGCCGCGAAGGGCGCCGCTGGCAATCGGCGCTGTCGGCCGGCGCACCCCGCCGCGGCACGCCAGCACACCGGAGAGCGCGACCGCGCTCAGCAGCATCGCGGCGGCTGCTCGTCTGCCGGTGTGCATCACCGTTGGTTCAGCGGCCATCGTGTTCGAGGCGCTGCAAGGCCGAGCGAACCTGAACGATGTCGCGCGCATACCGGTTCGCCGGGGCCTCGCGCACAAATCGCCGCAGATAGGGCAGGGCCGCCGATGGCGCCTGACCATCCGACAGAACCATCGCGAGGTTGAACAGGAGATCGTAGTCGTCGGGCCGCAGCCGCTCGGCATGCTGCCAGGCGTCGACCGCGCCCGGCGTGTCGGTGGCAATCAACGCGGCGCCGAGGGCGTTCCACGCGTCGCCGTACGCCGCGTCGAGCGCCACGGCCCGTCGCAGCGCGGCAGCGGCCTCCGCATGACGACGACTCTGCAGCTCGAACACGCCGAGATTGAACCATCCTGTCGCGGCCGCGGGGGCCCGTGTCACGATTTCACGGAACAACGACCGGGCCACATCTGGTCGGCCCACTTCCGCGGACACCACCGCAAGCTGATTGAGCAGGTCGGGACTGTCGTCGCCGGCGGAGCGCGCCCGTTGGAAGGCGTCTGCGGCGGCCGGAAGGTCGCCGGCGGCTCGGAGCGCCGTGCCGAGCTTTGCGCGCAACTCCGCCGATTCCCGGTGCTGCAAACCGTCGCGCAGCAGATCGACGGCCGCCGCGTTCTGGTTGCCCGCCAGCAGCACCGTTGCGGCACTCGCGCGAGCGGCGTCGAAGTCTGGGCGCTCGACCAGAATCGATCGGAATGTGTCCAGCGCTTCAGGCGCGCGGCCGCTGTCGAACATCGTCAATGCCGAATTGAAGCGTTCGTTCAACGCGACCAGGTGCTTGGGATCATCGGCCGACGTCGGTGCCCGCGCTGCCGCGGTGCCACTGGTATAGCCGAGTGCGCGCAGACGCGCGGCGGTATCGGCGTCGGCGCGGACCGGCGACGCTGGCGACTGCGAAGCGGCGACGAACTGCTGGAAGGCGCGGGACAACGTCTCGCGGTGTGGCGTGTCCGCGATCTGGTTACGCTGTTCGCCCGGATCCGCCGCGAGATCGTAGAGCTCGGCGTCAGGCAGGTCGATGTATTTCCAACGCCGTTGCATCACGCCGCGAAGCGGCGCCCACCCTCTGGTCAGGGAGGCGTCGAGCGCCTCGAAATAGAGGGCTCGATCCTCGGGCGGGGTGCGGACCAGCGACTGGCCGTCGAGGGGCTCGACAACGGGAAGGCCGAGCAGATCCAGAATCGTCGGCGCCACGTCGGTGTGCGCCACCGGCACATCGATCGCGCCCGGCCGTACCCCGGGTGCAGCGATGATCAGCGGCACGGCGATCGTTGCGTCGTAGGCAAACAGGCCGTGGGTCGTCTCGCCGTGTTCACCGAGCGATTCGCCGTGATCCGCGGTGACGACGACGATGGTGTGATCGAGTGCGTGAGCGTCCGCGAGACGAACGAGCAGCTGCCCGAGCATCGCATCGGTGTACGCGACCTCGGCGTCGTACGGGGAGCGGCCGGTGCGGTATTCCGCGGGAGCGTCGTACGGCGCGTGCGGATCGAACAGGTGAACCCAGGCGAACCATTGACGCGGCGCCGGCACTATGTTGTCGCGCGTCAGGATCCATGACTCGGCCCGGCGCACTACCTCCGCCGCCCGCCGCTGCGCGAAGTGAAATGACCGCCGGTCGTCGGCGGGAAAGCGGTCGTCGTACTGATCGAATCCACGGCTCAGACCGAAGCGGCTATCGAGCACGAACGCGCCGAGAAACGCTCCGGTGCGGTAGCCGGCGTCTTTCAGACGCGTCGCCAGCGTCGGGATGCGATCGTTCAACCGGAACCCGGTGTTGTTACGGACCCCGTGGTGAGAGGGCCAGAGCCCGGTGAGCAGCGAGGTGTGCGCCGGCAGCGTCATCGGCGCGGGCGAAAACGCGCTGGTGTAGCGGATGCCCGTCGCCGCCAGCCGGTCGAGGTGCGGCGTTAAACCGCTTCGATTGCCAAACGCGCCGACCCGATCCTTCCGAAGGGTGTCAATCGTGACCAGCAGCACGTTGGCGCCGCGAAGATCGCCCGCCTGCCCGAGCACAGGGCCGAGTCCCCTGGCACAGGACACGGCGGCGGCCAGCGCGAGAACGGGAGCGGCGAGCCACATTCGCGTGCCGCTACTCATCGATCATTGCCCACGGGCTACATGTTATTGCACTGAGGGTGACTTCGGCCGCGCGGTGTCCCGTCTCGACCGCAATGCGCGCGCTCGCGCAGTCCGGCAGCGTCCAGGCGCGCGTTATAACCGTGCTGAGTCAATAGCAGCGTCGCCCCAAGGCGCGCGCTTCAATCGCGAATCGTGCTGAGCGCCGCCTGCTCGGATGGCCAGGTCGGTTCAATCCGAGGTGTGTACCGCTCATCCGCACGGCCACGCGACCCACTCGCCGCAATCGTGAACGGCACACGCATGCGCGAACACGGTTCGTATCAAGTCGTCGGCGGCGATCTCCGCCGACGTGCGGAACGCGAGTTACGGCGTCCTGTGAATGATAGCGACGCCGTCCGATCGCAGCGACACCGATCCCTGCCAAAAGTGATTGATCGGTTCGACCTGCGCGACGATACCGCCGCCGTGATGCCGCCGGCGGACATACCGGGCGGCGCCATTGGTCGTCCTTCCGAAAGAACGATCGGCCGCCCAGCCGGTCGCACCTGACATCCCGATCGCGCCTGCGATCGCCGACAGCCAGGGCACCCGAAGGCGTGTGATGGAGTGGAGGATGTGATTCAGAAAGTGCCCTCGGTTGTGCCTGCCGGCAGGGCGCATCAACCTGCTATCGTGAGCCATTCGTCGTCTCGCCGAGCAACGCCGCGATTCCGGGTACAGATGAGGACCGTTAAATCTTCGTAGTGGGACATGCACATCACCGGGTCGGGGCGGGGCGCGGGTCACAAGTGGCGCGATTCATTGATAATTCACCGTTCACAACCTTCCGATCCAGGAGGGGGCAAGCGCAATGCCGCGATCCGCGCCAGGGCGGCGAGCACAGCTCTTGCTTCAGCCATATCGTGTTCACCCGTGACGCCTCCGCCGCCAACCTCATCGCGGGGACCGCGACCCGCTATCTCGTGCTCGGGCTGAATATCGGCGTCGGCATCCTGCTGATGCCCTTCACGGTGCGTCACCTCGGGCAGACCGAGTACGGCCTGTGGATGCTCGTCGCCTCCATGACCACCTACTTCCAGCTGCTGGACCTGGGATACGGCAACGGGGTCGTGCGGCATCTCGTCGACGCCGATCGCCGCGGCGACGCGACCGAGGTGAATTGCATCGCGAGCACGTTTGTGTGCGTCTACGCGATGATTGCCGCGGTGGCGTGTCTCGCCATCGTGGTGATGGTGCTGGTGGTGGTGCCGCGATTTCCGCACCTCACCGCGGCGCAGGTCGGCCTCGCGCAGCTGCTGCTGGCGATGCTCGGCGCCCGCGTGGCGATCGGGTTTCCGCTCACCGTCTACGGCGCGGTCAGCAACGCGCGGCAGGGATTCGTCGTCAACAACCTGGTGGCGAGCGCGGTCGTCGTCGCGAGCGCGGCCAGCACGTATGTCGTCCTGGTGAGCGGCGGCGGGTTAGTGACGCTGGTGGCGGTGACCACGACGATCAGCCTGTGCGGCTACGCCGGGTACGCCTGGAACGCGTATCGCATGATGCCGACGCTGCGTCTGCATCCCCGGTTCTTCAGCCTGGCGCGCTGGCGCGACGTGACGACCTTCAGCGTCTACCTGTTCGTGATCCAGCTCGCCTCGCAGATCTGCTTCAACATCGACAACGTGGTGATCGGCGCCAGTCTGGGACCGGCGCTGGTGGCGGTGTACACGGTGGCCCTGCGTCTCGCGGAGTATCAACGGCGGCTGTGCGATCAATTCAGCGGGATGCTCTTTCCCGTCGTCATGGGCTTCGCGAATGACGTCGACGCCTTGCGGCGGGCGCTCGTCGAAGGCAATCGGGTCGGGGCGACCCTGGTCACAGGCGCGTCCGTGGTGCTGATCGGCTTCAGCGGTCCGCTGATCCGCCACTGGATGGGCGCGAGCTTCGCCGGCAGCGTCGCGCCGTTTGTGATCCTCGCGGTCGCCGGCATGATCATCGTCAGCCAGGCGGCTTCGTCGAACGTCCTGATCGCGCGCGGCGGCCATCGCCTGGTCGCCGGCATCTGGATCAGCGAAGCCATCGGGAACCTGATCCTGAGCGTCGTGCTCGTGCGGTCGATGGGGCTCGTCGGCGTGGCGGTCGGGACCCTGCTGCCCCTGCTGGCCGGCCATCTGGTCGTGATGCTGGCGGCGGCATGCCGCCGGGTGGGGCTGCCGATCGGCCCCTGCCTCGTCGAGACGATGCGTCCGGCGGCGATCGCGGGCACGATCGCCGCCGCCGGCTGCGTGTATCTCCGGTTGACGTATCCGCCGGCATCGACGCTGGCGGTCCTGCTCGAGGGGGCCGCGGTCGGGATGATCTATCTGCTGGCGCTGCTCACGGTCGGGTTCGATGCACGCACCCGGACGGCGTATCTCGCCCAGGCCCGGGCGGCCGTGGACACCGTCGTCGACGTGATGACCGGGCTGAAAGGGAAGCGCCCCGCGCCGGAGCGCATGGTCGCGTCGGGGATCAGCGGTCCGCCGTGAGGTGCGGGCCGCCGTCTTCATCCGACGCGGCGCGGGTCACTGCGGACAACTGGTCGGCTGCCCGTTCAGCCCTTCGTGCGTGTGCTCGAACCACGCGGTCGTGCCGCTTGCGGTGTACGCGACGTGGACGACGTAGAGACTGTCGTAGTCGCCGGAAACCCACGCGGGCACCGTCGTCCCGCCGCCGTACTTCGTCATGATGCTCTGCACGATCTTCACGAGGTAGGCGTGCTCCCATGCGACGAAAACGACGGCGTTGGCCTTCGCTGAATTGATCAACACCGACTGCAGGCCGACGACGTCGGTGTAGCCGTAGCCGGTATTCACCGAGATGCCGGCGCGAATCGCGGCCGGCTCGATGGTCGCCAGCGGCCGGACATAGTAGAAGCTGCCGCCGGGATCCGCAATCTTGACCGCAGGATTGGACGCGTATGCGTACGCGGGGCGGCCGTACAGATTGAACAACACGCCTGGCAATGCCAGCGCGCGATTGAGTCCCTGACAGGTGATTTGTCCCAGCCCGCTTGATGGTTTCTCGGCGTGACGGAAAAAGACGATGGTTTCCTCTGCGTGAGCATCGATCGCGGTGCCGACGAACGTGAGCAAAAGCAGGACGAGCGGCCATGAACGGGTGTGCATCAGGCTCGCAGTGCGAACACGGGGCCATCAATTCCCATTGTGTACTGGACTCCGATTCGGATCTCGCGGCCGTTCCGTGTACATCGACTGCGTAACGTTCACACCTGCGCGCCGGTGCCGGCTATCGTGCCGCCTTCTCGATCACCAATAACGAGAACGAGTCGGGCACGACCGCCCCGCGGCCGCGCCCTCCGCTCGGAGCCGGTCCGAACTGCGCCGCCGCGACGAAGACGCGGTGGGTGGACGGGTCCAGACCCATATTCCGCGACGCCGGTGCGGTCTGCACCGTCTCGGCGACGTGGTACTGATCCGGTCGGTCCTGATGAATCACGGTCAGCGTGCCGTCGGCATTCGACGCGAACGCATCGCCGTTCGCGGCATCGTAGCCGGCGCCGTCAGTCCCCGCGCCAATCGGCAGGGTGGCGACCACCTTGCCGCCCTGGTAGTCGGACACCGCCATCACGCCGCTGCGGCATCCGCTGAATAGACGATGATGCGCGCTATCGAGGGCCATCGCGACCGGCTGTTTGCATGGCGCGGTGGGCCAGCGCCGCGTGACCGCCGCGGTCTTCGCGTCGATCTCGACGACCTCGCTCGTGTCGGTCAGGTTGGCGTAGACCTTGCCGTCCCCCGCCGATGCGCCGTACTCCGGCTTGCCGCCGAGCGGTAGATTGGTGATGCGGGTTCCAGCCACCGGATCGATCACGGTCGACGAATGGGCATCGCCGTTGAAGGTGAACACGCGGTTCGACGGAGCATCGTAGATGATCGCGTCGGCATCTTCCGCCGCCGGGATACGGCCGAGCACCTTGAACGAGGCGAGGTCGAACATCACGACCATCTGATCGTCGCCCGAGGTGGCGAACCCGCGTCCGGTCGCCGGCGCGATCGCTGTGCCGTGGGCTCCGTGGATGCCGGTCACCTCGCCGACGAGCGTGCCGCGATCTTCGTCCACTACCATGACCCGATCCTGGCGGCCGATGAACAGACGATGCGCCGCCGGGTCGGGCACGATGTAGTCCCAGCCGCCGGAACCGCCGAGCGCGTACCGGTGGGTGATGCGGTAGGTGCCTGCGGGCTGCGCGAACAGCGGTGTGCCGATGATCAGGGTCAGCGCGATCACGGTGTGGCGCATAAGCCTCCCTCGTCTGCGGATCTGTGCGAAGTGGATGCTCCGTCCCTGACGCGTGTGATCCCTTGCGACCTGTCACACAGAGGACGAGGGGCTCACGGCCGGGTGCGATAACGTGTGTGGCACGGCCGGTGCGGACAATCGCGTCGATGAGGCGAGCCGCGAACCGTCGCGGCCCGCGAGCGGCAGCCGGACAAGGAAGGTCGACCCCTGTGGACCGCTGCTCTGCAGCATCAGCGTGCCGCCGTGGCTCTCGGCGATCCAGCGGGCGATCGGCAATCCGAGGCCGGCGCCGCCGACGTTCTCGCGCGCCTCGTCGAGGCGGACGAACCGTTCGAAAATGCGGGCGCGGTCGGCAGGCGGGATTCCGCTCCCGCTGTCGACCACCGCGATCTGCGCCCATGCGTCGACGCGGCGCAATTCGAGCCGGACGCGTCCGCCGGCCGGCGTGTGCTTGATTGCATTTTCCAGAAGGTTGAGCGCGAGCTGACCGATCAGCGCCTCGTCGGCGCGCAGCGGAATGGCCGGTTCGAGGGCGACGTCGAGCGCGATGCCTTGTGCCGCCGCGAGTACCCGTGCCGCTTCCGCGCATTCAATCAGCATTTCATCCGCGAAGCCGTCGCTGACGCGGAGCCGGTAACCGGCGGCGTCTGCGCGCGCCAGGACGAACATGTCGTCCACCATGCGGCCAAGCCGCTGCGTCTGCGTCTGCACGATCTCGAGCGCGTCGCGGTATTCCTCCTCCTCGCGATGTGGTTGCGCCAGCGTGACCTCGGCCGCCGTCTGGGCCGCCGACAGCGGCGTCCGCAATTCGTGCGAGGCGTCGGCCATGAACTGGCGCTGACTTTCGACCGCGGCGGAGACCCGTGCCAGGAGCCGGTTGAACGACCGTCCGAGCTGTCCGACTTCGTCGTCCTGCTGAACGGTCGAGAGGCCCGAGTCCAGCGAGTGCACCGTGATGCGCTCCGCCTCCTCGCTCATGCGGGTCAGCGGTTCCAGGGCGCGCGATGCCGCCCACCAGCAGATGCCCGCCGACAGCAGCAGCGCGATCGGCATCGCGACCAGCAGGGTGCGCGCAAGGACCCGTTGCTCGCGCGTCATCGGCGCCTCGGCCGCGGCCACGACGATGTAGTACGCGCCGTCGGGCGAATCGGTGCGCTGTAATCGCACGCGCCACGGCGCCGCATCCTGCAGGACCGTGGTGGTCATCAGCGGCTCCGCTCCGGGCCGCGGCAGGTTGACGCGGTGAAACCCTCGCCAATGGCCGGCGACCGGGTTCCCGCCGGCGTCGAGGATCGCCACGGTCCGATTCGGGATGTCGACCGCCTTGCGCGTTTCCGCCGCGGCCCGCGCGAGTTGGTGACTCTCCGCCAGCTCGCTGCGCAGGACACTCGCCGTCGTCAACCCGACGCTGGCCAGCTCCGCGTCGAACTGCATCCGGCTGTAGCGCCCCTGCACCCACAAGACGCCGGCGCTGAACGAGAGCAGCACCGCCGCGAGGACGCCGATGTACCAGATCGTCAGCCGCGAGCGGATCGGCAGGTTCATGGCGTCGCTCCGTCCGGATCGACCAGCTGATAGCCTTCGCCGCGATGAGCGCGAATCATCGACGGCTGGGCGCGGCCGTCGATCTTGCGCCGCAGCCGCTGGACGTAGACGTCGATCACGTTCGACAACGGATCGTACGAATCGTCCCACACGTGGCGCGCGAGATCCCTGCGGCTGATGACGTCGCCGCGGCGGCGCATCAGGTATTCGAGCAATGCGAACTCGCGCGCCGTCAGCGGCACCGCCTCGTCCCCGACGAACAGCTGGCGCGTGCGCGACTCGAGCGTCAGCCGGCCGACGACGACGCGGTCGGGCGCGAGCGGCAGGGCGCGTCGCCGGGCGAGCGCCCGCACCCGCGCCAGCAATTCACGGAAGTCGAATGGCTTGGTGAGGTAGTCGTCGGCGCCGGTATCCAGCCCGGCAATCCGTGCTTCAATCCCGTCGCGCGCCGTCAGCATCAATACAGGCGTATCCTGCCCGGCGGCGCGGAGCTGACGGCAGACATCGAGGCCGCTCTGGCCCGGCAGCATCACATCGAGGACGATCAGATCGTATTCGCTATCGGCCAGGCGCGACGACGCGACGCGGCCGTCGTGAACGACGTCGACGGCGTAGGCCTGCTCGCGTAAACCTTTCGCAAGGATGCGTGCGGTCGAACGCTCGTCTTCGACGAGCAATACTCTCATTGGTGGCTCAGCCTGCAAATGCCGTGCTGACGCTCGACGCCCTGCCTGGCTGGATATCCTAGAATGTGCGCGAGATGGCACTGCGACGCGCGACACACAATGACGCCTTTCAACTCGATCCGGTCCTGGACTTCATGCGGCTGCTGTGGTCGGTCGAGCACGGCCTCCAGCGGATGTCGAAGAGAATGGAGAGCGACCTCGGGATCACCGGGCCGCAGCGGCTTGTCTTACGGGTGGTCGGACGGTTTCCGGACCTCTCTGCCGGTGAGCTCGCGCACATCGTCCGGCTGCATCCGAGCACGATCACCGGGATCCTGCACCGGCTGGTCCGACGGGGGCTCCTCGACCGCAGCCCCGATCCCGGCGACAGCCGCCGCGCGCGCCTCCGCCTGACACCGGCGGCGCGCCGATACACGCGCGCATCGGGCGGCACGGTGGAGAACGCGGTGACGCTGGCGCTCGAACAGGCCGGGGCGGCAAATGTCCGCGCTGCGCGCACGGTCCTCACGGCGGTCGCCGACCGCCTCGATCACATCTGACGCGCCGAGCGACGGCGGCCGCGCTGGTGGGGGCTCACGCCCGCCACGCCGGTGCGGGCAGGTGCACGCCGTCCTGCTCGAGCAGGCTGTGGTACACCGGCGCCGGCTGATAGTGCTTCGAAATCATGAAGCTGAGCATGTTCGCGACCATCAGCGGCACCAGGATCTGATAGTCCTGCGTAATCTCGAAGATCATGAAGACCGACGTCATCGGCGCGCGGATGATGCCGGCGAACAGCGTGCCCATGCCGACGAGCGCATACGCGCCAGGATCGCCGGTCGGAAACGGTGCGATGCGATGGACGACGAGGCCCACGGCGCCGCCTGCCATGGCGCCGATGTACAGGCTCGGCGCAAAGATGCCGCCGGCGTTGCCGGACGCGTACGACACGATCGTCGCCGCCATTTTCAAGACGCACAGGATCGCCATGGTCTTGAGCAGCAGGCCACCGTTCAACGCCTGATCGACATATTCGTAGCCGACGCCCATGATCGCGGGGGAGTAGACGAGCACGGCGCCGATCGCGAGGCCGCCGATCGCGGGCTGCAAGGCTTTCGTCGCCTTCGGCAGCCGCAGGAACGCACCGCGGACGCCGACCAGCGCCTTGCAGAAGATCACCGACACGATGCCGCCGATGATCCCGAGCGCGGCATACGCGAGGAGCTCCGCCGGGTGGACGAGGCGATAGGTCGGCACGTGGAAGAGCGGCTCGTTGCCGAGAATCGATCGCTCGACGATCACCGCGGCGACCGAGGCGACGACGGTCGAGCCGAGCAGGGGGGCGTTCATGTCGCCGATGATTTCCTCGAGTGCGAACAGGACCGCGGCGACCGGGGTATTGAACGCCGCCGACAACGCGCCGGCGGCGCCGACCGGTACCAGGTCGCGAACCCGTTCAGGCGACAAGCGCAGCCAGCGGCCAATCACCGATGCGATGCCGGCGCCGATCTGGACCGACGGCCCCTCGCGCCCCATCGAGTGGCCCGAGCCGATGCACAGCACGCCGGTGAGAAACTTGCCAAACGGCACCCGCGCCGGGATGACCCCGTCCTGGAGGTGATACGCCGCCTCGGTTTGCGGCACGCCGCTGCCGCGCACGTCGGGAAAGACCTTCGCCAGCAGAATCCCCGTCACGATGCTCATCAGCGGCGGGATGGCGAAGAGTCGAAGCCGCGACGGCGCGAGGCCGAACAGCCGGTGACTGGTCTGCTCGATCGCGACCGTGAACAGGACCGCGGACAGGCCGCAGACGACGCCGATGACGATCGTCAGAATCAGGAAGACCTGATGTTCTCGCAGCCGCAGCTGCTGCGCGCGCGGCAGGACGGTCTCGGTCATTGGGCGAGCAATTCCGCGACCGCGCGGTCGATCTGGCCATGGCCGAGGAGGAAGCGGGCGAGCTCCACGCGCACCGCCCGGCGCGCATCCGCGAGCTCGTTCGGCCAGGGTGCGTACAGGGTGTTGTGATAGAAGCGGAGCGCCTCGGTGACGTCGTCGCGCCCGGCCGCGACCCGTGCGAGTTGCAGGTTGACGTCCCGGTCCTCAGGGTCGGACTCGCGGAGCGTGACGAGGAGGCGTCGCGCAGGGTCGTAGTCGCGCCGGGCGGTGAGCGCCACGGCCAGCGCAAACGTGTAGCGTCGGTTGGCGCGGTCGCGGACCGTCGCCCGGCGCAGCGACTCGATCGCCTCGTCGGTGCGGCCCGATTCCAGCGCCTGCTGGCTGCGGCGGAACCACTCCGCGGCGTCGCGCCGGCTCATCTCGCGGTTGCTGACGGCGAGGGCGCGGGTCACCAGAAAGGCCGCAATCGCGAGGACGATCAAGGCGACGAGTTGAAGGATCTCGCGGTGGATCACCGCGGCACGCGGGTCGATGTCGCCGGAAGACCCGCCTGTGTCGACGACTGAATCCCGCGCCGGCTGGGGCACACGTCAGTGTACCACCAGATTAGTTTGTGCTCAAACGATGCCGGCGGCCTGGTGTATTCCGCTCGACGGTATGTCAGAGAATGTTGACGCCCCGCGCCGCGAGAATGACAAGCACCGTCAGCGAGATGACCGATTGCAGCATCATCAGCGCCTTCGACCAGCGCGTCAGCGCCGGCGTGTCGGTCGGCGAAAACGCGGTGCTCGTGTTGAACGCGAGGAACAAATAGTCGACGAAGGACGGCGACCATGTCTGCTGGCCCGCCGACTGTTTCATCTCCGGCAGCATCGTCATCTGCGGAAACAGAAACGCGCCCTCGGTGTGCCCGACGCGCGAGTCGCGGCCATGCGGTCCGCCCGCGTCGAGACGCCAGTACCACAACGCGAACACCAGGATGTTGGTGAACCACAGCGCCGCGGCGGAGAGCAGCAGGTCGACCGGCGACTGGCGGTGCGAGGGCAGCAGGCTCACGAGCCGTACCACCGCGACCACCATCCCGAAGGTCACGACCGATGTGACCATCATTCCGAATATGCGATTGAGATCGTGCCGGCCCGCGCGGTGGGTCAGCACGGTCGGCACCAGCAGCAGCGCCGTCGCCGCCGGGACCAGCCATCGCGGCCCGATCACGAGGTCGGAATGCAGCGCCATGAACAGTCCGCCGACCGCAACCACGGCGACCAGCGCCGGCCACCGCGGTTCCGGGACGACATCGGGATGCGCCCTGCGGGGGGCTGCGGTCATGTGGGGCGGTGCCGATGTCAACCGGCGAGACCGCCGAACCACACCAGCACCGCGATGCCGAGCAGGATCCGGTAGATCGCGAAGGGGACGAACCCGTACCGCCGGACCCAGGCCATGAACCCGACGACCGACACGTAGGCGACGGCGAAGGCGATCACGAAGCCGACCGCGAGCAGGCCCCAGCCGTGTGCGTCGATGTGCGCGACGCCGAGCGGATTGGTCTCGTCACCCTTGAGCGACTTGAGCAGGGCGTACCCGGTCGCCACGAGCATCGTCGGCAACGACACGAAAAAAGAGAACTCCAGGGCGGCGGCGCGCGACATGCCCGAGACCTGGCCGGCGGCAATCGTCGCCATCGATCGCGACGTGCCGGGAAACACCGCCGACAGAATCTGACATGCGCCAATCCAGACCGCCTGTCCGAGCGACATGTCGTCCATCCGATCCGTCCGTGCGCGGGCGGCGGTGGTCGCATCCACGATCCACATCACGATGCCGCCAATCAGCAGCGACAGGCCCATCACCCGCACGTTCTCGAGCTGCTTGCCTATCACCTTGGTGAGCAGGAAGGCCGGGGCGGCGGTGACGACGAAGGCGACGCAGACGAGTCCGAGCGGGTGGGTCAACAGCCCGCGGTTGCCCCGTTCGCCGGTCGGGTAGGTCGCGAGCAGTTGCGCGATGCGGGTGTGGAAGTAGATCGGCAGGCACAGCACCGCCCCGAGCTGAATCACGATCGTGAACATCTTCCAGAACGGCGACGCGAGGTCGACGTGCAGCATCGCTTCGGTCAACCGCAGATGCGCCGTCGAGCTGACCGGCAGAAACTCGGTCAGGCCTTCGACGACGCCAAGAACGGCCGCAAGCAGGTAATCAGGCACGCGTCAGTATCAACTCGGAATCGCCCGCGTCGCAAGCGCGGGCCGGGTTTGACGGCAACGAGTTCCTTACAGTGTGGCCGGACACGTCCACGTTATGATCGCTCGCATGCCGGAAGGACAGGACTTCGATCTCGAGCGGGTCCAGGAAACGACATATGAGCCGCCGACCGATTCGCTGCTCCGGAATATCGCGTTGACGACCGCGTTGCTCGCGGCATTTGGCGCCGTCGCCGCCTTGCGTGCCGGCGGCACCGTCAACGAAGCCCTGGTGCTGAAGACCGACGCCGGACGGCTGCAGTCCGAAGCCTCGGATCAGTGGACCTACTATCAGGCCAAGGGGATCAAAGGGACCGTCCAGGACGCGGTGCGCACGACGTGGATCGCCGCGGGCAAGGCCGTGCCGCCGGCGGTCGAACAATCGATCCAGCGATATGCCGCCGAGCAAAAAGAGATCGAACGCGCGGCTCGCGACAAGGAACGCGAGCGCGACGAGAAGTCGCGTGAAGCGGATCAACTGCTCGCCCGGCACCATCGTTTCGCCAACAGCGTCGCGATGCTGCAGGTCGGGATTGCGCTCGGCGCGGTGGCGGCACTGACGCGCCAGCGCCTGATATGGGGCGGCTCCGCGGTTCTCGGCCTCATCGGAATCGGACAATTTCTGCTGACCTACCTGCGTTGAACCGCGATCGCCCCCGGTGATGTCGCACCCTGTGTGATCGCGGCCCGGACCGGCGGACGAAACAGCCGGACCTCATCCGCCACCGCGGCACCGCCGGCAAAGTGGTAGACCACGACGATTCGCATGCCGACCGCGACGTCGCGGAGCGTCGCCGGATGCGCCCGTCGTGAGACGACCGTGCCGGGGCTCAACGCGATGCTGACCTCCTGGCCGGTCTTGTGCCGGACGACGATCGTGGCCGGATCGAGCGAGGTGACAATGCCGGTGATGCTGTACGGCGGTCCACTGCGAGGGATCAGCCGATGACACCCCACCGCGCTGAGTGCGCCGAGGCACGCCGCCAGAGCCCATGCGGCGCTACGCATCACGATCCTCGCCCGCCGCGAACGCGACGTACAGGGTCGGAAGCACGATCAGCGTCAGCACCGTCGCGGAGACGAGGCCGCCGATGATCACCACCGCGAGTGGCCGCTGCGTTTCGGAGCCGATCCCGTGCGACAGCGCCATCGGCAGCAGCCCGAGCATCGCGAGCAGCGAGGTCATCAGCACGGTTCGCAGCCGCGCCTCCGCGCCCTCGCGTACCGCCTCCATCAGCGCCGTGCCCTTCTCGCGCAGCTGGTTGATGTAGCTGACCATCACCACCCCGTTGAGCACCGCGGCGCCGAACAGGGCGATGAAGCCGATCGCGGCCGACACGCTGAGCGGAATCCCGGTGACGAGCAGCGCGACGACGCCGCCGACCAGCGCAAAGGGCACGTTGAGGAGGATCAACGCGGCGTGACGCGCCGACTGGAACGCGTGAAACAGCAGCACGTAGATCAGGAACACACTGAGCGGGACGATCAGCCGCAGCCGCGCCATCGCGCGTTGCTGGTTTTCGAATTCACCGCCCCAGACGAGCCGCGCGCCGGGCGCCAGATGCACCCCGGCGGCAACGCGCCGCTGCATCTCTTCGACCGCGCTGCCCATGTCGCGGCCGCGAATGAACACGCCGATGGCCATCACGCGTGCGCCCGACTCGCGGCTGATGTTCATCGCGCCCTGGCGGACGGCGATGTCGGTGACGTCGCCGAGCCGGATATGCGCGCCGTCGGCGGTGTCGACGCGGATCTGGCGCACGGTATCGGCGTCGGCCCGCGCCTCCGCCGGCAGCCGCACCACCACGCCGAAACGCTGCTCGCCCTCCCAGATCTCGGTGGCATCGCGTCCGCCCAGCGCGGTTTCGATCGTGTCCTGGATGTCGGCGACGTTGAGGCCGTAGCGGCCGGCGCGGGCGCGGTCGACGGTAATCTGCATCTGCGGCACCTGGCCGGCGCGGTCGATGAATGCCCGTGCCACGCCCGGCGTCGCCGACACCGCATCGAGCACGGCGTTCGCGTCCTTGCGCAAAGCGGCGCCGTCGGTGCCGAACACCTTGATGACGACCTGGCCGTCGATCTGCGAGATGCTCTCCAGGATGTTGTCGCGAATCGGTTGCGAGAAGCTGGCGTCGATCCCGGGAATCGCGTCGAGGGCGCGATCCATCTGCGCGACGAGCTCGTCCTTCGTGATTGGCCGCGTCCACTCGTTCGTGGGCTTCACGTCGACGAAGAACTCGGCCATGTTGATCAATTTCGGATCCGTGCCGTCTTCGGGCCGTCCCGCCTTCGAAATGACGGTCCGTACTTCGGGGAACTGGCGGAGCAGGGCGCGGATCCTGGCACACTCGCGCGACGCCTCGCCGACGGAGATGCCGTCCGGCAGCATCGCATTGACCCAGATCGCGCCTTCGTTCAACTCGGGGAGGAATTCGCTGCCCAGCTGCGTCGCCGCGCCGAGGCTCAAGGCGAGCACCAGCGTCGCGCCCGCGATCACCGCGCGCCGCCGCGCAAGGGCGGCATTCAGCGCCGCCCGATACACCCGCTGGCAGGCATGGACCAGCGCATTCTCCTCGTGCGGAATCCGCTTCAGCAGGACGAAGCAGAGCAGCGGCACCAGCGTCAGCGAAAAGATCAGCGATCCAATCAGGGCCGCGGTGATGGTGTAGGCCATCGGCGCGAAGATCCGTCCCTCCTGACGCTGCAGCGTGAAGATCGGCAGGTTCGCCAGGATGATGATCAGCATCGAGAACAGCGTCGGCCGTCCGACCTGGACGGTGGCCTCGAGGATCGTCTCGCGCCGCGCCGCCGCGTCCGGCGATCCCCGCAGCTGCGACAGGTGGCGCACGATGTTCTCGACGACGATCACGGCGCCGTCGACGATGATGCCGAAATCCATCGCGCCGAGCGAGAGCAGGTTGGCAGGAATGCCGCGGATGGTCAGGCCGATGAAGGTGGCGAGCAGCGACAGCGGGATCATCGCCGCGACGATCGCCGACGCGCGCAGGCTGCCGAGAAACACGAACAGCACGACGGTGACGAGGGCCGCGCCTTCGAGCAGGTTGGTGAACACGGTCCGCAGCGTCGTCCCGATCAGCCAGGTGCGATCGTAGAACGGGACGATCCGTACGCCGGGCGGCAGCATGGTGTCGTTGAGCGCCGCGACCCGCGTCTTCAGCGCCGCAAGCACCTCTGACGGGTTCTCCCCCTTGCGCATGAGCACCACGCCGGTGACCGCTTCGTCGTCGTCGTCCTGCCCCGTGATCCCCTGGCGTGGCACCGCGCCGATCCCGACGGTCGCGATGTCGCGGATCAGCACCGGCACGCCGCCGCGCTGTGCGACCACGATCTGGCCGATGTCGTCGGCCGAACGGAGCAGGCCGATGCCGCGGACGATGAACTGCTGCGCGCCACGCTCGATGTAGCTGCCGCCGGCGTTGGCGTTGCCGCGCCCGAGCGCCGTGAACACCTGCTGCATCGTCACGCCCAGCGATCCCATCTGGACGACGTCGAGGCTGACTTCGTACTGCTTGATGAATCCGCCGAAGCTGACGATGTCGGCGACACCCGGGGACATCCGGAGATAACGTTCGACCGTCCAGTTCTGAATGCCGCGCAGCTCGGTCGGGCTGACGTGATCGCCGGTGAGCCGGTAGCGGTACACCTCGCCGATCGGCGTCGACAACGGCGCGAGCTGCGGCTGGATGCCGGGCGCCAGCTCGACCCCCTGCAGGCGCTCGAGCACCTGCTGCCGCGCGAAGTAGTCGTCGACGCGATCGTCGAACGTCAGGATCAGGAACGACAGCCCGAACTGCGTGTGCGAGAACATCCGCACCGAGTGGGGCAGTCCGCTGAGGCCGATCTCGAGCGGGATCGTCACCTGCTTCTCGACCTCCTCTGGCGCGTGGCCGGGGACGAGAGTGATGACCGTCACCTGCACATCGGTGACGTCGGGGAAGGCTTCGACCGGCAGTCCGCGGAACGCCTGGATGCCGGCGCCGATGAACAGCACTGTCAGCAGCGCCATGAAGAGCGGCTGCGACAGCGCGAGCGAGACGATGCGTTTCAGCATGGCTACGCCGGCTTCTTCAGCAGGCCGCTGAGCAGGATGGCTCCGTCGACGACGACGGTCTCCCCCGGCCTGAGACCGCTGATGACGCGGATCTGCGCGCCGGCCGGTTTACCGAGCACGACCGCGCGCGGCTGAAACGTGCCGGGTGGCGACTCGACGAACACCGTCGCGTGCCCGTCGCCTTCGATCACCGCGGCCGCGGGGATCACGGCCATCCTCGCGGTTGACTCGATGTGGTGGATGCTGCCGAACATCTCGGGCCGGAACCGGCCCTGCCGGTTGTCGAGTTCCGCGTGGACCTTCACCGTCCGCGTCTGCGGGTCGACGGTGTCCGCGACCTGCCGGACGCGGCCGTCGAACACTTCGTCGGGATAGGCGACCAGCCGGATCTCGACTTTCTCGCGCGGGTGAATGAAGCGGATCGAGGTTTCGGGCACCTGCGCCGAAACCCAGACGGTGCTGAGGTCGGCAATCGTCATCACCGGGGCGCTGGTGTCGTTGCGGAACTCACCGGACACGAGGCTCAGGTCGAGGACCTTGCCGGCGATCGGCGAACGGACGGTGACCGGTTCCTTGAAATCGCGTTGGGTCAGACCGAGCACCGACAGCCGGCGGTCGGCCTGCTCGCGGGAGGCGAGCGCCTGATCGAGCGCCGCGCGCGCCTGCGCCAGCGCGCTCTCGGCGTTGAGGACCTCTTTCTTCGCGACCGCGTTGTGATCGAAGAGGTCTCCGGTGCGATCGACGTCGGCTTGCGCCTTGAGCAATGCCGCGCGGGCCTGGGTGACGGCGGCGTCGGCCTGGAGATGGCTGGACATCGCTGCGTCGGCGTCGGGGCTCTCGATCGTGAACAGCGGTTGACCCTGCCGCACGGCGTCGCCGACCGCCACGAGGACACGTCCGACCCGGCCGGCGACCGGAGCGACCACCTTCGTCACCCGGTTCGGGTTCGCTTCGATCTTGCCAGGGGCGATCACTTCGTCGGTCGCCAGCTCCGCGTCGCGCACCTGCTCGCGTCCGATCTGTTTCAGCATCGGCGATCCCTGGGCGATCGTGACGGCGCCGGCGGCGATCGTGACCGCACTTGCGTCCGGTACGGCCTCCGGACGATGGCAACCGGCGGTGGCCACGGCCACGGCCAGCGCTGCGGCGATCGCCGCGCCTCTGCATGCGGTCATCGGTCGGTCCCTCCCGCCAGCGCGTCCAACGTATAGAGGCTGCGAGCATATTCGGCGCGCGCCTCGTTGTAGCCCTGCATCGCGTCGTTGAACGTCCGCTGCGCGTCGAGGAACTCGATGAAGCTCGCGTCGCCGCGCTGGTACGAGTAGGCGGTGGTGTCGCGCACGTCGCGCGCCGGCCCGAGCATCTGCTGCTCGATCGTGTCGACCAGCTCGCGCGTCGCCGCGTATTGCTCCCAGGCGCTGCGCAGCTCCGTCGTGATGTCGGAACGAAGAGCGGCGATGCGGGCGGCCGCCTGCCGCGCTTCCTGGCGGGCACGCTCGGCCTCGCCCTGATTGCGGTTGAAGAGCGGAATCGGCGCGCTGACGAACAGGCCCCATTCGTTGCCGGAGAGGGCGTTGGGGGCCAGCTGGTGATGGAACTCCGCGGAGACCGTGTAGTCGATCCGCCCCTGGGCCAGCTGCAGGCGGATGTCGGCCAGCGACCGCGCCTGATCGCGCTCGAGCGCCTGCAGATCCGGCCGCCGCTCGAACGCGCGTTGCTGCAGCGCGTCGGCGCCCGACGGCGCCGCGTCGCGTCTGAGCTCGCCGGTCACGACAATCGGCGCGGTGTCGGTACGCCCGAGCAGTGCGCGCAGACGATGGGCCGCCACGGCCAGCTTCGCCTCGCGGCTGCGGACGTCGTTCTGGAACTGCAGCGCCGCGAGACGCGACCGCGCGAGCTCGACCGGCGCGAGATCTCCGGTCCGGACCCGCTCCGTATTGATCGCAACGACGGCATTGAATGCGGCCAGCGACTCGCGCGCCAGCTGCAGATCCGATTGGGTCTGCTGGACGTCGATGCACGCGCTCTCGACGCTCAGGGTGAGAGTGCGGACTGCGTTCTGCAACTGCAGGGCGGCCGACGCGCGCCCCTGTTGGGCGACCTCGATCCGGCCGGCGCGCTTGCCGCCGCGCTCGAGCAGCACGTCGCCGCGGACGATGCCCTCACGCGGGTTCACGTTGCTGTCGAAAATCGCCGCGTCCGGCAGCATGGCGCTCGCGGTGAGCACTGGATTCGGCCGCAGACCGGCGGTCACGACGCGCGCGTCGGCGACGGCGACGTTGTAGCGCTCGGCCGCGATCGACAGGTTGTGATCGAGTGCCTCCGCGACCGCCTGCTCGATCGTCATGGTCGCCGCGGTGGTTTGTGCCCGCGCCGGCCGCGCGGCGAGTGTCATGGCGCAGATCGCGGCCATGTACGTACGCGTTCGAAACATGAGTCCCCCAACGCGCGGGCTGAAGCGCCCGCGCCACGCCGGGCACGCCGAGGGCCTGCCCTACATCACTGAGAAAAGCGTGTGTCTAGGTGATCGGGGGAGCGCGTGAGGAACGCCGGCGGGGACCGTCAGATCCGGCTGCGAGTCGAACAACCGGCGCGAATGCGAGGCGCGGATCGGCGACGGCGCGCGCCCGCAGGGAGGCGAGCGCGGCATCGCGCGGCGGGTCAGTCTGGATCCACTCGTCGGATCCGAATGAATGGCCATCGACGGCCGGGGCCGCCGGCTGGCGCTGGAAGGCGTCGTGCTGTGACGCCGCCACCCGGGTGAAATGTCCAGCGCCGTCGTTCTTCCAGATGACGAGATCCAGCGTGCCGAGGCTGGCGACGACGTCGATGTCGCCGTCGCGGTCGACGTCGCCGGCCGCGACACGCACGAACTGATCGCGGATCGTCCGATCGACGCTGGCGGCAAATCCAGGCGGCAGCGCGGTCTGCCGGTCGACGTGCGACGCAGGGTCGAACCGGCTGAATCCTGCCGTGCGCGGCTGCGGCGCTGCCCCGGAGAGCAGGGACGCGGCCAGCAGCAAGGCGTTCAGGAAAATGGTGCGGACGTTGTTCATCGATTCGTGAGTTGAGCATCCACTATACGGCGGATCGGCGGTTCGCCGCATCGCGTCGGCGCCTTACCGAATCCTTATCGCGCACGGACACGAACGACACAGGCGGCGCATGGCCGATTTCCAGATTTGGGAAAAGACCAGCTCGGCCTCTGCCGTAATAAATCGAACAACCTGCGAAAACACGCCGGAGTTCGCCGATCGGCCGACAGGGCGCCGGCGGCACGGCCGTGGCACTGACCGGGTCGCGCAGCCAGCGCGCGAACAGGAGTCGGCGACGTGACCGGACGGCGATTGATTCGACAGGCGTTGACACTCGGGGCGATTCTCATCTCGTGGTCGGTCCCCGCGTGGGGCAGCGAGCGGCTGTGCGATCCGGCGTACGAGGACTGCCGGGCGCCGCTGATCAACTACATCCGCGCGGAAACCACCGGCATCGACGTCGCGTTCTGGTTCATGCAGGATGCGCGCTACAAGACCGAGATCCTCAACCGGTGGGCGGCCGGCGTGCCGGTGCGGATCCTCGTCGATCCGCGCGCCGACGATCCGTATCCGCCGACCGGCGACATGATCGCCGCCTTCCAGTCCGCCGGCATCCCGATCCGCTATCGCACCGCGCCCGGCATCCTGCACTGGAAGACGATGATCTTCGCCGGCCAGAACGTCGTCGAATTCGACGGCGCCAACTATTCGCCGACCGCGTTCGTCTATCAGGCGCCGTACAGCGACTACGAAGACGAGTCGATCTACTTTTCCGACGATCCGTCGATCACCAACAGCTTCAAGACGGCGTTCGACAATTTCTGGCTGGACACGACCAACTACGCGAACTTCGCCAACATCACCGGGCCGCTGACGCGGGTGTATCCGATCTACACGAAGGATCCGGCGCTGAACTTTCCGCAGCAGGAGGACTATGCACTCCGCATCCTGAAGCGCTACGCCGCCGAGAAGCAGAAGATCGACGTGATCATGTACCGGATCACCGACGACCGTCATACCAACGCGATGATCGCGGCGATGCAGCGCGGCGTGCCGGTCCGGCTGATCGGCGAGACCAATGAGTATCGCGAGCCGACGCGGCTGTGGGTGGCGTACAACATGGATCGGTTGTACGCCGCGGGCGTGCCCCTGCGCGTCCGCGCCCACGCCGGCCTCAATCACCAGAAGCTGGTGATCATGTACGGCCAGGCGATGGCGGTCTTCGGCTCGTCGAATTGGACGAGCCCGTCCGCCAACTCGCAGCAGGAGCACAACTACTTCACTACCAAGCCGTGGATGTATCAGTGGTTCGTCGACCAGTTCGAGCGCAAGTGGAACAACCTGGCGCCGAATGGGGCGATCGAGACGGCGCCGTTCACGCCGCTGCCGCCGGATCGGCCGGTCTACCTGGCACCCGCCGCCGGCACCGTCGGTGCGCCGCGGTCGATGGAGATTGGCTGGGACGGCGGCCCGTGGGGACAGCAGTACGACATCTATTTCGGCACCGATCCGAACCCGCCGTTGTTCGCCGCCAGTCAGCAACTCGGGCCGACCGATCCGGCAAGCCCGTCGGCGACGCAGAAGTTCGTCCTGCCCTTGCTGCAGCCGGGCACGACCTACTACTGGAAGGTCGTCTCGAAAACCATGGCCGGGCTGACCAGGTCAGGGCCGATCGCCAGCTTCACCACCGCCGGCACGCCCCCACCGCCGCCACCGGCGGTGGCCGGCGCGTCGACGATCGTGCTCTGGACCGCGACCGACGTACCGGCCGCGAACGTCGCCGGCAACTGGCAATGGCTGTCCGATGCCACCGCGGCCGGCGGCCGCGCGCTCTGGAACCCGAACAAAGGGCAGTCGATCGTGGATCCGCCGCTCGCAGCGCCGGCGAACTACTTCCAGACCACGTTCACCGCTCAGGCCGGCGTCGCCTATCACCTGTGGCTGCGCCTGCGGGCGCAGAGCAACTCGACCTCGAACAATTCGGTGAGTGTCCAGTTCGACGACGCCATCGATCAGTACGGATCCCCGCTGTATCAGATCGGCACGAGCCAGGGGGCCGAGACGATCCTGACCGATCCCTCCGGCACGCTGAACAACTGGGGCTGGGCGGACAACGGCGGCGGCGGCACAGCCACATTCGTCTACTTTCCAACCGGCGGCACACACACGCTCCAGGTTCAGCAGCGCGCCGACGGTGCGATCGTCGACCAGATCATCTTGAGCCCGGACGCGTTCATGAGTGCGCGGCCCGGCGGCACGTTCAATGACAACACGATCTACGGCAGCACGGTCGACGGCGCCGCGCCGCCGCCCTCGCCGCCACCCTCGCCGCCGCCACCCCCGCCGGTCCCGCAGCCATGGCAGCAGCAGGACATCGGCGCCGTCGGCATGCCGGGCTACGGTGACTTCGATGCCGCCTCGTCGGCGTTCGCGATCGTCGCCGCCGGTGCCGACGTGTGGGGCGCCGCGGACGCCTTTCACTACGTGTATCAGCCGCTGACCGGCGACGGCTCGATCGTCGCGCGGGTCGGCAGCATCCAGAACACGAACGTGTGGTCGAAGGCCGGCGTGATGATTCGCGAAAGCATGGCGCCGGGCGCCGCCAATGTGTTCATGCTGGCGTCCGCGGCGAAGGGGCTCGCGCTCCAGGTCCGCTCGGCGACCAACGGTGCGACGACGTCGACGTCCGGTCCCCTGAAGAGCCCGCCGATCTGGGTGCGCCTCGATCGCGCGGGGAACACGTTCACCGCCTATCAGTCGGTCGACGGCGCCGCGTGGACCAAGGTCGGCAGCACCGTCACGGTTGCGATGGTGCCAAACGCGTTCGTCGGCCTTGCCGTCGCCAGCCACAACATCGACGCGACGACGACGAGCGCGATCGATCGCGTGTTGATCAACGGCGCGCCCACGTGCGCGTACTCGGTGGCGCCGAGCGGCCAGGCCGTGACCGGCGACGGCGGCACGGCGACGTTCGCGGTGAGCACGTCGAGCGCGTGCACCTGGACGGCCGCAAGCAGCGACGCGACCTGGCTCACGGTGAACGGCGCCGCGTCCGGCTCCGGTAGCGCGACCGTCACGGCGACCGCGGCGCCGAACAGCGGTCCGGTCCGGAGTGCGACGGTGACGATTGCCGGACAGGCCTTTACCGTGTCGCAGGCGGCGGCGTCGTGCAGCTATGCGATTTCGCCGACGAGCCAGACGTTCGGCACCGGCGGAGGGGCGGCGGCCGTGACGGTCACGACGGGGAGCTGGTGTTCGTGGACGGCGGCGAGCGGCGATCCGAGTTGGTTGACGGTCGCGAGCGGCGCGTCCGGCACTGGCAACGGCACCGTCACACTGAGCGCGGCGGCGAACGCCGCCGGCGCGCGCGCGACGTCCGTCGTCATCGGCGGTCAGACCCTGAACGCCACGCAGGACGCGGCGGCCTGCAGTTACGCGATCTCGCCCGGTTCGCAGTCGCTCGCCTCTCGTGGTGACACGGCAACCGTGACGGTGACCACCGGCAGCTGGTGCACGTGGACCGCGGCCAGCAACGACCCGGCCTGGCTGACGGTGACCGGGGGCGCGTCGGGCACCGGGAACGGCAGCGTCACCCTGACGGCCGCGGCGAACGCGGCGGCCGCACGTTCCGCGACGGTGGCGATCGCGAATCAGACATTCACGGCGTCGCAGGGGGCGGCGGCATGCACGTTTGCGATTTCCCCGGCGAGCCAGTCGCTCGCTGCCGGCGGCGATGCCGCGACTGTGGCGATTACGACCGGCAGCTGGTGCGGCTGGACCGCCGCGACGAACGACCCGAGCTGGCTCACCGTGACGAGCGGCGCATCCGGCACCGGCAGCGGGTCGATCGTCTTGAGCGCGGCGCCGAACGGCGCCGGCGCGCGCAGTGCCACGGCGACGATCGGCGGCCAGACCTTCACGGCCGTGCAGGCAGCCGCGGCGTGCAGCTACTCGCTCGCGCCGGCCAGTCAGGCGTTCTCGCCGGATGGGGACAGCGGCACCATCACCGTGAGCACGGGCAGCTGGTGTTCATGGGCCGCGGCGAGCAACGCACCGTGGCTGACGATTGCGGGCGCGGCGAGCGGCGCCGGCAGCGGCACGATTGCCGTCAACGCGGCGGCGAATACCGGCGCGGCGCGCACCGCGACGGTGACGGTCGGGGGCCAGCTGTTCACCGGATCGCAGGCCGCCGCAGCCGCGCCTGACGGCTGGGCCAATCAAGACATCGGCGCGGTCGGCGTGGCGGGCGGCACCTCGGTGCCGGCGAGCGGCGGGATCAGCGTCACCGGCGCCGGCGCTGACGTCTGGGGCACGGCCGACGCGCTGCAGTATGCGTATCAGCCGTTGACCGGCGACGGATCGATCGTGGCGCGCGTCGCCACGATTCAGAACGTCAACGCCTGGACCAAAGCCGGCGTCATGATTCGGGAGACGGTCGACCCGGGATCGGCGCAGGCGTTCATGCTCGTGTCGTTCAGCAAAGGGCTGGCGTTCCAGCGGCGGACGGCAACCAGCGGTGTCAGCACCAGCACGTCGGGGACGATGAACGGGGCGCCGTTCTGGGTCAGGCTCGATCGTGCGGGCAATACGATCAGCGCTTATCAGTCGGCCGACGGCGTCGTCTGGGCCCTGGTCGACACCGACACCATCGCGATGGGCGCGAACGTCCTGGTCGGTCTCGCGGTATCGAGCCACACGACGTCGGCGAGCGCGACCGCGCTGTTCGATCAGGTGTCGATCACGCGCGGCACGCCGGCGTCGCCGGCGCCGCTGCCGGCCGGCTGGTCGCAGCAGGACATCGGGACCGTGGGTGTTGCCGGGTCGGGCGCGTACAACGCCGGCTCGGGCACGTTCGTCGCGAAAGGCAGCGGCGCCGACATCTGGGGCACCGCCGACGCCTTCCATTTCGTCTACAAGCCGATGACCGGCGACGGCGTCATCGTCGCGCGCGCGGCGACGATTCAGAATACGAATGCATGGGCGAAGGCCGGCGTGATGATTCGCGAAACGCTGGCAACCGGGTCGACGCATGCGTTCATGCTCGCCTCGGCCGCCAAGGGCACGCTGTTCGAGCGCCGGGTCGCCACCCGTGGCGTGACCACGTCGAGCACGGGAACGCTCGCCGGGCCGCCATTGTGGCTGAAGCTCGAACGGATCGGCAATACCTTCAACGGGTACACGTCGCCGGACGGCGTGGCGTGGACGCTGGTCGGCACCGATACGGTGCCGATGACCGCGACTGTGTATGTCGGCTTCGCCGTGAGCAGCCATACCGCAACCGCCGCGGCCCAGGCGACATTCGACAATGTGAGCACGCCGTAACGATGCGGTAACCGTCAGACGCGCGCGGCAAATGGATGGCGCTGCTCACGCACCTGGCGCTGCGTCGCCGAGTCAGCGACTGTCGATGGCGGTCGAGCTGCGGCGGCGTGGCACAATAATCGGCGGTGGCTGATACATCGCTGGCGCACATTCCGATTCCACGGCCGCTGCTGAACCACTTCGTCGCGAAGGCGCTCGCCGGCCGCGGCACGCCCGTTCGCGCGCTGGACATCCGCCCGCACGACGATGACCGCTTCGACGCGATCGTCACGGTGACGTGGCCGTTCGTGCCGGCCATTCCGATCGCCTTTACGATCGAACAGCAGCCGCGCTTTCCCGAGTCGCCGATCCTGGTCATGCGCTGGTCGTTTCTGGGCGGCCTCGGCGCGATCGCGTCACGCCTGATGTCGTCGCTCACGCTGCCCGACGGCATCCGTCTCGACGGCGAATATCTGCTGCTCAATATCCCGCTGCTCGCGGCGCAGTCGCCGGCGGGCGCGATGCTCGGCTACGTCAAGCTGCTCGAACTGCACACCCGCGAAGGCGAGATGATCATCGACGCGGAGCTGGCCGTTCCTGCGTGACGGTCGGCACCGGCTGCGGCGGGCATGCGGGCCGGTCGACGATCGCCCGCACCTTCATCTGAAATGCCTTCACCCAGTTGTCGACGGAGCGCGCTGAGGCGCGGCGGTGGGGATAGCGCGCGATCCGGGCGCCCTCGAACAGCGCGCGGATTTGGGCGGTCGACAGGCGGCGAAGTCGATCGGCGAGAAACTGACGGCCATCCTCGGAGATGAACGCGTCCGGAAAGGTGGAGCCGCCGTACGGCATGTGCTTCATCGACACGCGGCAGGAGGGGGCGTCCGTCCAGATCCGCGTCCGCGCCCAGCGCACGAAATCGAGCTTCATCGGCCCGAACGTGGCGCCGAGGTCCTGCACCATCGCGAGCGGATGCGCGCAGCCTTCGGCGGTCTTCTTCTCGCCGAGGCAGAGCAGCCGCTGATTCTTCGCCTTGTTGTCCCAGTGGCCGAGGAACACGGCCAGCAGCCGCAGCGCGTCGATCTGTCCGCGCGTCGCGCCGCCGGCCACTTCGTCGACGTATTTCAGTTCTTCCCACGACCACCCGCGCGTGCTGCGCATTTCGATCCGGCGGCCCTTGACCGGCCGCTCGATCACCGCGTCGTCGAAATCGTGGGAGCGGGTGAAGTCGAGCCCCGGAAAGCAGTTCTCGAGCGGCGCGCCGTCGGTCTGGTTGGTCGCGCATTCGAGCTGCGGAAACGGATCCGCCGGGCAGCCGTAGCAGCGTACGCGCTTCACGATGTACATGCGATCGGTGGGGAAGCCGAGGGCGGCGAGCAGCCGCGTCGCGGCGACCTCGGTGTAGACCTCGGGGTTGCTGCGGCCGTATTTGACCTTCACGGTGTTGCCGTCGGCCAGCTCGCAATCGAACTTGGGCGTCGTGCCGCCGATGCCGCCCGGTTTGAAGGTGCACTCGACGACCGCGTCGGCGGCGAAACCATCTGCCGCCTCGGGATTGCGGTCGAGCTGGGCGTTCTCAATGGGCGTCGCCGGTTCGAGCCAGACCTGGGCCCGGCGCATCGCTTCGTCGTGCAGCGCCCTGAACGCGGCTTTGTCGGGGGTGTCGGTCGTATTGAGGAGGAATGCAATGAGCAACCCGAGGACCATCTTGCCGAGATGGTGCAAGGTTCAGACCCCGACTACGGGCCCCCGGATCAGGTGGCCGGGTTCTTGCTGACTTCGGGGTGTGCTCAAACCTTTCACGCTGGTCACCGCGCTCTCGGTCGCCGCGTTGATGACCTGTTGCTCGTCGCGAGGCGGCCTGCACTCCGCGACCAAACCGCATGTCTCGGCGGATGCGCGGCGCGAGGCCATCCGGCGGGCCCAGGTGTGGGAAAAGACCGACGTGGCGGCCAAGGACCTGACCGCCGGGCCCGACGGCCACGGCGCGTTCAAGCCTGAAGAAACGGTCAACTGCCGCTACGACCGCAAGCAGTTGTCGGGCAACTCGCCGAAGTTCACCTGCGTCATTCCGCCGGCCGACGAAGTGAAGGTGAAATTCGGACGCGACAACGGTGAAGTGTATGCCGAAGTGGCAGCGACCCGGTTGTTCTGGGCGCTCGGATTCCCGGCCGACCGGATGTATCCGGTGAAAGTGTCGTGCGACGGCTGCCCGCCGATCATGGCCGCGACGCCAGAAAAGGGCGCTACCGCGGTGCTCTTCGATCCGGCGGCGATCGAGCGCAAGTTCAAGGGGCACGTGATCGAGACCGCGCCCGACTCCGGCTGGGCGTGGTCCGAGCTCGACGAGGTGCAGGAAGCGGCCGGCGGCGCGCCTCAGGCGCAGCGCGACGCGCTCAAGCTGCTGGCGGTCTTCGTCCAGCACACCGACAACAAGGCGGCGCAGCAGCGGCTGATCTGCGTCGACGAGCACGCCGAGGACCATGTGGAGAAGGGCCGCTGCGCCCATCCGGTGATGATGGTCAACGATCTGGGCCAGACCTTCGGCCGATCGAATCTGTTCAACCGCGACGCGGTCGGCAGCGTCAACCTGCAGCAGTGGTCGGCGGCGCCGATCTGGTCGGATCCGAAGGCGTGCATCGGCGAGCTGCCGCCGTCGCAAACCGGCTCGCTGCAGAACCCGCAGATCAGGGAAGCCGGGCGCAAGTTCCTGTCCGACCTGCTGATGCAGCTCACCGACGGGCAGCTGCGCGATCTGTTCGCGGTCGCCCGTTTCGAGCACCGCACGACCAACCCGAACCGCCCCGGCGCGACCGTCGACGAGTGGGTCGCCGCGTTCAAAAAAAAGCGCGGCGAGATCGCGAGCCTGACCTGCCCGTCGTAGCCGCGGCCGCCTTACTTGATGAACGTGCCGGCGCGCAGGTCCGCAAGCGCCTGGCGCAGCTGGTCCTGCGTGTTCATCACGATCGGTCCGTACCAGGCGACCGGTTCCTCGAGCGGCTGGCCCGACACCAGCAGGAACCGGATCCCCTCGTCGCCCGACTCGACGACCACTTCGTCGCCGCTGTCGAACAGCACGAGCGATCGGTTGCCGATGTCGGCGGCGCGGTGGACGCGGTCGCTGCCGTCGGTCGCTTCCGTCAGCACCCCGCGCGGATCCGAGGCGTCGCGGAAGGTGCCGGAGCCGGCGAAGACGTACGCGAAGGCGTGACGGCTCATGTCGACCTTGAGCCGCTTGCGGGTGCGCGGCGGCACCGACACGTCGACGTATTGCGGGTCGGCCGCGACCCCTTCGACCGGGCCCTGCCGTCCCCAGAATTCGCCGACGATCACCCGCACCCGCGTGCCGTCGTCGTCGACCACCTCGGGGATGTCGGCGGCCGCGATATCCTGATAGCGCGGCGCGGTCATCTTCAGCGAGGCGGGGAGGTTCGCCCACAGCTGGAAGCCGTGCATGCGGCCCTGCGCGTCCCCCTGTGGCATCTCCTGGTGCATGATGCCGCTGCCGGCGGTCATCCACTGCACGTCGCCGGCGCCGAGATTGCCGCGGTTGCCGAGGCTGTCGCCGTGCGCGACGTTGCCGGCGAGCACGTAGGTGATGGTCTCGATGCCGCGGTGTGGATGCCACGGAAACCCCGCGAGATAATCGCTCGGGTTCTCGTTGCGGAAGTCGTCGAACAGCAGGAACGGATCGAACTCGGTGGTGTCGCCGAACCCGAACGCGCGCCGCAGCTTGACGCCGGCGCCTTCGGTGTGGGGTGTGGCAGCGACGACGCGCTTGACTGGCCGAATGGACACGATGAATGCTCCCTGTAAAGAATAACGTGGATCGACGCGTCAGCGAAGGGTCGCCGTTTCCGCGCGGCGCGACATGGGATGGCCATGGGGTCAACTTCAGCCTGTTTTCGGCGAACGCGACCAAGGTCGAGGTCTGTCTCTTCGACACGGCGGGTGAGCGCGAGCTGAAGCGGATCGAGTTGCCCGAGTACACCAACGAGATCTGGCACGGCTATATCCCGGGCATCGGGCCGTCGACGGTGTACGGCTATCGCGTCTACGGTCCGTACGAGCCGGCGGCGGGGCACCGCTTCAACCCGCACAAGCTGCTGCTCGATCCCTACGCGCGCGCGCATACTGGCGACCTCAAGTGGGACCCGGCGTGCTTCGGCTACACCATCGGCGCCGACGGCGACGACCTCACGTTCGACACGCGCGACAGCGCGCCGTTCGTGCCCAAGTGCGTCGTGGTGGACCCGAACTTCGACTGGCACGGCGAGCCCAACCGGCGGCCGGTGGCGTGGGCCCACACCGTGCTGTACGAGACGCACGTCCGCGGCTACACGAAACAGCATCCCGGCGTCCCCGAGCATCAGCGCGGCACCTTCGCCGGGCTGGGGCACCGCGAGGTGATCGACTACATCAAGGCGCTCGGCGTCACCAGCGTCGAGCTGCTGCCGGTCCACACCTTCATCAACGACAGCTACCTGATCGAGCGGGGCACGTCGAACTACTGGGGCTACAACAGCATCGGCTTCTTCGCGCCCGATCCGCGCTACGCCTCCGATCGCGCCAACAGCCTGCGCGAGTTCAAGGAGATGGTCGCGCGCTTTCACGACGCCGGCCTCGAGGTGATCCTCGACGTCGTCTACAACCACACCGCGGAAGGAAACGAGCGCGGCCCGACGCTCTCGTTCAAGGGGATCGACAACGCGTCCTACTACCGGCTGCTGCCCGACCAGCCGCGGTTCTACATCAACGACACCGGCACCGGGAACACGCTGAACCTGAGCCACGCCCGCGTGATCCAGATGGTGACCGACAGCCTGCGCTACTGGGTGACCGAGACGCACGTCGACGGCTTCCGCTTCGACCTCGGCACGATCCTGGCGCGCGAGCCGAACGGCTTCGACTACCAGAGCGGCTTCCTCAAAGCGTGCGGCCAGGATCCGGTGCTCGAAACGGTGAAGCTGATCGCCGAGCCGTGGGACTGCGGTCCCGGCGGCTACCAGGTCGGCGGCTTTCCGCCGGGATGGGCCGAGTGGAACGATCAGTTCCGTGACACCGTGCGCAGCTTCTGGAAAGGGGATGCGGCGGCCGGCGCACTGGCGCCGCGGCTGTGCGCGTCGCCCGACCTGTTCAAGCGGCGCGGCCGCAAGCCATGGGCGTCGGTCAACTTCATCACCGCGCACGACGGCTTCACGCTGAACGATCTCGTCACCTACAACGAGAAGCACAACGACGCCAACGGCGAGGGCAACAAGGACGGCACGTCCGACAATCGATCCTGGAATTCGGGGGTCGAAGGGCCGACCGACGATCCCGAGATCACGGCGCTGCGGCAGCGCCAGATCCGCAACATGCTCGCGACTCTGCTGCTGGCGCAGGGCACGCCGATGCTGCTCGCCGGCGACGAGTCGGCGCGCACTCAGCGGGGCAACAACAACGCCTACTGCCAGGACAACGACGTCAGCTGGCTGACCTGGGACGTGGGCGAGAGCGGCCGCGCGCTGACCGCGTTCGTCCGGAAGCTCACGTCGCTCAGGCATCAATACCCGATTCTGCGCCGCGAGCGGTTTCTCGCCGGCGAGTTCAACGAACTGCTGAACGTCAAGGACGTGACCTGGATCAATGCGACCGGCGCCGAAATGAAGGCCGACGAATGGTCGGACGGCAACATGCGCTGCTTCGGCATGCTGATGGACGGCCGCGCCCAGCCCACCGGCATCGGCCGGCGCGGCGAGGACGCGACGCTGCTGATGGTGCTCAACGGCTATCACGATCTCGTCCGGTTCACGCTGCCGTCGCACCCGGGCGGCGGCGGCTGGAAGCTGCTGATCGACACCAATGTGCCCGACTACGAGCCGCCGGCGCCGTTTCCATTCGCCGAGGTCTACGACGTCACCGCGCGGTCGCTGCTGCTGTTCGCGCTTTCGTGACCGGGAGCAGATCTCGATGTTCGCGCGGGCTAAGAACGTGACGCGAGAGATCAGGGGTCTGACTTCAGTTTTCCGTCGAGCTCCATGTAGACGCGTTTCAGCGCCGCCGATGCATTGTTGCCGGCGCGGGTCCAGCCGTCGTACGGCTCGAGGCGGGCGGCCGCCGGCGCGTTCTCGACCGGCGTGCCTGCGGCGTGCAGACGCGCGCCTTCGGCCACAATCCGCTCGATCGCCAGCCGGTACTGGTGTTCCTCTTCGCGCATCACCGCGGCGCTGTCGACGAACCCGTGCGCCGGCACGAACCAGGCGACGTCCATCTGCTCGGCCTTCCGCAGCGTGGTCAGCCACTCGGTCGGGTAGCCGTTGGCCATCGACGGAAAGATGCGGTTCGAGAACACTTCGCTCATGAACAGGACCTTCTCGCGCGGCAGGTAGACCTCGAGATCGCCGCCGGTGTGCGCGCGGCCGAGGAACAGCACGTCGATCTCGGTCCCGCCCAGCATGACGATGCGCTTGTCGGTGACCGGCTCGGTCGGCTGCTTGATCCGCGGCGCCGAAAACGGATGCGCGAGGTACACGATACCGGCGGGGAAGGCGGCGATCCCGCCGGTGTGATCGCCGTGCTCCGATCCGACCACGACGTACTTGATCGGCTGCGGCGTCAGCTTCGCCACGTCGGCCACGAGCCGTGTCACGTTGCCCGCGGTGCCCTGGCTCTCGGCGATGAGCACGCCCTCCGGCGTGACGACAATCAGGTTGTTGACGGTGACGGTCCGCTTGGTCGGATCAATCTGTTCGTACGCGTAGACGTTGTCGGCGAGCTTCGTCGTCCGCGGAAAATCGGACGCGGCCAGGCCGCGCAGCGTGATGTCCGCGGTGCGGATCGGGGCTTGCGCCGACGCGCCGACCGATAGTCCCGCCAGAACGGCGACGGCAACCGCGCCGCGCCGCATCCTCATGTCGCGGCCGCCGGCGCGTCGTCGGCGACATCGAACAGCCGCACTCTGAGGTTGCCCGGATTGCTGGCGTAGAGCAGCGCGGTCGTGAGTGAAATGGCGCCGGCGCGGACCAGCTTCTCGATTTCGCCGTCGAACGTCTGCATCCCGTCGAGCTCGCCGTCGTTCATCGCATCGAGCAGGCTCTTGCCCTCGGTGTCCCCTTTCTCGATGTACTCGCGCGTCCGCAGCGTCGACTTCAGAATCTCGAGCACCGCGACGCGGCCGCCGATCTTCTGCGGGATGAGACGCTGCGCAATGAAATAGCGGAACGTCGCCGCCAGGCGAATCCGGACCGGGTGTTGTTCGCCGGGCTCGAAGGAGTTGACGATGCGGTCGGTGGTCTTGGAGGCGTCTATCGTATGCAGTGTCGAGAACACCAGATGTCCGGTCTCGGCCGCCGTCAGCGCGATCTCGATGGTCTCGCGATCGCGCATCTCGCCGACGAGGATCACCTTCGGCGCCTGGCGGAGCGCCGCGCGCAGCGCCGCCGCGAACGTCGGCGTGTCGCTGTGCAGCTCGCGCTGGTGGACCGTGCCCTTCTTGTGCAGGTGCAGGAACTCGACCGGATCCTCGATCGTCAGGATGTGCTCGGCGCGCGTTTCGTTGATCAGGTCGATGATCGCGGCCAGCGTCGTCGACTTGCCCGAGCCGGTGGGGCCGGTCACCAGCACGATGCCGCTCTTCAAAGTGGCGGCATCGGCGACCGCGGCCGGCAGCTTCAGTTCGGCAATCGTGGGGATGTTCGGCGCGATCACGCGCATCACGATCGCGAAAGTGCCGCGCTGACGGAAGACGTTGACGCGGAAGCGGGCGCGCTCGGGAATCGCGTACGAGAAGTCGCAGGAGCCCTGCTCTTTGAGCGCGGCGAGCGCCTGGGTATTCTCGCCGACCAGATCGCGCGCGATCCGCGACGTGTCTTCGGGCGTCAGCAGCGGCGGCAGCCCCGGCACCGGCACCGACACGAGCTCCCCCTGGCGTTCGACCTGCGGCGGCCGCGCCGGGGAAAAGATCAGGTCGCTGATGCCCTGGCCCGAATCGAGCATCGCCATGATCAGGGCAGCGGTCGCGGGCGGCGCCGTCGCCGGAGTCCCGGCGGTGGTGGTGTCAGACA
This sequence comes from Acidobacteriota bacterium, assembly GCA_025463215.1. Taxonomy (GTDB): domain Bacteria; phylum Acidobacteriota; class Vicinamibacteria; order Vicinamibacterales; family CAVVIG01; genus CAVQFC01. The sequence continues at coordinate 41,045 of JAOBWF010000159.1, read as the reverse complement.
GGGTCATGATCTCCGTTTATCGGATGGTGAACTTCTGGACCCGCTTACCTTCGTAGGTCTCGGTGATGTACAGGTTGCCGCGCGAATCGACCGCGAGATTGTGCGCGCCGTAGAACTGACCGGCCCAGTGCCCGGCGCCGCCGAACGTGCTCAGGACCTCGAGCGTCTTGCGCCGCAGCACATACACCTGCTGGTTGGTACCGTCGATGACGATGGCGTAGGTCTGATCGGGGTCGGTCGAAAAACCGATGTCCCAGACCGAGCCGCTGCCGAACGTCTCCTTCGCGATGAACTGCTCCTGGACGAAGGTGCCGTCCTTGCGGAAGACCTGGAGGCGATCGTTGGTGCGATCGCAGACGTACACCAGGCCGTCCTTCGAGATGCGGACCGCGTGCACGATCCGGAACTGCGGCGGCGGCGGACCCTTTGGGTCGTACTGGCTCGGCCTGTTCTCGTTCTGGACCTTGCCGGCGAATGGACCCGGCAGCACTTCACCGCCGTTCGTGAAGTACGCATCGTCCGGCTTTTTGCCGTAGGCGCCCCAGTGACGTTTGTAGGCGCCGGTCGTGGCGTCGAAGACGATGATGCGGTGGTTGACGTAGCCGTCGGCGACGTAGAGCTCGTTGGCCGGCGCGTCGACGACCATGTGCGCCGGGGCGCCGAGGTTCTGCGTGTCGTTGCTGCCGGTGCCTTTGCCCTGGCGGCCGATCTGCAGCAGGAACTTGCCCTGCCGCGTGAACTTCAGGATGTGCGCATCCTTGTCGCCGCCGGCGCCGAGCCAGACGTTGTCCTGGTCGTCGACATAGATGCCGTGCTCGAGCTGCGGCCACTCGTAGCCCTGGCCAGGCCCCCCCCACGACGACACCAGCGTGCCGTCCCGATCGAACTCCAGCACGGGAGGCGCCGCTTTCCAGATCGAGCGCGTTTCGTTCGGCTGCAGCGTCGACGGCCGATGCGTGATCCAGACGTGATCGTGCGAGTCGACGGCGACGCCGGCGACCGCGCCGACGATCCAGTGGTTCGGCAGCGGCTTCGGCCACGCCGGATCGACGGTGTAGCTGGGGATGCTCATGGGTGTCTGCACGGCGGCGAGGACGACAGCCAGCAACAGCCACGCGTTCATTTCAGTCCTTCCTGTCGTGGCCGCCGTCACTCAGCATCGGCATCGAGGATCCAAGCGATGGCGCGATCAGGCCGGTCTTCACGTAGGTCAGCAGCTTGTCGCGGGTGTCGGTGATGTCGAGATTGCGCATCGTCAGCTGACCGATGCGATCCTGCGGCGAGAACACGCTCTCGCCCTTTTCCATCGTCAGCCGTTCCGGCTTGTAGGTCAGGTTCGGACTCTCGGTGTTGAGGATGGAGTAGTCGTTGCCGCGGCGAAGCTGCACCGTCACCTCGCCGGTGACGGCGCGCGCGACCCAGCGCTGCGCGGTTTCCCGCAGCATCAGCGCCTGCGGATCGAACCACCGGCCCTGATAGAGCAGGCGGCCCAGGCGCCGGCCGCTCTCGCGGTACTGCTCGATCGTGTCTTCGTTGTGGATCCCGGTGATCAACCGTTCGTAGCCGATGAAAAGCAGCGCCATGCCGGGCGCCTCGTAGATGCCGCGGCTCTTCGCCTCGATAATCCGGTTCTCGATCTGGTCCGACATGCCGAGGCCGTGGCGTCCGCCGATCGCATTCGCCGCGAGCATCAGCTCGACCTGATCGTCATACTCGGTGCCGTTGAGGGCGACCGGACGCCCTTCGTCGAAGCGCACCGACACCGTCTCTGCCTCGACGTCGACGTCCTGCCGCCACGAGGCGACGCCCATGATCGGCTGCACGATCATGATCCCTTTGTCGAGGAACTCGAGGTCCTTGGCTTCATGCGTGGCGCCGAGGATGTTCGAGTCGGTGGAGTACGCCTTCTCGGTACTCATGCGGTACGCGAAGCCGGCCTTGTTCATGTACTCCGACATCTCCTTGCGGCCGCCGAGCTCGTCGATGAACTGCTGATCGAGCCACGGCTTGTAGATGCGGAGATTCGGGTTCGCGAGCAGGCCGTAGCGGTAGAACCGCTCGATGTCGTTGCCCTTGAAGGTGCTGCCGTCGCCCCAGATGTGGACGTCGTCTTCTTTCATCGCGACGACGAGCATCGTGCCGGTGACGGCGCGGCCGAGCGGCGTGGTGTTGAAGTAGGGCACGCCGGCGGTAGAGATGTGGAAGGCGCCGCTTTGCAGCGCCGCGATCCCTTCCGCGACCATCTGGGCGCGGCAGTCGACGAGCCGTGCGTTCTCGGCGCCGTATTGCAGCGCCTTGCGGGGGATCTCGTCGTAGTCGGCTTCGTCGGGCTGTCCGAGGTTGGCGGTGTAGGCGTACGGGATCGCGCCTTTCGCCCGCATCCAGTGGAGCGCCGCGCTCGTATCGAGGCCGCCGGAAAACGCGATGCCGACCTTCTGGCCGGCCGGGAGACGTTGGAGGATGTTCGCCATCGATTAGTGTCGCGCGCCTCGTGCGGAATGGGTTGCGGACTGGAGCTTGTAGACGAGCCGGAGCTCCGGGACGTCGGTGCGCGGGCGTCCCGACTCTTCGAGTTGAATGCGCAGTGCCAGCTGCCTGCTGGCCGGCACCAGAATGTAGGTGAACACCAGATCGTGCGTCGGGCCGATCGTGAAGACGGTCACCATGTGCGGGCCGTCCCACTTCGTCAAGGTGTCGAGCGCGGCGGCGGCAAAGGTTTGCGGCGTCTTGGTGCCGTCGGTCGGAAACAGGTGCGCGTGCCCCTGCGCGTCGGTGACGGTGAACGTCGAGTGATCCGTGTGCTCGATGGTCGCGGTTCCGAGCGTCTTCACGAACGTGGTGACCTCGCGGAGCCGGACGCGTTCCTCGTCGGCGAGCGCCGCGCCACGGCTGTCGCCGCGTTCGTTGCCGCCGCTCTGACCCTGGCGCCGGTTGCCGCCGCCGAAACCGCGTCCGCCGAAGCCGCCGCTGAGCCCTCCGGGCATTCGGCGCGCCTGCGTCTGCGCCGGCGGCTCGAGCGTCACCTTGGCGAGGTCGGCACTGATGGCCCGATCGAGGATCCAGGTGCCGGAGAAGTCGACCTGCGCGTACGCCGGAGCCGAGCCGAGCAGGACGCCGGCGACCAGCGCCGGCAGCGCCGCCGCGCGCATCGATGCGTTCATGCGCATAGTTTACTTCTTGAGCTCGTCGTAGACAGCCTGGATGGAGCCCTTGACCCGTTCCTTCTTGTACCCGGGGAACCCGTCGACCGAGAACGACGCGGTCGCTTCGTCGACACTCTTGCCGGCCTTCATCTGGCCGACCGCGTGCGACAGCAGCGAGGCGGTGAACTTCTGCCAGATCTCGAGATCCTTCGGCGTCTGCATCGGGCTGTGGCCGGGGATCACGGTGTCGATGTTCTTGATGCCGGCGATCGCCTTCTGCAGCGTTCGCGGCAACGCGACGCAGCTGCCGCCGTTGTTGCGATCGCAGAGCGGGCCGTCCTTCCAGGCGAAGTCGTCGCCCGTGTGCAGCACGCGGAGGGCGGGGAAGACGACGAACGTGTCGCCGCTGGTGTGGCCGGCGCCGAAGTAGTACAGGTCGATGCGATCCGCGCCGGATCCGAGCGTCATCTTGTCGGCGTAGGTCTTCGACGGCAGGAACTTCGCGTTGTCCCCCTTGAAGGCGTCCATCTTCGCCATGTTCGTCTTGGTGTTCTCCTGCGCCACGATCTCGACGTTGGCCCCGAAGAAGCCGTTGTTGCCGGTGTGATCACCATGCGTGTGCGTGTTGATGATGCGCGTGATCGGCTTGTCGGTGACGCTCTTCACCTTGTCGAGCACCGCCTGGCCCCAGCCGGCGAGCTTGTCGTCCACCAGCGTGACGCCGGCGTCGGTGATGAACACCGCGACGTTGCCGCCGCTGAAGGTCGCCGCGTCCCCCGGCGTCGAACTGGTGAGGACGTACAGGTTGTCTTTCAACTTCAGGATGTCGATCACCTTCGGGGCGGCGCTTTGCGCGGCCATCGACGCCGCGCCGGCCGCGACCAGGATCCCCAGGAGCACGCTTCGTTTCATGTCGGTTCCTCCACGGAAAGAAGACCTATGGTAGCCCAGCGCCGGCCTTGGTCTTCCAGCAAGGTGATCACCGGCGTGCAGGTGGGCGGCGCGTCGGTGGCGGCCGGCGAAGGATCGATGGCGGTGTCGCCGGAGGTGTAAGCTGGTACGCAGGTGTATATATGCGGCTGATCCCTGCGCTGTTCCTGCTGCTCATCTGTTCCGCCAGGGCCACGGCGCAGACCGCGCCGCCGATCCAGGGCGTCACCGGCACCATTGCCACTGACGAAACGATCGAGGCGGAGCACCACGCCGGCGGCGTCATCGCGGACGGCGTCAGGCGGGTCGCGGATCAGGCGAAGAAGATTCTGCATTTCGGCGGCAAGGGCACGCCGCCGGATCCACTGAGCGCGTTCGCCGGCCGCCGCGTCGTCATTCGCGACGGCGCAGAGAGGACCGAAGGCACCGTGATCGACGTCAACCGCGGCCGCCAGCAGATCACGATTCGCATCGCCGATCGGAAAACAGTGACCCTGCGTACCGCGGATCCTTCCGCGGCGGCGACGGAAAGTCCGCTGGTCGTGTCCTATACCGACGATGCCGGCGCGACGGTGTCGCGCGACTTCACCCGCGTCAGCTAGCGCGTCGCTCTCTGGACGGCGCGGAGTCGTCAGGTAGGCGACGGCCACGTCCGCGGCCGAAGGGCGGTTCGCGCGGACGTCGCCATGTCAGGGGACTTCCCGCACGGTGATGCTGTACGTGAAGCGCTCCGCGTCGAGGCTGTCTAGCGGACCGTCGGCGGTCTCTGCCTGTGGATACATGAAGTATCCCAGCGGCTTCCGCCGCGAGCCGCGCAGCTCGACATCGTTGGCGAAGTTGTACGCGATCCAGTTCATCTCCCACGATCCGAACAGCCGCTCGCGGGCCAGCCGGACGCGCTCGTCGTCGATCGCGAGACCGCCGGGCGGTTCCTCGAGCGCGACCTTGCGGACGTCGGCCGGATCGACCGGCACCCACCCGTAACCGGCGAGGTAGACCTCCGCGCGGCAATGCTGCGCTTTGGTCGCGTCAGCTGACGACAGACCGAGACTGCTGAAGCCGCGCGCCGACGGCGCGACGCGCAGACCGTAGACGTCGCGCGCCGGAAGGCCCGCCGCGCGGCACAGGCCGACGAACAGCCCGTTCAAATCGGCGCACTTGCCGCCCAGATTTCCCGACTCGAGCATGAACCGGATGTCGCCGGTGCCGCAGCCCCGCGTCTTCGGATCGCGAAACGTGTGCTCGACGATCCAGTCGTAAATTGCCCGCGCGCGCTCGATGTCGGTGCCCGCGCCCTTGACGATCGTGTCCGCCGTCGTCCGGACGATGCCGTCGATCGGGATCAGCCTGGTCGGGCGCAGAAAGCGGCTGAGCGCGGTCAGGTCGGGCGGTGGCGGCACCGCGGGTCGGGTCAGATCGACCGCGTGATCGATCGTGGCGACGCGGCTGACGAGCGTGACGGCCGGATCGATTCCGTCATCCCAGGAGCAGCCGAGAATGTCCGGCTCGTTCGCGTTGGTTTCGATCATTACGGCGGTGCCGCCGCCGGGATGGTAGGTATCGCCCATCGTGTGCTGATAGGGAGCGACGGCCAGCGGCGTCGGCAGCCACACGCGCGTCGCGCCGCGCGGCTCGCGGACGCGCACCATCGTCGTGATCTCGAAGACGCGCCAGCGGGGTGCGTCCGGCTGCGCCAGCAGCCCCGATCGGCCGCCGACCGCGAGCGCAGCCGCGGTCATCCCCGTACGATGAAGGAAGGAGCGGCGGTTCATTCGTCCTCCGCGTCAGTCGTCGCCGCGGCCACCGCGGCCGCGCAGCGTTTTCACTTCGCTGCGCTGGCGCTTCGACTCGAGCCGTTTTTCCTTGGCCGCGCGTTTCGGCCTCGTCGGCCGGCGCGGCTTCGGCCGCTTCGCGGCGAGCTGCAGCAGCGCGACCAGCCGCGCCCGCGCCGCCTCGCGGTTCTGCACCTGCGTCCGATGCTCGCGGCTGTCGATCAACAGCACGCCGTCGGTGCTGATGCGGGTGCCGGCGAGCGCGGTCAACCGGGTCTTCATGTCCGCCGGCAGCGACGAGCCGGTGACGTCGAACCGGAGCTCGACGGCGGTCGACACCTTGTTGACGTTCTGCCCGCCAGGCCCCGACGCGCGGACGAAGCGCTCGTCGAGTTCGCGCTCCTCGATCGCAATGGTCTCGGTAATCCGGATCACCGCATGACCCCGACCATGAGGGCATGACGCACGCGAAGAGCCGACGCCGCCACGATTCGCGGGTTCATCAGATCGCGGCGAAGGCGAGGCACGCCCAGCCGATCAGAAAGAGCAGTCCGCCGATCGGTGTCACCGCACCGAGGATGGTGACGCCGGTGACCGCCAGCAGATACAGGCTGCCGGAAAAAAAGACGATGCCGGCGACGAAGCACCAGCCGGCGGTGTGAATCAGCCAGCCGCTCATCCGGCCCATGATCCCGGCGACCAGGATCAGCGCCAGGGCGTGGTACATGTGGTACTGGACGCCGGTCTGGAATACGCCGAGCATCTCCGGTGACAACCGGCCGCGCAGGCCGTGCGCGCCGAAGGCGCCGAGGGCGACCGCGAGAAAGGCCGCCACTGCCCCCAGCAGCAGGAACGTCTTATCCATAGCGAACCATTCTAGCCCGCGCCCCGTCTATAGCCTTGGAGAGTATACCCAGTGTGGCTATAGTTGGACGACATGCTGCCCGCTGCCACCTTTCACATCCTGCTCGCCCTGGCGGAAGAAGACCGCCACGGCTACGCCATCATCCAGGACGTCGCTGCCCGCACCGGCGGCGAGCTCAAGCTCAGCGCCGGGACGCTCTATCGCTCCATCCAGCGCATGCTCGAACAGGGGCTGATCGTCGAGACCCGCGATCGGCCGGCGCCGGAAGAGGACGACGAGCGCCGGCGCTATTACCGGATCACGCCCGACGGCGCGACCGCCGCCAGGGCGGAAGCGCGTCGCCTCGGTCAGCTCGTGAAGATGGCGCGCGCGGTCGGCTTCGCGCCGGGAAAGGCTTAGCAATCCGAGGATTTGAGGATTTAGGGATTTGAGGATTTATACACTGCTGCTGCGCGCCTATCCGGCGTCGTTCCGGAACGAGTACGGCGACGAGATGCGTGCGGTGTTCGCGCGGCGGGTTGCCGGCGCCGGGGCGTTCGGTGTCGCCGGCGTCTTGCTCGAGACGGTTCCCGACATTTTGGGCAATGCGCTGCTGGTGCACTGGGATCTGCTGCGCCAGGACGTGAGCTACTCGGCCCGCATGCTGCGCCGCGCGCCGGGTTTCGCGATCACCGCGATCGTGATTGTCGCGCTCGGCATCGGCGCGACCACTGCCGCTTTCTCCGTGACCGATTTCGTGCTGCTGCGGCCGCTGCCGTTTCCGCAGGCGGACCGTCTGGTCCGTCTGTACGAGAAAACGCCGGCCTACTCCCAGCTGGAGCTGTCGGCGGCGAACTATCGCGACTGGAAAGCGGGCAGCACGGTGTTCGAGAGCATCGGCCTGCACCACGCCGCGTCCGGCAATCTGGTCGGCTTCGGCGAGCCGCAGCGGGTCGAAGGCACGGCCGTGTCCCACGATCTGTTTCAGACCCTTCGCGTCCAGCCGCTGATCGGCCGGCTCTTCACCGAGCAGGACGACCGCGACGGCGCGCCCGGCACGATGATCCTCAGCTACCGCCTGTGGCAGCGGCAGTTCGGCGGCGATCCGTCGATCCTCGGCCGCCAGCTGCTGCTCGACGCTGAGTCATTCACGGTGATCGGCGTCATGCCGCCGGCGTTCCGGTTCCCGGTGAGCGAGGTGTCCTACTGGACGCCGCTGCGTTTCAACGAGCAGGCCTACGTCGACCGCAACGACAACTGGCAGTACAGCGTCGGCCGGCTGCGCGCCGGCGTCTCGCTGGCGCAGGCGCGGGCCGAGATGGACGTGCTGGCGGCGCGATCCAAGCAGCAGTTCCCGGCCGAGAACAAGGACGTCGGCGCGAACCTGACGCGTCTCTCGGACGATGGCGTCTCCCAGCAGGCGAGGTTGCTGTTGTACGCGCTCTCGGGCGCGGCCGCGTGCGTGCTGCTGATCGCCTGCGCCAATCTCGCCAACCTCCTGCTCGCCCGCGCCCTCGAGCGCCGCCGTGAACTCGCCGTGCGCACCGCCATGGGCGCCGGTCGCGAGCGGATGATCCGGCAGCTGATGACCGAAAGCCTGCTGCTCGCGGTCGGCGGCGGCGCGCTCGGCGTGGCGATCGCGTACGCCGCGGTCCCGCTGCTGAACCGGCTGGTGCCGACGGCGCTGCCGCTGGCCAGCGCCCCGACCGTCGACCTCCGCGTCCTGCTCTTCGCGATCGCGCTCACCCTTGTCACCGGACTCGTGTTCGGCCTGGCGCCGATGCGGCGCGCCGGGCAGGCCGATCTCACCGGGCTGCGTGAAGGCGCCCGCTCCGGCGGCGGTCAGAAGGAGGGCGTGCGAGCGACGCTCGTCATCATCGAAATCGTGGCATCCGTCGTCCTGCTGGTATCGGCGGGGCTCCTGATCCGGGCGCTGTGGACCATCCAGTTGAAGAACCCGGGATTCGAACCGGAAGGCGTCCTCACGATGCAGACGCCGCTGCCCATTCCGCAGTTCAACAAGGTCGTCACGCGCGACGCGTTCTACACACGCGTGATCGCGGGCGCGCGGGCCCTTCCCGGCGTGACCAACGCCGCGTTCGTCAGTCATCTGCCGCTGGGCAGGATGAAGGGCGGGATCTGGCCGGTCTCGATGGATGGTGCGCCGGTCAACCGGGCCGAGAACAAGAACGCGTTCCTGCGATATGTCACCCCCGGTTACTTCGCGACGATGAACATTCCGATCAAGCACGGGCGCGACACCAGCGACGGCGACACGCATGACACCCAGTACGTGGCGGTCGTCAGCGAGTCGTTCGTCAAGCGGTTCCTTCCCAAGGAGACGCCGGTGTCGGCGATCGGGCATCACTTCACGTTCGCGCTCAACGAGCGGGTCATCGCCGGCGTGGCGGGGGACGTGCTGATGCGCGGCCTCGAGCGCGACGCCGAGCCGCAGGTCTACCTGCCGTTCCGTCAGGTCGACGACGGCAACATCGTCGGCTACGTGCCGCGGTGGCTGGTGGTGCGGACCAGCACGCCGCCAGAAACGCAGGCCGGCGCCATTCGCGCGCTGATCCACCAGATTGATCCGACCATGCCGGTCGCCGACATGAACACCTTGACCGAGGTGGTCGAGCGCGACACCGCGTCGCGCTCGGCGCAGGTCACGGTGTTGTCGGCCTTCGCGGTGATCGCCTTCGTGCTCGCCGGCATCGGCATCCACGGTCTGCTGTCCTTCTCGGTATCGCAGCGGGCGCAGGAGATCGGCGTTCGCATGGCGCTCGGCGCGCAGTCCGGCGACATTCTGCGGCTGGTCGTCGGCCGCACCGTCCTGCTCGCGCTCGCCGGGGTGATACCGGGCGTGGGGCTCGCCTACGTCGCCGGACGGAGCATGGAAGCGCTGCTCGCCGGCGTGAAACCGGCCGATGCACCGACGCTGCTCGCGGCGGTCGGGTTGTCGGCAGTGATGACGGTTGTGGGTAGCGTGATGCCGACGCTGCGCGCGCTGCGGGTCGATCCGATGACCGCATTGCGCGCCGAATGACTCTCGTCCGGGGAGGCAGCGGGGACGGAGACGAGCAGAGCGGCCGGCCTGGTGCCTCTATGGACGCCGCGGCGCCGCGACGTTGATCGTCTCGACGTTGTTCATCGAGTCGCTCGCGCGCAGCGTCAGGCCGCGCTCGCCGAGCTCGCCGTCGACCGCGAGCTCGTAATGTTCCTCGCGCGAATCGGCGATGCCGTCGACCGGAAAGACGCCGCGCCAGCGCTGGCCGTCCTGCGAGAACTCCACTTTCTGGACGGGGGAGTGGTCATCCTTGACGTCGAACGGGATGATCGTGCGGCCGCGCTCGAGCCGGACGGTGCCGACGACAATCGACGGCGGGGTGTTGTCCACTTCGAACGCCACGCTGTCGAGCTCGCCGGTGAGCGCGGTGCTCATCGGATTCGACGCCGCGTCTGACGCGACGATCTTGACGAAGTACGTGCCGTTCGGGACCGTCGTCGTGTCCCACACGAGGATCGCGTCGGTCGTCGCCTTGCGCAGCGTCTTCCACGCCAACTCGCCTTCGCGCCGGAACAGGACGTCGTAGACCAGGTCGTCGTCGTTCTCGTCGTCGGCCTTCCAGAGCAGCGTCTGCAGCCCTTTCTGATACGTCCGGCGGCCGAGCGACGACGAGGAACCAGGCTGCGCGCTCGCGGCGGCGGCGAGCTTGCGCTCCGGCGTCGACTGATCGTCGAAGCCGGCGAGGTCCGGATCACCGGTCGTGAATGGCTTCTGAAAGACGATCCCCGGCGGGTGGACCGTGATGCTGCGGACGACCGGCCGGAGGTTGCGCTGCAGGTACGCGGCGGTGACCGACGTCAGCACCGGGCCGTCACCCTTGCCGGTGAGGACCGCGCGCCATTGCAGGTAGCGCGCCTTCGGGCTGGTGATCGGCGATCCGAGCGGGTTGCCGTAGGCTGCGGACCACGGGCTCCACGTGTCGTCGGGCGTCTCGGTGTTGCCGGCGCGCGTGAACAACTCGATCGCGTTGCCGGCGGCGATGGTTCCGCGCCAGCTGATGGTCCCCCAGGTCGACACCATCTGCGCGTCGCGGACATCCGAATCGTAGGTGCCGCGCGTCGCGCGCTCGGGCGAGACGCGGAACAATTTTCCCGGGTTGGCGGTGGCGTAATACAAACGGCCTGCCGGGTCCTTGTAGAACGCGGTGACCTGCTGCGCCGCCGCGCGCGCCAGCAATGTCGGCCGCAGCGGATCGCCTTCCATCCGGTACAGCTTCCCTTTGCTGCCCGTGCCGACAATCAGCGCGCCGTTGCGATCGAACGTGAGGTCGTAGGGCGAGTCGTCTTTCGATTCCCAGATCTCGTCCCACAAACCGTCCGGCGAGATGCGGTAGACGCCCCCCTTCGGCGCGCGCCGGTCTTCGCGCGGTGACGATGACGTCCCCGAACTGCCGACGTCGACGATCGACATCGACGTGATCTCCGCCGAGACCGAGGCGATCGGTGCGCGCACGACGTCGCCGCCGGTGATCCGATCGGGACCGCTGTCGGTCACGACCGGCGCGGCGCCGCCCGTCGTCGGCCGGCCGCTGAGCGCCGCGACGTAGAGCACGCCCTTGTCGTCGAAGCGCAGCGCGCGGATTTCCTGGAAGGGCGAATCGAGCAGCAGGAACGGCTTGCCGTCCGGATCGATCCGCATCACCTTGCCCGGGGTGCCGGTGCCGACCAGCAGGTTGCCGGTCCTGTCGAAGGCGAGCGCGGTGATGTGGGTCGTGTTCGTCTTGTAGAACACCGAGCCTTTGCCGTCGGGAGTGATCTTGTGGATCACGCCTTTGTCGCCCGTTCCGGCGAAAAGATTCCCCTTGGCGTCGACCGCGAGCGCCCAGATGTACTTGTCCTCGCCGCTGAAGAACGTCGTCGCCGCGCCGTTGCGATCGACTTTGTAAATCTTGCCGTCGGGTGAGGTGCCGACGTACAGCCCGCCGTTGGGCGCGAGCGCGAGCGCGTGCGCTTCGAGCTCGGCGCTGTCGAAGAAGATCGAGCCTTTGCCCTGCGCGTCGATGCGGAACACCTTGCCCTCGTTGCCGGTGCCGACGAACAGCGTGCCGTCGGGCGCCGCGACCATGGACCAGAGAAACGGCGCCGAGGTCTCATAGACCAGCTCGGTGATCGGACCCAGCGTCAGCTGTCCGTGGTTGTCGACCGACAGGTTCTCGACGTCCCCCTTGAGGAAATCGGTCTGTGTCGCGGCGAGAAAAAACTTCGGCGATGACGCGTGCGCCGGCAGCAGTGCGGACGCGACCAGGATCGTCGTCAGCAGCAGACGAGGACGGATAGGCATTAATTTTGAGAGATGGTGATCGTCAGTGTCCGGGAGCCCGCGACCGCGTGTTCCGTGGGGAGCTCCCACTGGCCGATCGTGGCGTTGTGCAGCGGGTTGAAGCTGCCGCCGTTGCGATCGCCCTCGAGCACGCCGAGGACCGACGGCGGCAGCGCCGCCAGCAGCTCGCCGTTGACGACCGCGCCGGCATCCGAGCCGAGCAGCTTGATGTAGAGCGAGTTGTTGCGCCGGCCCTTGTTGAGCGTCCGGATGACCTGATCGACGCTGCGCGGCTGCGGCGCCCGCGCCTCGCGCTGCTCGTTCATCGCCAGCCGCGCGCCATCCGACACCAGCAGCGACAGTGAGCCGGAGGCGTTCGCCGGAATCTCGATCGGCAGCGTGCGCACCACCTCGTCGCCGCGATACGTCCGGAACATCACCTTGAGCGGCACCGTCCGCCCGGCGCGCGGCCGCGGGTCGTCGAGCCAGACCCGCTCGAGCGTCGCCGTCTTCGGTTCTTCCGTCGTCGCGAAGGCGATGTCGAGCGATTCGAAGTCGACCTTCTCGTAGTCGTTGCCCATCAACGCGCTCATCGGGCCGACGATGTAGGAGGCGGCGCCCATCGAGGACTGATCGCCGGCAAACAGGTTGTCGAAGGCAATCGCCTCGTGCTTGCGGACCTTGGCCGAACCGTGAACGCTGAAGGTCGCGGCGCCGAACTGCCGCTCGTACGAGCCGAGCGTGTTCAGGATGCTGGCGTAGGTCATCAGCGGCCCGAACAGCGGATCGTTGACGACCCCGAAATGGAACGTCTGTTTCGGCGCGCGGGTCGATTCGAGCGAGACGGTGATCGGAATCAGGCGCGGGCCGTTGCCGAGCACGCCCGCGATCGCGGCGGCGCGATCTTGAACGACAGTGCCGATGACCTCGCCGGTCGTCGACAGCTTCATCGACGAGAACAGGCTCGGCAGCACGGTGTAGACGTAGGCGCGCGTCATCGGGAACTCGGTCGGCCCGAGGTTGTACATCGGGTGACCGAACGCGTAGACGCGGTTGCCGTCGATGTGCGTCACGGTGCCGGTGCCGCCGAGCATCAGATCGCCGCCGACGAGCATTACGCCGACTGCGTCCCCCGGCTTGAGCGGCCCTTCGTACGGTTTTTCCCCCACGCGCATGCCCGCGACGCTGCCGCCGGTCGGCACGAACCCCTGATCGCGAAAGGCCCCGCCGAACAGGTCGGCAAGATCCGGTTCGAAGCCGGACATCACGAGCGGCGTCGCGATCGGGCGGAGCAGGGTGCCGAGCGGACCGCCGGCGAGCCCGGCCACCGCCGCGATCCCGTTCAGCTCGGCGTCGTTCGGGCGTTCGGCGAACGGACGATTCCACGCCAGCGCCTTACGGAATGCGGCGGACAGTCCTTCACGGGTGAGCGGGAACTCGACCTTGACGCGCGCGCCAGGCGGGCGCACGTCGTTGAAGGCGGTCGATTCGGTCATCTCGGCGATCGGCGTGATGCCGGCGATCGGTTCCTTGGAAAAGCTGCCGAGCGCGTACGACACGGCGCCGATCAGCTTGCCGTCCACATACACGGGGCTGCCGCTCATCCCGGCGATGACGCCGGTGTTCGCCAGCGGTCCGCCTTCGAGCTTGGCGAGAATGAGGTTGCGGTGGGGCCCGATGACGTTCTCGAGCACGCCGAGGATGTTGGCCTTGAACTGCTCGACATGGGTGCCGTCGAACACCGTATGGCCGATCCCGACCATCCCCGGGCGGATGTCCTTGACGTCCATCTGAGTGGTCGCGCCGGCGAGCAGGCTCGACAGCCCGGACAGGGCCACGAGCAGAGTGAGGACAGGCCGGCTGACTCTCATGAGCGTAAATCCAATCTACAGAGAGTTTGACACGAATCGGCGGGGTTTGCTATCGTCTGCAGCTTCTGATGTCTTCGTCCTTCAGCCCCATCTTCGCCCGCTTTCAGGCTGCGGCACCCGCGTGCGCGCCGGCCTGGCGGTGGTATTGGAGCTGACTGAAGAGGCATCCGCCTAGGCGCCAGCCGCCACAGCGCGAACGAGTTTCGAGCCTCTTCAGCCCAACGGTTGGAGAGGCTCTTTTTATTTTAGATTGCGGATTGATTTCCGATTGATTGCAGATTGTGTCTAACCCGCGCCTGTGTGTCACCGTGACCGCCGCCACCACGGCCGAACTCCGTCAAAAGCGCGATGCGGTCGCGGACGCGGATCTGATCGAGCTGCGGCTCGACACGGTCAGCGATCCGAGCGTCGCCGGCGCGCTCGCCGGACGGCGGGGGCCGGTGATCGTCACCTGCCGGCCGACCTGGGAAGGCGGCCAGTTCAAGGGATCGGAAGAGGAGCGCAAGCAGATTCTGGCGGACGCGCTCTCGCTCGGCGCCGAGTACGTCGACGTCGAGTGGCGCGCGCGGTTCGACGATCTGATCGGACAGGCCGGCGGGCGCCGCATCGTCCTGTCGGCCCACGACTTTCTGGGCGTGCCGGTCGATCTGACGGCGCGCGTCCACGCGATGCGATCGACCGGCGCCGAGGTCATCAAGATTGCCGCGACCCTCCACAGCCTCAGCGATTGCCTGCCGCTGCTCGACCTCGGGACGCAAAGCGGCCGCCAGAGCGACCTCGTGCTGATCGGCATGGGGCCGTACGGCCTCGCCACGCGCGTGCTCGCCGGGCGCTTCGGTTCGATCTGGACGTATGCGGGCGCGTTGAAAGAGATCGGTCAGCTGAGCGCGGAGACGCTGCTGAAGGACTTCCACTTCCGATCGGTCACCGATACGACGGCGATCTACGGCGTCGCCGGTGGATCGGTCCAGCACTCGGTGTCGCCGGCGATGCACAACGCCGCCTTTCGGGCCGCCCGCGTCGACGCCGTCTACCTGCCGCTGCCGGCGATCAGCGCCGCCGACTTCGCCGCCTTCGGCCACGCGATCGGGATCAGCGGCGCGAGCGTCACGATTCCGCTCAAGGTGTCGTTGTTCGACTGCGTCGACGAGGTCTATTCGGTCGCGCGCCGGATCGGCGCGATCAACACGATTCGGGTCGAGAACGGGCGGTGGATCGGCGGCAACACCGACGCCAGCGGATTCCTCGAGCCGCTCCAAGAGCGGGTGTCGCTTGCCGGGCTGCGCGCCTCGGTGCTCGGCGCCGGCGGCGCCGCGCGCGCGGTGACGGTCGCGCTCGCCTCGAGCGGCTGCGCGGTGACGCTGCACGCGCGCAGCCGTCAGCAGGCGGAAGACACGGCGATGTTGACGTCGGTCGCACTCGGCCCGTGGCCGCCGGCGCCGGACAGCTGGGACCTCCTGATCAACTGCACGCCGGTCGGCATGTATCCGAACGTCGAGGAGTCGCCGATGGCCGCGGAGCACCTGACCGGACGCTACGTCTACGATCTCGTCTACAACCCTTCGATCACCCGGCTGCTGCGCGACGCGGCGGCCAGAGGGTGCCAGACGATCGGCGGCCTCGAAATGCTCGTCGCGCAGGCCCGGGAACAGTTTCAGTGGTGGATCGGCACCAAGCCCCAGGCCGGCGTGATGAGGGAAGCCGCACTCAAGCGGTTGGCGGAGTTTGCTCGCGATGAAAATCACTTCGTTTGAAGAGTTCAAGGATCTCGCGCGGCGCGGGACCTTCGTGCCGGTCTGCAAGGAAATCGTCGCCGACCTGCTGACGCCGGTGTCGGCGTTCCTCAAGATCGCCGAGCATGCCGACTACGCGTTCCTGCTCGAAAGCGTCGAAGGCGGCGAGCACGTCGGCCGCTATTCGTTCCTCGGCAAGGATCCGTTCCTGATCCTGCGCGCGAAGGACGGCAAGACGACGATCGATCGCGGCGGCGTGACGAGGGACAGCGAGCAGCCGTGCATCGAGACGCTGCGACGGCTGATGGCCGACTTCCGGTCGCCGTTCGTCCCCGAGCTGCCGCGCTTTACCGGGGGCGCCGTCGGCTATCTCGGGTATGGCGCCTCGTCGTGGTTCGAGCCGACGCTCGGCGATCTCGGTTCGTCGCCCGATGCGGCGGACGACGCCGGGTTCATGCTGTTCGACACGGTGCTGGCGTTCGATCACGTGCAGCATCGCATCCTGATCATCGCCAACGCGCGCATCACGCCCGACGAGGATCTCGAGTCGCTGTATCAGTTCGCGTGCGCCAAGATTCAATTCCTCGAGCGCGAGCTCGAGCGCAATCTCTCGCACAAGCGCCCCGAGGCGTCCGAGGCGCTCGCCTTCACCTCGAACCACACCAAAGAGCGCTTCGAGGAGCAGGTCCGCGCCGCCAAGGAGCACATCGCCGCCGGCGACATCTACCAGGTCGTGCTGTCGCAGCGCTTCGAAGCCGAGGTCGCGGCCGAACCGTTCACGGTGTACCGCGCGCTCCGGCACGTCAACCCGTCGCCGTACATGTATTTCATCCGGATGGGCGGGGTGTCGGTCGTCGGGTCGTCGCCGGAGATGCTCGTCCGGGTCGAGGGGGCGCGGGTCGAGACGCACCCGATCGCCGGCACGCGGCCGCGCGGCCGCAATCAGGAAGAGGACATGCGCCTGGCCGAGGAGTTGAAACGCAACGAGAAGGAGCGCGCCGAGCACGTCATGCTCGTCGATCTCGGCCGCAACGACGTCGGCCGTGTCTGCGAGTACGGTTCGGTCCGCGTGCCGCAATTCATGGGGCTCGAGCGCTTCTCGCATGTCATGCACCTGACGTCGATTGTCGAAGGCAAACTGGCGGACGACCGCGATCGGCTCGACGCGCTGGTCTCGTGTTTTCCGGCGGGCACGGTCTCAGGGGCGCCGAAAGTGCGCGCGATGCAGATCATCCGCGAGCTCGAGCCGGCGGGCCGCGGGCTCTATGCCGGCGCCGTCGGCTACATCGACTTCGCCGGCAATCTCGATTTCTGCATCGCCATCCGGACCGTGATCATGTCCAACGGCAAGGCGTACGTGCAGGCCGGCGCCGGGATCGTGATGGACTCGAATCCGGCCGCGGAGTTCGAGGAGACCCGCGACAAGGCCAAAGCCCTCCTGCGAGCGCTTGACCTCGCTCAGGCGGGCCTTTGACATGGTGTTAGTGATCGACAACTACGATTCGTTCACCTACAACCTCGTGCAGTACCTGGGCGAGCTCGGGGCGGAGGTGCAGGTGATGCGCAACGACGTCGTCTCCGTCGCCGACGTCGTCGACGCCAGGGCCGACCGTATCGTGATCTCGCCCGGACCCGGCCGGCCGGAGAACGCCGGCGTGACGATGGACGTCATCCGCCGGCTCGGCGAGACGACGCCGATTCTCGGCGTCTGCCTCGGCCATCAGGCGATCGGCGCGGTGTTCGGCGGCGACGTCGTGCGCGCCGGCGTCCCGATGCACGGCAAGACATCGACGATCGAGCACGACGGTCAGGGGGTCTTCAGCGGCATCGCCGGACCGTTCGTCGCCTCCCGCTACCACTCGCTGGTCGTCGCGGAGAGCGGATTGCCGGCCGTGCTCGAGATCACCGCGCGGACGCGCGAAGATGCCAACATCATGGGGCTGCGCCACAAGACGTGGCCGGTACACGGCGTCCAGTTTCACCCCGAGTCGATCCTGACCGGGGAGGGGAAGCACATCCTCCGGAATTTCCTGGAACGCTGACGCGATGTTTCAAGCACTTATAGAAAAATTGACGCGGCACGAGGATCTGACCGCCGACGAAGCGGCCGCGGCGATGGCCGAGGTGATGGAAGGGCGCGCCGCGCCCGCGCATATCGCGGGGCTGCTGGTCGGGCTCGCGATGAAAGGCGAGCGGCCGGCCGAGATCGTCGGCCTGGCGCGCGCGATGCGCGCGCATGCGATTCAGGTCTCGAAGCGGTACGACGATCTGTTCGACACGTGCGGCACCGGCGGGGATCGATCGAACACGTTCAACATTTCATCGTGCGCCGCGCTGGTCGTCGCCGCTGCCGGCGTGCGCGTCGCCAAGCACGGCAATCGATCCGCGTCGAGCAAGGCGGGAGGCGCCGATGTCTACGAGGCGCTCGGCGTCCGCATCACGGCGCCGCCGGCGGTGGTCGAACGCTGCTTGTCCGAAGCGGGGATCGGATTCTTCTTCGCGCCGACGTTCCATCCATCGATGCGCCACGCCGGGCCGGTGCGACGCGAGCTCGGCGTGCGGACCGCGTTCAACCTGCTCGGCCCGCTGACCAACCCCGCGGGCGCCTCGCGCCAGCTGGTCGGCGTCCCACGGCCGGAATTCACCGAACTGATGGCGCGCGCCCTCCTGCTGCTCGGCACCAGGCGTGCGTGGGTCGTGCACGGCGCCGACGGCATCGACGAGCTGACGACGACCGGCTATACGAAGATTTCCGAGTGCCGCGACGGCGCGGTCAACACGTTTTATCTGCATCCGGCGGACGTCGGGCTGCCGAAGGCGCGGGCCGGAGCGCTGCAGGGCGGCGACGCGCACGAGAACGCGCGGATCATCGAGGGGGTGCTCGCCGGCACGCGTGGCGCGGCGCGCGACGTGGTGCTGCTCAACGCCGGCGCCGCGCTGTTCATTGCCGGCGCGGCGCAATCGATCGACGAAGGCATTCTGAAGGCGTCGCGTGCGATCGATCGCGGCGATGCGAAGCGGACGCTGGAGAAGCTCGTGTCCATCTCCACCGCGGAAGAGTTCTCGGCGGGAGCATCGGCATGAGCGCGCCGCAGCCCGCGCCTCGCCCCCCCCAGGCCGCACCCGGCGCCGCGCACCTCGTACCGCGAGCTGATCTGCTCGAGACGATCGTCGCCGCCACCCGGCGCATCGTCGAGGTGCGGCAGGCGGAGGAGCCGCTGGCGCGGCTGGCGGAACGCGCCGCGGCGATGCCGGCACGCGGCGGCCGCTTTCATGCGGCGCTGTCGAACCTCGACGGGGTCAACGTCATCGCCGAGTGCAAGCGCCGATCGCCGTCGAAAGGCGTGCTGCGCGCCGACTACGATCCGGTCGCGATTGCGGCCGGTTACGCGGCGGCGGGAGCCGCGGCCATTTCCGTGCTGACCGAGCCGACGTTCTTCGACGGCTCGCTGGATCATCTGCGCGCGGTGCGCGCCGCGGTGGACGTGCCGCTGCTGCGCAAGGACTTCGTCGTATCGGAGTACCAGCTGCTCGAGGCGAAGGCGGCCGGCGCCGACGCGGTGCTGCTGATTGTCGCGGCGCTGCGGCCGGCGGAGCTCAAGGTGCTGCACGACCATGCGCGGCGGCACGGCCTCGACGTCCTGGTCGAAGCACATGATGCCACCGAGCTGGCGATCGCCATCGACGCCGGGGCGCGGATCATCGGCGTCAACAACCGGAATCTGCGGACGCTGGCGATCGACGTCCATGCCTCGGAGACGCTGATCGCGCAGATGCCGGCCGGCGTGATCGCGGTCAGCGAGAGCGGGCTGAAGACGGCCGCCGATCTGACGCGCTTGAAGGCACTGGGCTACCGCGCGTTCCTGATTGGGGAGCGATTCATGGCGGCTGCGGACCCCGGCGCCGCGCTCTTCGATCTGCTTGACGGGTGCCGCAACACAAAGGACACCACGGAGACGCCGCCATGCTCGTGAAAATCTGCGGCATCACTCGTCTCGAAGACGCGGAAGCGGCGGTCGCCGCTGGAGCCGGCGCGATCGGTTTCATCTTCTGGCCCTCGAGCCCGCGCTTCGTCGATCCGCATCGCGCCCGCGCCATCGCGGCGACACTACCGCCGTTCGTGACGCCGGTCGGCGTGTTCGTCAACCAGCCGCTCGCCTATGTCAACGGCGTCGCCAGTCTGGTGCGGCTCGGCGCGGTGCAGCTCCATGGCGACGAATCGCCGGCGTTCGCCGCGTCGGTGACGCATCCGGTAATGAAGGCGATCACCATCGCCGCGGATCCATCGGTGTGGCCGTCGCGCGTCCGGATGCTGCTGGATGCGCACGATCCCGTCCGGCGCGGCGGCACGGGACGGCCGATCGACTGGGCGGCGGCGGCCGGCGTGGCCGCGCGGCGCGAGATTCTCCTGGCCGGCGGACTGACGCCGGACAATGTCGCCGAAGCGGTGGCGCGCGTGCGCCCCTTCGGCATCGACGTGTCGTCGGGCGTGGAGCGCGCGCCCGGCATCAAAGATCATCAGCGCCTGCGGGCGCTGTTCGAGGCTGTCCATGAATCCGGTTCCATTACGACGCGATCCTGACGCGCGCGGCTATTTCGGCGAGTTCGGCGGACGCTTCGTCCCCGAAACGCTGGTCGAGCCGATTGAAGCACTCGAGCGCGCCTATTTCGTCGCGCGCGACGATTCGGCGTTCCAGGCGGAGCTGAGCCGGCTGCTGACGCATTACGTCGGGCGGGCCACGCCGCTGTTCGAGGCGAAGCGGCTATCGGCGGCCGCCGGCGGCGCCCGGATCTTCCTCAAGCGCGAAGATCTGACCCATACCGGCGCGCACAAGATCAACAACGCGATCGGCCAGGCGCTGCTCGCCGCGCGCATGGGCAAGCAGCGGATCGTCGCCGAGACCGGCGCCGGCCAGCATGGCGTCGCGTCGGCGACCGCCTGCGCGCTCCTCGGCCTCGACTGCCACGTCTACATGGGCGCCGAGGACATGGACCGCCAGGCCCTCAACGTCGTCCGCATGCGACTGCTCGGGGCGGAAGTGCTGCGGGTGGACGGCGGCAGCCGGACCTTGAAGGACGCCATCAACGAGGCGATGCGCGACTGGGTCACCAATGTCGCCGACACCTACTACCTGCTCGGATCGGTCCTCGGTCCGCATCCGTATCCGCTGATGGTGCGCGAGTTCCAGTCGGTCATCGGCAGGGAAGCGCGCGGCCAGATGATCGAGCAGACCGGCACGCTGCCCGATGCGATCGTCGCCTGCGTCGGCGGCGGCAGCAACGCGATGGGCATCTTCGACGCGTTCATCGCCGACGCGGACGTGCGCTTGATTGGCGTCGAGGCGGGCGGCGAGGAGATCTCGCGCGGCCGCCACGCGGCGCGCTTCGCCGGCGGCAGCGCCGGGGTGCTGCAGGGAACGCGCACCTTCGTGCTGCAGGATGACGATGGGAATATCGAGCTGACGCATTCGATTTCGGCTGGGCTCGACTACGCGGCGGTCGGGCCCGAGCACGCATGGCTGCGCGCCCAGGGCCGTTCGGAATATGCCCACGTCGGCGACGCCGAAGCGCTCGACGCGTTTCAGACGCTGGCGAAGCTCGAGGGCATCCTGCCGGCGCTCGAATCGTCGCACGCGATCGCGTATGCGATGCGGGTGGCGAAGGAGCTCGGACCGTCGAAAACGGTGCTGGTGAATCTGTCCGGGCGCGGCGACAAGGATGTGCAGACGGTGGAGAAGAGGCTCGGGATGAGGGGTTAGGGATTGGGGACCAGATTACTCGACACGTTCACACGCCTTCGGTCGGAACAGCGGCCGGGCCTCGTCACCTACACGACGGCGGGCGATCCCGACCTCCCGCGCTCGGCCGAGATCCTGCGGGCGCTCGACCGCGCCGGCGCGGACGTGCTCGAAGTCGGCGTGCCGTTTTCGGATCCGCTCGCCGACGGCCCGGTCATCCAGCGCGCGACTGAACGGGCGATTGCCGCCGGCGGCAGCCTGCGGGCGTCGCTCGCGATGATCGCCGGCGTGCGCCGGCAGGTCAAGGCGCCGATCGTGATCTTCAGCTACGCCAACCCGATGCTGCGGATGGGGATGGACGCCTTCGCGCGCCAGGCCGCCGACGCCGGCGTCGACGGGGTGCTGGCGCTCGATCTGCCGATAGAAGAGGCAGGCGGTTTTCGCGAAACGCTGGCGTCGGCCGGCATCGACACGATTTTTCTCCTCAGTCCGACGACGACCGACGCGCGGATCAAGACCGCGGCGGCGTTGGGGAGCGGGTTTCTCTACGGCATCTCGCGTCTGGGTGTGACGGGAGCGCAGGCGAAGGTGGCGGCCGGCGCCGAGGCGATGGTGCGGCGGATTCGCGCGCACACGACGATGCCGATCGCACTCGGGTTCGGCATCTCGAGCCCGGAGCAGGTCGCCGAGGTCTGCGCCTACGCGGATGCGGCGGTGGTCGGCAGCGCGCTGGTTTCGGTAATCGCCGGGGCGAGCGCCGGTCCGGATCTGATTGGCCGGGTCGAGAACTACGTGCAATGGCTGAGGGGAGCGTCTGCGCTCAATGCCCACGCTTGACGATTTGCGGAACGACATCGATCGGGTGGACGAAGTCCTCGTCCGCCTGCTGAACGAACGCGCCCGGGTGGCGTGCGAGATCGGCCGGCTGAAGAAGGAGATCGGCGCCGAGGTCTACCAGCCGGAGCGCGAGAAGCAGGTGCTCGCGCACGTCCGCGGTGTGGCCGCGGAGGGTCCGCTCGGCCCCGACGCGATCGCGCGCCTGTTCGAACGGATCATCGACGAAGCACGGAGCTTGGAGAGGAGAGTCGTTCACGGCGAAGAAAAGTCGGCGACGTGAACGTCGAGCACACGTTACGGTGTTTTACGTGAAGAACACGTTACGGTGCTTTGAGTGGAACAGCGCCCCATGGTGCTTTACGTGAAGAACACCTTAACGTGCTTCGAGTGGACAGCACCCTACGGTGCTTTACGTGAGGAGCACCCTATCGTGCTTTACGGGACGAGCACCCTAACGTGCTTTTGAGTGAACAGCACTCTACCGTGCTTTACGTGAGGAGCACCCTATCGTGCTTTGAGTGGAACAGCGCCCTATGGTGCTTTACGTGACGAGCACCCTAACGTGCTTATGAGTGGACAGCACTCTACCGAGCTTTACGTGAGGAGCACCTTACCGTGCTTTGAGTGAACAGCACTCTACCGTGCTTGACGCGACGAGCACCCTATCGTGCTTCGAGTGCACAGCACCCTACGGTGCTTTACGTGACTAGCACCCTAACGTGCTTTGAGTGAACAGCACGCTAACGTGCTTTGAGTGGACGGCGCTTTCAAGTGCCTGTGAGGGATGGATCATGGTCGTGGTGATGGAAGAACGGGCGAGCGAGGCGCAGATTGAACAGGTCGTCGCGCGTCTCGTCGAGATGGGGATGGACGTGCACCGATCGACCGGGGTGACCCGTACGGTGCTCGGCGCGGTCGGACAGGGGCACCCGGACAAGGCGCTGATCGAGCTGCTCGACGGCGTTCACGAAGTGCTGCGCATCACCGAGCCGTACAAGCTCGCCAGCAAAACCTTCAAATCGGAAGGGACCATCGTCACCGTCGGGGATGTGCGGATCGGCGGCGACGAAGTGATCGTCATGGCCGGACCCTGTTCGGCGGAGAGCGAGCCCCAGGTCCGGGCGGCGGCGGCGGCGGTCAAACGGGCGGGAGCGAAGATCTTCCGCGGCGGCGCCTTCAAGCCGCGCAGCTCGCCGTACAGCTTTCAGGGCCTCGGCGAGGAAGGCCTGCGCCTGCTGCGCGACGCCGCCGACGCCGAGAACCTCAAGCTGATTACCGAGGTGATGGACCTCAGTCAGATCGAGGTGATCGACAAGTACACCGACATCTTCCAGCTCGGCGCCCGCAACATGCAGAATTTCACGCTGCTGCGCGAGCTCGGCCACGCGCGCAAGCCGGTCCTGATCAAACGCGGCATCTCCGCCACCATCGAGGAGTGGCTGCTGTCGGCCGAATACGTCCTGAGCGGCGGCAACAACGACGTCATTCTGTGCGAGCGCGGCATCCGCACGTTCGAGACCGCGACCCGCAACACCTTCGACATTTCCGCGATTCCGGTGGTCAAGAAGCTGAGCCACCTGCCGATCGTCGCCGACCCGAGCCACGGCGCCGGACGCCGCGACATGGTGACGCCGATGGCCCGCGCCGCGGTCGCGGCCGGCGCCGACGGCCTGATCATCGAGGTCCACTGCGATCCGGATCACGCACTCAGCGACGGCGCCCAGTCGATGTATCCGGCGCAGTTCGATCGGCTGATGGCGGAGCTGCGCATCATCGCGCCGGCGATCGGCCGCAGCATCTGCCTCGAACCGGTCAGACGCGGTGGCTGGGGTTCCTGATCGCTGCGCCGACAACAGGGCTGATGGTGTAGGGCCGGCGGCATCGGGTCCATCGGCCGCCCCGGTCCCATTACCCATCAGCCATCAGGCCGTCACCATTAGCCATCACCCATGACCCAGCTACCCGTGATCCAACCAGGGCGCCCGCTCCCGTCGTCGGGGACGCCCCCTGTTTTCGAGAAGATCGGCATCATCGGCCTCGGCCTGATCGGCGGCTCGATCGCGCTGGCCGCGCGGCAGCTGTGGCCGAAGGCGCTGGTCATCGGGGTCGACAACAAGGACGTCCTCGAAACCGCGATGCGGCTGCACGCGATCGACGTGGCGGCAGACGATCTGATTGTCCTGGCCGAGGCGGACATCGTGATTTTCGCGGCGCCGGTCAAGACCAACATCGCGCTGCTCGCCGAGCTCGACGAGAATGTCCATCAGCCCGCGGTGATCACCGACACCGGCAGCACCAAACGCGCCATGGCGGAGGCGGCGCAATCGCTGCCGCCGCGGTTCACGTTCATCGGCGGGCATCCGCTCGCGGGCGCGGCCCAGGGCGGTCTCGAACATGCGAGGCCGGATCTGTTTCAGGGGAGGCCGTGGCTGCTGACATCCGCGTCCGCCCGCCCGGATGACGCCCGGGCGGCGAAACAAGCGCCGGACGACGTCGCCGGACCGATGGCAAAGCTGACGGAATTCGTGCAGGCGCTCGGCGCGGTACCGCGGGTCATGGGCGTGCAGGCGCACGATCGGCTGCTTGCGTATCTCAGTCACCTGCCGCAATTGACCGCGAGCGCATTGATGCAGGTCGTCGGCGATTCGGTCGGTCAGGACGGCCTGTCGCTCGCCGGCCGCGGTCTCGCCGACACGACCCGGCTGGCGTCGAGCCCGCCGGACATCTGGCGCGACATCGCCGCGACCAACGGCGACGAGATCGGCCCAGCGCTCGACAGCCTGATCGCGGTGCTGCAGGATCTGCGGCGCGATCTCCCCGACGGCGACAAACTGGCGGATGTGTTCAACGATGCGTCGCGGTGGCGGCGCACGCTGACCCGGTAGCGGCGTCCCGTCTCTTCGTCTCTACAGTATCAATACTGCTGAGCGTTTTTGCGCCCCTAACCATCAAAGGGAGGGTGTACAGTCGCCTCACGTGACCACGACACACCGAATTCTTCTGGTTGAGGACGACACGGCGACCCGCGAAATGTTCTCGGCGGTGCTGAAGGATGCGGGTATGGACGTCGTCGAAGCCGCTGATGGCGTCATCGCCTTCGACGCGACCGCCGGCACGTCGCCCGACCTGGTGATTACCGACATCGCGATGCCCCGGATGGACGGGATCGCGCTGACCCGCGCGCTCCGACGCCAGTCGTCGACCGAACGGGTGCCGATCATCGCCGTCACGGGGGAACCGGCCGTGTTCGCCCGCGCCCGCGCCGCCGGTTGCACCGCGGTCGTCAGCAAGCCGTGCGCGGCATGCGACCTCGTCCGCCTTGTCACGCAGTTCGTCGGCCGCGAGCACGAGAGCCGCATCGCCGACGCGCTCAGCCCGTGGACCGGCGCCGATCGCCGCAGCGGCCAGCGACCGAGCTGAGTGCTGGCGGTTTTGCGCTGATATCGCGCGGCCTTCGGCCTGCCGGGCGCGGCGGATCTGAAGGTCCGCACGACGCGTGATACGCGCTAGGGGGCGGCGGCCGGCATCAGCGTCACGATCGTCGAGCGATCCGCCGGGAAGTACTGCTTGAACACGTCCTGCAGGACCAGCGGCGTCAGCATCTCGATCCGTTTGTTGCGCGTCAGGATCTCGTTCGGATCCCGGTGGTAGCTCTTGATCGTCTGCAGCCGGCCCAGCCAGTAGTCGTTCTGCTTCAGCGCCGTCTCGTACCCGCGCCGGGCTGTTTCCTTGGCGCGGTCGGTGAGATCCTGGGTCGGCCCTTCCTGCTGCAGCCGCCTGATTTCCTGCAGCACACGTGCGGTCATCGTCTCCAGGTTCTCCGGCGCGGCGCCGAAGCGGACTTCGATGTGCCCGCTGCCGCGCTGCGGCAGCGGCTGCGACAGCCCGACCTGGACGGTATACGTCTGGCCGAGATCCTCGCGCAGGATGTCACGCAGCGCGATGTCGAGCACCGTCGTCGCCGCGATGATCTTTTCCTGTTCCTGCGGATCGATCGACGGATCCGCGAAGAAGCTGATCACCGTCTGGCCGCGCGGCTCGCGGCCGGCCTCGACTTTCTCCTGCTTCGTCGCCTCCGGGAAGTGGATGCCGACGTCCTTGAACTGTGAGGTCGGCGTGCCGGTCGACGGCAGCGACCCGATGTACTGCGCCAGCAGCGGAATCGCTTGGTCGACCTTGAAGGCACCGACCATCACGAACGAAAAGTCTGCCGCGTTCGCGAAGCGCTCCTTGTAGAACGCGATCATCTTCTCGCGGCTCAGGCTTTCGACCCGTTCCGGCGTCAGCGGCTGCGACGTGTAGTGCCCGGACGTGTTGATCTGCTGCAGCTTCTCGCCGAAGATCTGCCCCGGCGCCCGGCCGCGGTTGGACACCGCCGCCGCCAGCTGCTTCTTCAGCAGCGCGAAGGACTCGGCATCGTCTCCCGGTGCGGTGAATTCCTGGTAGAGGAGCTGGAGGGCGGTTTCGAGCTGCGCCGGCGCGGCGCTGCCGGAGACGCCCTGTGACGACAGGCCGATGTACGGACGCGCCGACACGATCTTGCCGGTCAGCACCTTCTGGAGGTCGAGCGCCTTGAGTCCGCCCGCGCCAGCGGAGCTGACGAGCGCGGTCGCGAGCGACGCCTCCGGATAATCGGCCGGCGGCGCCAGCGAGGAACCGCCGGGCGCGTTCAGCGAGAACAGCACCTGGTCGTTCTTGAAGTCGGTCGGCTTCAGCCACGCTTCGACGCCGTTGGCTAAGCGGACGACGGTCACGCCGACCTCGTCCATCGTGCTGCGCGAAGTGATGGCGGCCGCGGTCGGGGCGTGCTCCATCAACGCCCGCGTGGCGCCGGTATCGGTCCATGGCGTCACCCGGGTCGCGGTGGCCGTGACGATCGCCGCCTGGAGCTCGGCCTCGGTCGGGATCCGGATGCCCGGTTTCTGCGGCGAAGTGGCGAGGATGACGCGGCTGTCGTCGCCCAGAAGCGATCGCGCCATGGTCGAGGCGTCGGCTTCCGTGATCGTGGGCAGCAGCTGCTTGACCAGCTGATACTCGTAGGCGATACCCGGGCTCGGCTCGTCGTTCAGGAAGTAGCTGACGTATTCCTGCGCGAAGGATCCGCTTTCCGTCTTGTCGCGATCCGTGTAGGCGTGCTCGTAGAAGGCGGCCATCCACTGCTTCGCTCGATCCAGCTCGGTCCCGCTGAACCCGAACTCGCGGACGCGCAGCGCCTCGACTGCCAGCACGCCGAGGCCGTCTTCCAGCTTGCCGTCCTGGACCTCGGCCGCCATCGTGAAGGTCGAGACGTCGCGGCTCAAGCCGCTGTTGCCGACGCCGGCGCCGAGGAACTTCGCGTCCGGCTTGCGCTCGAGCTCGCTGAAGCGCTCGTCCATCATGTGATCGATCGTCCGCGCGACGAGATCACGGCGGTAATCGGCGATCTTCTGTTCGCCTTCACGCGGACGTTTGCGGACGATCTGGACGCTCGATCGCGTCACTTCCGAATCGGCGACGACGCTCACCAGCGGCTCCTTGTGGAGCGGCACCGTGCGATCGGGAGCTGGCGCTGCGGCGGCGCGATCGGTCAGCGGCGCGAACAGCGTCTTGATCGACTGTTCGATTTTCGGCGGATCGACGTCCCCGACGACGACGATCGCCTCACGCTCCGGGCGGTACCAGGTGTCGTAGAAATCGCGCAGTCGCTGGACCGGCGCGTTACGGATGATCTCCGGCTTGCCGATCGGCAGCCGCTGGGCGTACCGCGAGTCGTGGAATAGAACGGGGAACTGCTTGTCGCGGATGCGCGAACCGGCGCCGAGACCGCCGCGCCATTCTTCGACGACCACGCCGCGCTCCTTGTCGACCTCTTCTTTCGACAGCGTCAGCGCCCCGGCGAAATCGGCGAGCGCGGTCAGACCCTTTTCGACCACGTCCGGCTTGTCGCTCGGAATATCGAGCATGTAGACCGTCTCGTCGAAGCTCGTGTACGCGTTGACGTGCGGGCCGAGCCGCGCGCCGACCGACTCGAAGTAGCTGACGAGCTCGCCCGGCTTGAAGTGCGCGCTGCCGTTGAACGCCATGTGCTCGATCAGGTGCGCGAGCCCGAGCTGGTCGTCCGCTTCGAACAGCGATCCGGCCTTCACCGCGAGGCGCAGCGAGACGCGCTGGGCCGGACGCGAATTCGCCCGGATGAAATAGGTGAGTCCGTTCGGCAGCTTCGCGGTGCGCACCGCGGCGTCGAACGGCAGCGCGTCCTGCGGATTGAATGTCTGCCCGACGAGAACAGCCGACGCCGTCGTCAGCGCGAGGATAAACGCCGCGAACGTACGAGACAGGCGTGACGTCATGGTAGAGAGGATCGTAGCACTATAATTTAGGGATGGACAAAGACTTCGAGGTCGTGATTCTGAGTGCGTGCCGCACACCGGTGGCGTCGTTCGGCGGCGCGCTCAAGGACATGTCGGCGGTCGACCTCGGTGCCATCGTCATTCGTGAAGCGATCGCGCGCTCGGGTGTCCCGCCGGCGGACATCGGCGACGCGGTGATGGGCTGCGTGCTGCAGGCGGGCAACGGGATGAACGTCGCGCGGCAGGCGGGCCTCAAGGCGGGGCTGCCGGTCGAGGTGCCTGGCGAAACCGTGAACCGCGTCTGCGGCTCCGGGATGCAGGCGGTCGTGCACGCGGTCGAAGCGATCCGCGTCGGCTATGTCGACGCGATGGTCGCCGGCGGCACCGAGTCGATGTCGAACGCGCCGTATCTGCTGAAGGGCGCGCGCTGGGGCTACCGGATGGGCAATGGCGAGGCGATCGACTCGATGCTGCACGAAGGGCTGACCTGCGCGATCGGCCTGACGCACATGGGCATTACCGCGGAGGAGGTCGCATCGCGCTACAACGTGTCGCGTCTGGATCAGGACGCCTTCGCGGCGGAGAGCCAGGCGCGCGCCGCCCGGGCGATCGCGGACGGGCGGTTCAAGGACGAAATTGTTCCGGTATCGGTCCCGCAGCGAAAAGGCGATCCCGTCATCTTCGACACGGACGAGTACCCGCGAGCGACGACGGCCGCGAAGCTTGCCGCCTTGAAGGCCGCGTTCAAGAACGACGGCACGGTGACCGCCGGCAATGCCTCGGGGATCAACGACGGGGCCGCGGCGATGGTCGTCGCGACCATGAAGAAGGCGGAGTCGCTCGGCAGGAAGCCGCTCGCGCGGATCCTCTCGTACGTCTCGACGGGGGTGGATCCGAAAATCATGGGCATCGGCCCGGTGCCGGCCGTACGCAAGGTGCTCGACCGTGCCGGACTGAAGATCGACGACATCGAACTGTTCGATCTGAACGAAGCGTTCGCCGCGCAGTCGGTGGCGGTCGCGCGCGAGCTGGGGCTCGACGCGGCGAAGGTCAACGTCAACGGCGGAGCGATTGCGCTCGGTCATCCTATCGGCGCCAGCGGGGCGCGGGTGCTGACCACACTCATCTATGCGCTCCGGGCCCGGAAGCTGCGCCACGGGGTCGCGTCGTTATGCATCGGCGGCGGAATGGGCATCGCGATGGCCGTCGAGAATCTCGAATTCTGAGTGTGGAGCTCGAAATCCGCGCGCGCGAAGCGCTCATTGCGCACGCCCGCGAGGCGGCGCCGGCTGAATGCTGCGGGGTGCTGCTCGGCCGCCCCGGCGCGATCATCGACGCGGTCAGGACGCGGAACGCCGCCGACGAGACGACCCGGCGATTTCTGATCGATCCGCTCGATCACTTCGCCGCGATCCGGGCCGCCCGCCTGCGGGGGCTCGAGGTCGTCGGCTTCTACCACTCGCACCCTGCGTCCGCGCCGGAGCCGTCGGCCCGGGACGTCGACGAATTCAGCTATCCAGGGCATCTCTACGCGATCGTCAGCCTCCAGTCCGAGCCGCCGGAGATCCGGCTGTTCCGGTTCACGGACGGGAAGTTTCAGGATCCGGGGGTCGGATCTTGATGTTCGCGTTCCGAATAATCCCGAGAACGAGAACATCGAGATCTCCCTCTTATTCATCCCGGAGCGCGATCAATGGATCGACGCGGCTCGCGCGCATCGCCGGGACCAGGCTGGCCGCGACGGCGATGGCGACGAGCAGCGTGGCGACCGCGGCGAACGTCAAGGCGTCGGTCGGACTCGTGCCGAACAGCATCGAGCTCAGGAGACGGGACGCGGCCAGCGCGAGCGCGAGGCCAACGGCGACGCCGATACCCGCCAGCCGCAGACCGAGGCCCATGACGTCGGCGATCACGTCGCCGGGCCGAGCGCCGAGGGCCATGCGGACGCCGATTTCCCGCCGTCGCTGCGCGACGATGAACGCCAGCACGCCATAAAGTCCGATCGCCGCGAGCGATACGGCGACGACGCCAAACGCGGTGAGCAGAGTGACGCTGAACCGCCGCCGGGTCAACGAGTTCGACAACTGCTGATCCATCGTCCGCACCGCGCCGACCGGCTGATCCTTGTCGATGTGCCAGATCGCATCGCGCACCGCTGTCGTCAGCATCGCCGGCGGCGCGCTGGTGCGCAGCGCGAATACCATCGAGGGCCACGGATCCTGGCGATACGGCACGTAGACGGTCGGCTGCGGCGGCTTGTCGAGTGCGGCGGCATGGATGTCGGCGACGACGCCGACGATGATGATCTCCGGTGCATCGATCGAGAAGCGCTCCCCGATCGGATTGCGGTTCGGCCAGTAGCGCTGCGCCGCCGACGCGCTGATGATCGCCACCTGCGGCCGCCCTTCGCGATCCGCCTCCTCGAACGCGCGTCCCTGCGTCAGCGGGATGCGCATCGCCTCGAAATACCGCGGTGTCACGGTGCGGTAGTGCGCCGTGGCCTGCGCATTCGGCGGCAGATGCTTGATGGTCAACCCGCGCGTGCTGTTGCCGGGCAGGAGCGGCAGCCGGCTGGTGGCGGCGGCGATTTCGACCCCAGGCACCCGCCGCAGCTCGTCGAGCGCGCGCTGCCAGAACCCCGCCTTCTGCCCCGGCGTCGGATAGCGTGCCGCCGGCAGGCTGACGCCGAACGTGAGCACGTGGTCCGGGTTGAAGCCGGCCGGCTCGTGCTGCAAGCTGATGAAGCTGCGCACCGTCAACCCGGCGAACACGAGGAGCACGAGCGACAGCGCGATCTCGCCGGCGACGAGCACGGCGCGCACGCGCCGTTGACCCGCGATGGTGCCGCCGCGCGCCCCCTGCTTCAGATCGTTGTGAACATTCAGTCGGGTCAGCTGATGCGCCGGCGCCAGCCCGAAGAGCACGCCCGCGACGGTGGAGATTGCGAGGCCGAAGAGCAGTACGCTGCGATCGACGACAACCGTCCCGGCGACCCCAAGATCTGCCGGGCTCAGCGCGACCAGGGGACCGACGAGCCACATCGCCAGCAGCACGCCGGCGGTGCCGCCGATCACCGCAAGCACGAGGCTCTCCGTGAGCAGCTGCGTGACGATGCGGCCCTTGCCAGCGCCGAGCGCGATGCGGACCGCCATCTCCTGCTGCCGCGCCGTCGCCCGCGCCAGCAACAGGCCGGACACGTTCGCGGTCGCGATCAGAAGCAACACGCCGACCGCGGCGAACAGCAGCAACACCGTCTGCCTCACGTCCGACACCAGATCGCTGCGCAGCGGCGTCAGCGCAACGCCCACGTTCAGATTCGTGACGGGCAGCTCGTGCTCGATGGCCAGCGCGACCGCGTCCATGTCGGCCTGCGCCTGCTCGATCGTCTGATCGCGCTTGAGCCGCGCGACAACAGAGAAGTAGCCATGGCTGCGCTGCGTCACCGGGTCTGCGCCAGTCGCCAGCGGGTCGTCGGGCAC
Organism: Acidobacteriota bacterium; assembly: GCA_025463215.1. Classification (GTDB taxonomy): domain Bacteria; phylum Acidobacteriota; class Vicinamibacteria; order Vicinamibacterales; family CAVVIG01; genus CAVQFC01. The sequence continues at coordinate 9,046 of JAOBWF010000159.1, read as the reverse complement.
GCGCCAATGCGGCGCGACCCAGGCGCGGGAGCGGTCGGGATAATCAATCCCCGCCGGCATGACGCCGACGATCGTATGCGGCTCGTCGTTGATACGGACGGATTGCCCGATGACGTCGTGGCGTCCGCCGAAGCGTTGCCGCCACAGGCCGTCGCTAATCAGCGCGACGCGCGGCGCCCCCGGACCTTCGTCTCCGCTCAGCAGGGTCCGGCCGAGCGCCGGCGTCACGCCCAGCAGCGCGAAGAAATTCGCGTTCACGATCGCGCCGAGCACGCTCTCCGGCCGGTCGCCGCCGGAAAGCGCAAACGTCGCCTGGCGAAACGCCGCCAGCGCCGTGAAGCTGTGTTGCCGTGTCCGCCAGTCGAGAAAGTTCGCCGGCGAGGTGTCGCCGTTGCTCTGCCGGGTGCGGCGATCCGAGTCGGTGACCAGCACGAGCTCGTTCGGGCGCGCGAACGGCAGCGGCCGCAGCAGCACGGCGTTGACGATGCTGAAGATCGCGGCGTTGGCGCCGACGCCGATCGCCATCGTCAGGACCGTGAGCACCAGGAACCCCGGCGCCCGCCGCAAGGTGCGCGCCGCGTACCGCAGGTCCTGGACCAGGCGGTCGATCATTGCGCTCGCAGCGCTTCGACCGGGGGAATGCGCGACGCCCGCCGCGCGGGGAAATAGCCGGCCGCGATCGCGACGCCCCCCAGCACGGCGACTACCAGCGCGAAGGTCATCGGATCGGTGCCGGCGGTCTCGTAGAGCAGGCTCGTCATCGTGCGGCTGAGGACGAGCGCCAGCACCACGCCGATCGTCAGGCCGATCGCGGCCAGTGTGACGGCGTTGCCGACGACCATGCCGAGAATGTCGCGCGCCTCGGCGCCGAGCGCGAGCCGGATGCCGATCTCCGACGTTCGCTGGTTCACGGAGTACGACATCACCCCGTAGATCCCGATTGCCGCCAATGCGAGCGCCAGTCCGGCGAAGGTCGTCAACAGCGTCGAGCTGAATCTGGGCTGCGACAGCGTGCGGCTGACCCACTGATCCATGGTGCGCACGTCCGCGATCGGCTGATCCGGATCGATGGCGCGGACCTCGCGTTCGACCAGCGGCGCGAACGCGGTGGGGTCGCCGGCGGTCCTCAATGTGAGCGTCATCGCGCTGTACGGCAGCTGCGGATGCGGCCAATAGGTCGTCGGCCGCGCCTCGGTGGCGAGATCGGCAAACTTCACGCTGCCGACGACGCCGATTATTTCGGTCGGCACGTTCGGATCGGTCATCGCGATGACCAGGCGCTTGCCGAGCGGATTCTCGTTCGGGAAGTAGCGTTTCGCCAGCGCCTCGTTGATGATGACGACGTTCGACCTCTGCCGCAGCTCGCGGCTGGAGAATTCGCGGCCGCGCAAGACGGGCACCTTCAACGCGTGGAAATAGCCGTTGTCGCAGACGCTGACGTCGGTGGTGGGACCCTCGCCTGGCCGCGGTGCCGGCTCGCCGACGATGGTGAAGCCGGTGCCGGCGCCTGCGCCGGCGAGCGGCAGAAAGCTGACCGCGCCGGCGCTTTCGATCCCCGGCAACGCCGCGAGCCGGGCGACAAGCGCCGAGAAGAACGCGATCCGCTTCGCTTCGTCGGGATAGCGGCGGGTCGGCACGGTGACGCGGGCGGTCAGGACATCGCGTGCATCGAAGCCGGGGTTGACGCCGTGCAGCGTGCCGAAGCTGCGGATCATCAGGCCGGCGCCGACGAGGAGGACGACCGCGAGCGCGATTTCGCCGACGACGAAGGCCTGGCGGATGCGGCGATGCCGGACGCTGGCGCCAATCTGGCGCGCGCCGTCCTTGAGCGCGTCCTGCACGCTGGTGCGCGAGCCCTCGAACGCCGGCGCGAAGCCGCAGACGATCGCCGTCGCGAGCGACACCGCCGCGGTGAAGGCCAGCACCGGGTAGCTGAGATGAACCGACCCGAGATCGGCGAGGCTCGCCGGGCGGATCGCCAGCAGCAGCTCGAGGCCCCACTGCGCGACGAGGAGGCCCAGCCCGCCGCCGAGCGCGCAGAGCACGACGCTCTCGGTCAGCAGCTGGCGGATGACGCGGCTGCGTCCGGCGCCAAGTGCGCTGCGGATCGCGATCTCACGCTGCCGCGTCGCGCCGCGCGCCAGCAGCAGGTTGGCGACATTGGCGCACGCGATCAGCAGCACGAAGGCGACCGCGCCGGTCAACACGAGCAGCGCCGGCCGCAGGTCGCCCGACAGCTCGCGGTGCAGCGGCACGATCAGGGTGCTCCATCCGGTGTCGAACTGCGGAAATTCCCGCGCCAGGCCGGCGGCGATCGTGTCCATCTGCGCCTGCGCCGCGGGCGCGGTGACGTCCGGCTTCAGTCGTGCAATCGCGCTCATGTAGCGTCCGCGCGGGTTGCGCTGCGCCTCGGTGAACGCGAACGGCATCCACACGTCCGCGGGTTTGGCCGCCAGCGTTCCATGCCGCAGGAACAGCCGCATGTCGGGCGGCATCACGCCGATCACGGTGACGCTGCGGCTGTCGATCGCGATCGTCCGGCCGACCACCGAAGGGTCGCCGGCGAAACGGCGCCGCCACAATCCGTCGCTGAGGACGACGAGCGCATCGCGCCCCTCGGGCCCCTCGTCCTCGGCGAACGCGCGTCCGAGCGCGGCCGAGACGCCGAGCGTCGGGAAGAAGTCCGGCGTGACGTCCATGCCGACGATCTGTTCGGGCGCGCCGGCGCCGGTGAGGTTGGCGCGATAGTCGTAGAACGGCGCGATCCGCTCGAACACGGTGGCGCGCTCGCGCCAGCGAATGACGTTCGCCGGCCCGAGTACGTTCGGCCGGCCGGGGCGCCGCGCATTCGTTTCCCACAGTACGACCAGACGCGACGGATCGCGGAACGGCAGCGGGTCCAGCAGCACGGCGTTGACGATCGTGAAGATCGCGGTGTTGGCGCCAATGCCGATCGCGAGCGCCAGCACGGCGACCGCCGTGAACCCCGGCGTGCGCAGGCAGAGCCGAAGTGCGTAGCGGATGTCCTGAAACAGGTCGTCCATGACGGATTAGAGCAGTGTCCCGGCCGGTTTGGTTGTCGCCGGCGTCAACGGAATCGCCGACCACGTGAAATGGAAATGGAGCGTGCCGAACGTGACGTTGACTTCGAGCGCGAGCGCGTGGGCGCGCGACTCTGCGATCGCCGCGGCGTCGAGCCGCATGAACACCGGCTGCACGGCGATGGTGAACGGGCCCTCGGCCGGCGCCGTCAGGCCGACGGCGACGAGCGCGGTGCACAGAATCATGGCCCCGAGCAGCGTGCGCACGATCCAGGTTCGCAGGGGCACGCCGCTCGATAGGCGAACCTCATGCCAGAACGGGACAGTGCGGTGGTCGTGATTTGCCCGTGAAAGCGAGTGACAGGGCGTTACCGGCCGCGAGGGTGTTCGGATGTGGGATTGCGGCGTCCCGCCTTCGCGCGATCACGCTTCGGCGCGACGAGGCCCGCCCTTCGCCAGGTCCCTCCGCGGTTTCTTCTGGCCGCGTACTTAGAGCCCGTCGCGCAGACCAGGCCGGACCTGGATCTGGACGGTGGCGTTGCCGACCATCTTGTCGCGGCGTTTCAAGTGAAACATCACGCGATAGACGCCGGTGCGGAAGACGTGCTCGACGGTGAAGCGGCGCTTGATCTCCGACTTGCCCGCTTCGTACGGCGCGCAGTCGCTGGCCGATTCGGACTTGGTGCCGTCGCCCCATTCCCATTCGACGGCGGTGCAGTAGAACTCCTCGTAGTCGTTGGCGCCGCCGGTGAGCTCCGCGGTCAGCACGACGCGCGCGGGCGCCATCGCAATCACGGGTTGCGCCTTCAGCGAAATCTTGGGCTTCGGATCGGCCGAGTCCTTTTGATCTTTGTCTTTGTTTTTCTGAGCGGAGAGGCTGGTGGCGAGCGTCGCCGCCATGAGGAGAGACGCCGCGCCGGCCCACGCTGTGCGCCGCAGGTACGCCATGATTCTTGACCCTCGCCCCGACAGGAACTGTGTGCAAATTGTACTGCGCCGGACCGACACCCAGCAAGCGTCATCAGGGATAATGAGCGGATGTGCCCAGTCTCCGCTTCGACCCCGATGACCTGTGCGGGCGGACCGTGGTCCGCGATCGACGCCGATCTGCTCATCGTGCCGCTGTTCCAGGGTGAGGGGACCGCCGCCATCGCCGATCTGGACGCCGCCACCGGCGGAGACCTCGGCCGCGCGCTGGCGACCAAGGAGTTTCAGGCGAAGCCGTACGAGCTGAGCTTCGCGACGATCGCCGACAAGACATGGCGGACGCGCCGGGTGATGATCATCGGCGGCGGCAGCGCGGAACGGGGCACCGATCTGGTTCGCAAGCTCGCCTCGGCCGCCGGTCTGGCGGCCCGTCAGCGTTCGGTCGCACGCGCGGCCTTCGTCGTCCGCGGCAGCGCGGCGGCGGCGGATCTGGCGCAGGCTGTCGCCGAAGGGCTGACGCTCGCCGAATTCTACGGCGGCACCTACAAGACCGACGATCCGCCGCCCGCAGCGTCGCCGGTGTGGACGGTGGTCGCGTCGGACGCGGCCGACGGCGCCGCTGTCCAGGCGCAGCTCGCCGTCGCGCGCGGGCGGATCCTCGGCGAGTGCAGCAACCTGGCGCGCGAGCTCTCCAACGAACCGGGCAACGTCCTGCCGCCGCGCGAGTTCGCGCGGCGCGCGACCGCACTCGCGAGCGAAGCGGGCGTCAAGACGGAGATCCTCGACGAGACGCAGATCGAGGCGCTCGGCATGGGGCTGCTGCTCGGCGTCGGGCGCGGCAGCGCCGAGCCGCCGCGCGTCATGGTGTTCCGCTACGATCCGCCGGGCGCGCCGGCGACCCCGGTGCTCGGCCTCGTCGGCAAGGGCATCACGTTCGACACCGGCGGCATTTCGATCAAGCCGGCCGAGAAGATGGAGCAGATGAAGGACGACATGGCCGGCGGCGCCGCCGTCGCCTGCGCGATGCGGGCAATCGCACTGCTCAAGGCGCCCATGCGCGTCATCGGCATCGTCCCGACCGCTGAGAACATGCCGGGCGGCAAGGCGATCCGGCCGGGGGACGTGCTGACCAGCGCCTCGGGCAAGACCGTCGAGGTGATCAACACCGACGCGGAAGGGCGGCTGATTCTCGGCGACGGCCTCTGGTATGCGCGGCAGCTCGGCGCGACGCACCTCGTCGACGTCGCGACGCTCACCGGCGCCGTCGTCGTCGCACTGGGCAAGGTGACGAGCGGCATCTTCGGTGCGCCGGACAGCTGGGTCGAGCGCGTGCGCGCGGTCGCGAACCGCGCCGGCGATCGGGCGTGGCCGCTGCCGTTGTTCGACGAATACAAGGATCAGATCAGGAGCGACATCGCCGATCTGATGAACACCGGCGGCCGCGCCGCCGGATCGATCACTGCCGCGATGTTCCTGAAGGAGTTTGCGGGGGACCTACCGTGGGCCCATCTCGATATCGCCGGCACGGCGTGGGCAGACGAGGCGAAGCCGTTCCTGCCGAAAGGCCCGAGCGGCGTCGCGGTGCGCACGCTCGCGAACCTCGCGTTCGAGCGCTTCGATGCCCAAGGCTAGCGGATCGCGCCGCGCGGCGCAGCGGCGCTTAGGCATGCGCGCATTCGGCGTGGCAGCCCTCGCGTCAGTCCTCGGGCTTCAGGCCTCAGCCCTTTCTCTGGGGCAACCGGATAAGCCGATCATCGTCCGCATCCCACAGGATCCGCCGAAGAGCGAGCTCTCCGGCCTTGCCGACGTCCTGCTCGGCTCGCTCGGGCTGACCGGCGTCATCGTGGTCGCCGCGGTGCTGCTCGGGGTCGCCCTGGCCGGCGTGATGTTCTGGGTACGATCGAGGGAGCTTCGGTAGCGGAGGGGTTGAATCGTTCCTTCGTCCCCTCCCGCCATCGTCTACTGATGGGCGACGGTCGAGACGTTCTTCAGCGACGTCTGGTACTTGCGGATTGCGGCGAATAACGACTCGGCGATTTTCTCGCGGTACGCGTTCGCCTTCAGCAGCTTGCCTTCCTGCACGTTGGTCACGAATCCCATCTCGGCGAGCACGCTCGGCATGTTGGCGCCGATGAGGACGACGAACGGCGCCTGCTTGACGCCGAGATCCTTCAGCAGCTTGTTCGCGCTCTTCTGCCGCTCGACCATCGAGCGCTGGACGTGGAGCGCGAAATCGCGCGATTCGTCGAGCTTGTTGTTCAAGGCGATCGCCTTGACGAAGTCGGGGAGCCCGCCCATCGACTGCGTCGACGCGGCATTTTCGCGCGCCGCGACCGCCGCCGCGCTCTGGTTGTTCGCGAAGTTCAGGAAGTAGGTCTCGATCCCGTGCGCCTGACTGTTGACGCTCGCGTTGGCGTGAATCGAGAGAAACAGATCCGCACCCTCGCGATTGGCGATCGCCGTGCGCTCGGGCAGCTGGATGAAGTCGTCGGTGCGGCGGGTGAGGATCACCTCGACCCCGGGCACCTTCTGCAGCAGCTTCTCCAGCCGGAGTGCGACGTCGAGCACGATTTCCGCCTCGGTGACCCCCTTGCCTTTGGCGCCGGGATCGTGGCCGCCGTGGCCGGGATCGATCACGATCCGCGACACGCCGAGACCGAGCTGCCGCGCCATCGACAATCCGCCGGTCGTGTTGTGCGCCGGCGCGGCGGCGACAGGCGGCGGCTCCGGCGCGCGGTCGCCGCGTGCCGCGTTTGATACCGGTGCCGGCGTGTCGGCGTCCCGCGCCACCGCCGCGATCGCGCTGTCGGTGCCCTGGCGCGCCAGGGCGATGATCGTCGCCGCCTTCGGCGTCAGCCCGGGCAGCCGCCGCAGCCACGGGTTGGTCATCGTCCGCGCGGGAAGAAGCAGGACGGGTGCGCTGCCGCCGGCCGCCGCGGTGTCGGCGCTTTGGCGGAACGCCGGCGCGGCTGCGGGAGGCACCCGCGCGAGCACCTTGTCCGTCATCGTCGCTGCCGCGACCGCCGCCGGCACGCGCACGCAGTCGATCACCAGACGATATGGGCTGTAGAGCGGGTAGACGCTGTAGCTCGTCATGCCGGCGGCGTCGAGCACCACCCGCGTCGTGTTGTTCGGGTGGCGCCCGACCCGTACCTGCCGCACGATGTCGGCATCGCCTTCGAACCGCAGCGTGCGATCAATCAGCGGCTGCACCGCGCGGGTCCCGGGCAGGTCGACGAAGACGCGCGCGGGATCCTGGATACGCTCGTCATGGAAGGGCACCTCGGAGTCGAGCTCGATAGTGATGCGCACCGCATCGGGCAGCACCACGCGTCGGATCTCCTTGATGGTCGCGAGCGGTCCGCTGCGAGGCGCCGCGGTGGGCGGCGCCGGCGCGGTGAGCGCGGCGCGGGATTCGGTCACGACGTCCGCGGCGGGGCCGTCGCGCGTCGCGTCGAGCCGCGTCAGCTGTACCGCCGCCTGCTTTGCCAGCCTGCTGGACGGATAGGTCGCCGCGAGCTTGCGCAGAATGCGGATGCCGGTGTCCCGGTCCGGCGCCTGGCCGAATCGCGCAAACGCGTCGAGCGACAGCCGCCCCGCCTGCCACAGCGCGTTGTCGCTGTAGCTGCTGGCGGGGTAGTGGCGCACGACCGCCTCGTAGGCTGCGACGGTGGTGCGGATTTCGTTGATCACCGCCGGCGGCACGGCGGGGTTCTTGAGCGCCACGCGCAGCGCCTGTTCGCGCGCGAGCGCGTCGTTGTACATCGACCGCACCGGCGGCGCCGCCGCGGCGGCGACCGGGAAGCAACCGGCGAGCACGCCGAGCGCGCAGAGCAAGAGGATCGTTTCTGCGTGCCTGGCGATCTCCGCGGTAAAACGACGGTGTGTGTCTTTCAACATGGTGACCCGCCTTAGCGCAGCTGTGCGTCGACCTCTTCGAAATAGCCCTTGTCGACGAGCACCTCGCGCGCCTTTCCGGCGTCGGGCGGCGAGACGATGCCTTCCATCTCCATCATGTCGACGAGCCGCGCCGCCCGGCTGAAGCCGATGCGCAGCTTCCGCTGCAGATATGAAATCGACGCCTGCCCGCTGGTGACGACGATGCGCGCCGCTTCGTCGTAGAGGTCGTCCTTCTCCATCTCGATCCCGTCAAGGCTCGACTTCTCCTCGGCGGTGATCGAGGTGTCGTACACCGGCTTGCCCTGCTTGCGCAGGAAGCTGGCGAGCCGCGCGCTCTCCTGCTCCGAGATGTAGGGCGCGTGGACGCGGATGAAGCGCGACGAGGCGGGCGGCAGGAACAGCATGTCCCCCTTGCCGAGCAGCTGCTCGGCGCCGTTGCCGTCGAGAATGGTGCGCGAGTCGATCTTCGAGGCGACGCGGAACGCGATGCGTGCCGGCAGGTTGGCCTTGATCAGCCCGGTGATGACGTCGACCGACGGCCGCTGGGTCGCGAGGATCAGGTGGATGCCGACCGCGCGCGCCATCTGCGCCAGGCGGGCAATCGATTCCTCGACCTCACTGCTCGCCACCATCATCAGGTCGGCGAGCTCGTCGATGACGACGACGATGAAGGGGAGCGTCTTCATCTCCTTGCCGTCTTCCGGCGTCTGCCCCTCGGCGAGCGCGGCGCGGATGTTGCGGTTGTACTGCTCGATGTTGCGGACGCCGACGGCGGCGAGCGTCTTGTAGCGCTCTTCCATCTCGCGCACCGCCCAGCGCAGGGCGTTGGCCGCCTGCTTCGGATCGACCACAACCGGCGTCATCAAGTGCGGGATCTCTTCGTACATCCCGAGCTCGAGCCGCTTCGGATCGATCATGATCATCCGCACATCGTCGGGCGAGGCGCGGTAGAGGATGCTGGTCAGCATGCCGTTCATGCTCACCGACTTGCCGGCGCCGGTCGATCCCGCAATCAGCAGATGCGGCATCGACGCGAGGTCGGCCATGTACGGCTCGCCGTGAATCGTCTTGCCGAGCGCGATCGTCAGCTTGGAGGTCGAGCGGCGGTAGGCCTCCGACTCGAGCAGCTCGCGCAGCGAGATCGGCTCGCGCGTCGCGTTCGGGATCTGGATGCCGAC
>JAOBWF010000421.1 GCA_025463215.1 Acidobacteriota bacterium | reverse complement strand
TTGCCCCGGATAGAGCCGGTGGTACCGCCATTGCCGATCACCAATGCGCCGGCGGTCACGGTGGTGCCGCCGGTATAAGTGTTGTCATTCGTGAGCACCGTCGTGCCGGTGCCGATCTGCCGGACCTTGCCGCCGAAATCGTCAATAATGGCACCATCGAAGGTGTAGGTGTCCGAACGATTGAACGCGACGGTGCCGCCATTAGTAATGTCGCCGACGATCGAGCCGGACGTGCCGCCGTTTCCGATCTGTAGGGTTATACAGTCGCAGACAAACGTGCCGCCCGTGTAGGTATTGTTGCCGGAAAAGATCACGGTAGCGGTGGGAGGGCCGACAATCGTAGCGATCTGGACCTGTCCTGCGCCACTGATCACGCCGGAGAATTCCTGCGTCGTGCCGCCGTCGGGAAGCAAGCCCAAGACTGTCGCCGGGCTTGAACCGGTCGTAACGAAACCGGCGCCGGTCAGATTGCGAACCAGCACATTTTGATCCGCCAAATCCAGCGTCGCGTTGGCGTTGACGGTGGTGGAAGCCTGGCCCGCGAGCTGACTGAGGGCAAAAGCAGTGGGGCCCGCGCGCAGCGTGCCGGCGGCGACAACGAGTCTTGCGCTAGGATCGATGGAGAGGGCCGTTCCGTCGAATATCACGGTGCCGGTGTCGCCAGCCGCGCCGAAAGTTATTATTGAAGATGTATCGGCACTGACCCCTCCGGTTAAGGTGACGGTCGTTCCGGCCGACGCCGACAACGTGCTCGTTTGACCTGCCGTAAAGTTGAGATCGTTCGACAATGATCCCGTAACAGTCGTTCGTAACGTCCCACCATCGATCGTGACTGCGCCGGTGCCGAGAGCGTCGATTGAACCAGCAGTCGCATGCGCCGCTTCGACAACGCCTGCGGAAATCGTCGTACCGCCGATGTAAGGATTGGCGTTGTTCAGGGTCAGCGTACCGCCGCCGCTTTTGACGATAAACGCGCCTGTTCCAGTTCCGTCGTCGTTGCCGACCGGCTGGGCAAACGTCAGCGACCGGCCTGTGCCGATGTCGAACGTTGTCGTCGTGCCGCCCATCAGGAACAGGTCGTTGCCGTCCGCGCTGCCGGACACGCCGTCGCCGTTAGAGCCGCCGCCTGTCGCCGTGTTGGCCGAGAAAGTCGCATCATTGACGATGGTGATCTGACCACCCTGGCGTACGAACACAGCGCCGCCGAAGCCGGCGCCGCCGCCGCCACCGCCCAGGTCGGAAAGGCCTATGGCGGTGCCGCCGTTGCCGCCGCCAAAAGCGCTGGCACCCCCGACGCCGCCCACCCCATCGTTGACCGCGCCGCCGCCGCCGGCACCAAAGCCGCCGTTGCCGCCTTGGAAATAACCGGCACCGCCGCCACCAGCGAAACCTCCGGTCCCGCCAGTTCCGACCAATGAACCGCCACCGCCGCCGAAATCGCCGCCGGTGCCGGCATTGCCGCCGAGGCCAGCGCCGCCGCCGCCACCAAACTTTCCACCGGCTCCGCCATTGGCGCCGGCCGAACTGCCGCCGCCGCCGCCATTGGTGCTGCCGTCGCCACCGTTATTAGCGATGCCGCCATTGCCGCCGACACCGTCGGCACCGGTTCCGCCGCTACTGCTGCTGCCGCCGTTGCTGATATGTCCACCGCCGCCACCACCGTCGACGGTGGTCGAGTCGCCGCCATTGCCTTTGCGACCACCGCCGCCGGCTCCGCCCGCGTCGATAGAACTGGAACCGCCGTTGCCCTGGAAGCCACCGCCGCCACCGCCACCGATGCCGCCAAGCCCGGCCCCGCTGCCGCCGTTTCCACCAAGGCCGCCGCCCCCGCCGGCACCGCCCGCAGTGATGCCGTTAGCCCCGCCCGTGCCGCCGGTTGCGGTGTTGCCGAGGAAATTGACGTTGGAAATCCGCACGCGAGCGGCGCTGTCGACGAAGATCGCAGCACCGGCGCCAAGACCGCCGCCGGCGCCGCCCGCGCCATTGCCGCCTTTGGCCGCGCCGTTGATGATGGTGAGGTTCGAGAACGAAACGTTGCCGGTCGACACGAAAAACGGCCGATATAGGCCGTCGCCGCTGACCGTCGCCGTCGGCGTCGCGCCGACGACAGTGATGTTAGCGTTGCTGACGATCGGATCCACCGCCGTCGCCATCGTGATCGTGCCGGTGATATTGAGTTGGTAGTCGGTGCCTGGGTTGGCGTTGATCGTGTTGATAGCGTTGGCGAAGTCCGCCGACGATGTGACGTTGATCTGCGTCTGCGCTTGCGCCCCGGTCAGCGTCACAAATAGCAGGGCGCAGGCGACCGATAGCGCCGCTGTGGACACACGCCGGACTCGCCGCGTCGTCCCGTTACAATCAATGAAAAATAATGACTTCACAGCCCACCACCCGTCCGGCGCCTTATGCTGGCGGCGGCATTTTCGGCAATTATAGCGGGTTGTATTTCGCGTTGGTACCCGTGTGTGCTGATCCGCCGCTATTACATTCTGAATTTTTGCTGAAATTCCCGGCCTTTTATGGTCATCCGGCCGCTTGGGACGAAATCCGCTGCTTAAACAGCCGCCTCCAGCAGCATCGCCGCGAACAGGATCAGCCCGGCGTCGCGGTTGGATTTGAACAGCACCAGGCAGTAGGCCGGATCGTCGATGTCGATGCGCAGGATCTGCCAGCCGAGATGCACGGCGAAGGCGATCAGGCCGAGCACGAAGATGAAACCGCCGCCCGCCATAAATCCGGCGGCGCCGATCAGCACGACGGCTGCGACGTAGAATTTCGTCAGCATCGCCGGTGTGCGTTCGCCAAACAGCAGCGCGGTCGATTTGATGCCGATCAGTGAATCGT
>JAOBWF010000424.1 GCA_025463215.1 Acidobacteriota bacterium | reverse complement strand
GATTGGTGTGGATGTAGGTTGCGCTCAGCTTCACGGTGTCGAGCGGCGTCCACTTCGCGGTGACGAAGCCGCCGTCACGATCGTCCTTGATATAGTCGCGTCCGGCAACACCGGCGTCCTGGAACAGCCCGCCGGCGCGCACCGCCAGCGTCGGGCTGATCACCTGGTTGACGTCGAGCACCACACGCTTGGTGTGATCGGTCGCGAATGTCGTATCCATGTTGTAGAAGCTTTTTTCGGTCGAGGCCTGCTTGGTCACGATATTGATCGCGCCGCCGGTGGTGCCGCGGCCGGCAAACGACGAGCCGGGGCCGCGCAGGATCTCGACCTGCTCGGTGAAGAAGTTTTCGCGGACGCTGACGCCGGCGTCGCGCATGCCGTCGAGGAAGACGTCGTTGCGGGCATCGAAGCCGCGAATGAAGAAACGGTCGCCGAAGGCGTTGCCGCCCTCCCCGGTACCGAGCGTGACGCCCGCGGTGCTGAGCACCGCCTGCTTCAGCGTGGTGGCGTTCTTGTCGGCCAGGATTTCCTTGCTCAGAACCGTGACGGTCTTCGGCGTGTTCAACAGCGGCTCGGGGAATTTGCCCGATGCCTGCAGGCGGTCGACCTTGTAGGGCGCCGCCGGATCGGCATAGGGGTTGCGGTCGGCGCTGAGGCCACCGGCGTTGGGAAACGGCACCGCGGCGACCTGCGCCGGTTGCGATCGCCGCGCGGCGCGCCGCAGCGCCGTCCGCGCGCGGAGCGCATCGGGCGACGGCCTGGACGCAGCGGGACGCGGGCGAGCGACCGGGGCATCGACGTTCACCGGCGGGAGGTTGGACTGCTGCGCTTCGGCGCCGGAAAACGAGGCGACCGCAATCAGACCGGCGACCGCCGAAACGCTCTTGCCGGAATGGTTTTCAATTTTTATGCCGACCGAGTTGATGGTTGCGATCGAACGCAACGACCTCGGTGCTTTTGCCTTGCTCATCCCACGCCCCTGACTTGAATTCAGTTCGTGCACATCCTCTTCGGCATGCGGCGAACTGTCCCGAAGGTTTGGTATCGAGCGAAAATTTTGAGGTCAATGCGATTACGGCCACAGCGCGATTGAATCGGTCGAGTTCACATCGATTCTAAATTTCCAGTTTGAAATGGTTCTAAAAATATCTTTGAAGCGTTCTAAACTGGAGCAAGGAAATGCCTGTAAATCAGGCCTTTCCTGATTTCGTGGCGTACTGAGTTGATCAATCGGCGCTCGGCGGCTTCATCAGCGAAAACAACTCGTCGACGGTTTGCTGCGCCGTCAATCGCACGCGATCGCTGTTGTCCATGCCCGCGATGTTGATGCCTTTCACCACCGCTTTGATCTCGTCGCGAAAGTCGGTGAGAAACCGCAACGGATCGGGCGAGTTGTTGGCGACGCGCGCAATCAGGCCCGTGATCAGGATCTGGCAGGCGATCATGCGTCCGTTCAATTCATCCATCATGCACTCCGGGAGGTTGCGCCATCGCGACCTCTCGGTCACGGCGATCATGCCCGGCGTGATATGAACGACATGGCGCGCGGTTACAACGACGCAGCCTGCGGGTCGATTTAGAACGATTATATCTGATGAAGCCTGGTCACTCGGAATGGCGAATGGATTCCGACTTGCGCGATTACTTGGTCGCGATATCGCCCGCGCTCTCGCCGAACCCCTTGATGCGATCCTTGATGTCCACCAGCGTCGTGAGACTGGTCTGGATCGCATCGGCGGGGATGTCGCGCAGCACATCGGTTGCAATGGAATCGCGCAAGCTGTCGAGATCATCGACCAACTGACGGCCGCTCGGCGTCAGAAACAGCTTGTTGGCCCGGCGATCCCGGGGGTCGGGCCGGCGCTCCAGCAAGCCGTGCTCGACCAGCCGGTCGAGCAGGCGCACCAGCGAGATCGGCTGCAGGTCCAGCACCTCGGCGAGATCGACCTGTGACAATCCTTCTTGCTGCCGCAATCGGAACAGCACAATCCACTGCGCACGCGTGGTGCCGCGGCCCTTGGCGCGGCTGTCGATGTAATTGCGCAGCAGGCGCGAACTTTCGACGAGTTGCGCAATCAGCTGACGTTTCAGGTCGAGTGACTTCAGGTCGAGCGACATGGGCCGTGGCGTCCGAAAGCTTTCCAAAATTTAAGGTATTCTCAAGTTATAGTGTGTGTACGCATTAAGTGCACGCATATTATATCTGCCCCCTGGGAACCGTTGTGAAGACCCATGACTTATTTTTGAACAAGAGCCCCCATGACCCGGTCAGTTACCCTCCGTTGGATTTTGACGATCACCGCGCTCGCCGTGGCGGGGTATTTCGGCTGGCAGCGGTTCGGCGCCGATCATGCCTCGCAGGCAGAAACCGCACAAAAACGGGCCGCGCCGACCCGGGTCGCCGTTCCGGTGAAAACCGCCGCGGTAGAAAAAGCCGATTTTCCGGTATTCCTGACCGGGCTCGGAACCGTACAGGGTTTCAACACCGTCGTGGTGCGGACCCGGATCGATGGCCAGATCGACAAGATCGCCTTCAAGGAAGGACAATTGGTCAACCAGGGTGACCTGCTGGTCCACATCGACCCCCGGCCGTACCAGGCCGCCCTCGATCAGGCCAAGGCCAAGAAGGCGCAGGACGAGGCCAGCCTCGCCAACGCCAATCTCGATTTGCAGCGCTTCACCAAGCTCGGCGAGTTCGCGACCCGGCAACAAACCGACACCCAGCGTTCTACCGTAGCCCAACTGACCGCACAGCTCGCGGCCGACGACGCGGCGATCTTCAACGCGCAAACCCAGGTCGACTACACCGCCGTGAAGGCGCCGATCTCCGGCGTCGCCGGCCTGCGCCTGGTCGATGTCGGCAATATCGTCAACGCATCCACACAGACGGGAATAGTCACGATCGCGCAGATCGAACCCATCGCGGTCATTTTCACCGCGCCCGAGGAGCAGCTGCCCTACATCAACGAAGCCCAATCGGCGCAGCCGTTGAAAGTGATTGCGCTGACGACGGACGGCAAGAAGACCCTGTCCGACGGCGTGCTGGCGGTGGTCAACAATCAGGTCGACACCACCAGCGGCACCATCAGGCTCAAGGCCGTGTTCGACAACAAGAACCATGCGCTGTGGCCCGGCCAGTCGGTATCGACGCGGCTGCTGGTGACCACATTGAAGGATGCCACCGTGGTGCCTGACGATGCGGTTCAGCACGGCACTGACGGTCTCTACGCATTTTCCGTCAACCAGGAGAACAAGGCCGAACTTCGCAAGATCAAGGTGACGAAGTCGATGGACGGCCGTTCGGTGGTCGATGAAGGCCTATCGCCGGGGCAGCAGGTGATCACATCAGGTCAATACAAGGTGCAGCCCGGCACCCTCGTCAGCACCGCGGTTGCAAGTTCTGATCCGGCCCAACCCAAGGTCAAGCAGGAATGAGCGAGGGCATTTCCGCACCGTTCATTCGCTATCCCATCGGCACCTCGCTGATGATGGCGGGCATTCTTTTCGTCGGCCTCGTCGCCTATCCGCTACTGCCGGTCGCGCCGTTGCCGCAGGTGGATTTTCCGACCATTCAGGTCGCCGCCAGCCTGCCGGGCGCTAGCCCCGAAACCATGGCCTCGTCGGTGGCGCAGC
>JAOBWF010000121.1 GCA_025463215.1 Acidobacteriota bacterium | reverse complement strand
CGCGCATCGGCCGCTGCACCGCCGCACGCGGCATCACGCTGCGCGGCGCCGACGGCACGGTCGCGGCCGCGCTGCCGCACGGGTTCAGCCACTTCCGATGATTCACCTGACCAAAGGTTTGATCCGGCGCTGGCTGGACACGCTGCTCCACGTCGCCGACACGCCTGAGCGCACCGCCGCCGCGTTCGCGATGGGCGTGTTCTTCGGGTTCTCGCCCTTCCTCGGCTTCCACACGCTGCTCGCCGTGATCGTCGCGTTTCTCTTCAACCTCAATCGCGTCGCGGCGCTGCTCGGCGTGTACTCGAACCTGCCGTGGATCATTGCGCCGTACTATGCAATCGTGACGATGATCGGCGCCAAGATCATCGGCCACGCACCGCCCGAGAGCTTCAAGTCGGAGCTCGCCGGCCTGTTCGCCCTTTCGGTCTTTCACGGCGAATTCTGGCATCAGCTGATCACAATTTTGAAACCGTGGCTCTGGCCGTACACCGTTGGATCGCTTCTTGGCGCGATCGTGATGGCCGCCGTGGCGTATCCGTTAGCGCTCGCGTTCGTGACAAGCCGGCGGCGCATTCATGACATCATCCATCACCATCAGCGATGATCATTTCGGGCCGATTCTGGCGGAAAACAATCGTCACCACGATTGCGGCGGTCGGCTTCGTGTCGCTCTACGAAGTCACCGCCCTCGACTCGAAGTACGTCGCGCGGCTGGCGACGCTGCACGAGGCGACCGCGCTGCCGGTTCCCGGATCGCGCCTCGCGTTCAGCGCCACCGCATACTGTAAAGGGCTGGTCACCGCATCGGGCGTCGCGGTCCAGAGCGGCGTCGCCGCCGCCGATCCCGAGCTGCTGCCGGTGGGATCGGTGATCGAAATCGATTCGTTGCCGCAGAAATACAACGGCATCTACACCGTGATGGACACGGGGCCCGCGGTGCAGGGACGCCAGCTCGATCTCTACATGTGGAGCTGCAACGAGGCGCTGCAGTTCGGCCGCAAGCCGATCCACCTCATCGTCCTGCGCCTCGGCTGGAACCCGCGTGCGACGACGCCGAGCTTCCTCGACCGCTTGTTCAAGCGGCCTGCACCAGACGTTCTCCCGGCCAGACCGTTACCCCAGGCGGTGCCGCCGTCGGGAAGTTAGAACTTAGAAGTCAGAAGTTAGACGTTAGAAGTTTTCCCTTCTAACTTTCCGTCCCTGTACTGCAGCTCGAACAGCTTGAAGTAGATCCCGCGCTGCGCCAGGAGCTCCTGGTGGGTGCCGGACTCGCGCAGCTGGCCCTTGTGCAGGACGAGGATCTTGTCCATGTCCTGGATCGTCGAGAGCCGGTGCGCGATCGCGATCGTCGTCCGCTCCGCCATTAGAACGTGCAGCGCGTCGCGGATGATCAACTCGGTCTCGGTGTCCACGCTCGACGTCGCTTCGTCGAGCACCAGGACGCGCGGATCGAACGCCAGGGCGCGCGCGAACGACAGCAGCTGCTTCTGCCCCATCGAGAGCGTCGAGCCGCGCTCGGCCACGGCGCTGGCGTAGCCCTCCGGCAGCCGCAGGATGAACGGCTCGGCGTGCACCGCACGCGCCGCGGCCGTGACCCGGCCCTCGTCGATCGCCGGGTTGCCGAGCCGGATGTTGTCGGCAACGGTCCCGGAAAACAGGTGCACGTCCTGCAGCACCAGGCTGAAGAGCCCGCGGACGTCGGCGAGATCGAGTGTCTTGATGTCGATGCCGTCGATCGTGATCCGGCCGCGCGTGACGTCGTAGAACCGCAGCAGCAGGTTGATGAGCGTCGTCTTCCCCGAGCCGGTGGCGCCGACGATCCCGACGCGCTCGCCGGGGCGGACCTCGAAGGTGACGTCCTTGAGGACGAAGTCGTCGTCCTGATAGGCGAACCAGACGTTCTCGAGGCGAATGTGTCCGAGCGCCGGCGCCGGCCGCCGCGCCGGCCTGGCGGGTGATTCGATCGCCACCGGTTCGTCGAGCAGCTTGAAGATGCGCTCAGACGAAGCCATCGCCGACTGCATGACGTTGAACTTCTCCGACATGTCGCTGATCGGCCGGAAGAAGCGCTGCGAATACTGGACGAAGGCGACGAGCGCCCCGAGCGTCAGCGTCTGGTGCAGCACGCTGCCGCCGCCGTACCAGATGATCAGCGCCGTCGCCAGCGTGGCGACGACTTCGATCGCCGGATAGAACACGGCGTAGTAGAAGATCGAGTCGATGTTGGCGTCGCGGTGCTCGCGATCGATGGTGTCGAATCGCGCATAGTTCAGCCGCTCGCGCCGGAACAGCTGCACCGTCGACATGCCGGTGATGTTCTCCTGCAGGAAGGCGTTGATCCGCGCGATCAGGCCGCGGACGGTCCGATAGGAGTCGCGGACGTTGCGGCGGAACCACTGCGTCACGAAAAAGATCAGCGGCAGCACCGAGAACGCCACCAGCGCCAGCCGCCAGTTCATCCAGAGCATCACCGCCATGATCCCGGCCAGCGTGAAGACGTCGCCGAAAATGGTCACCACCCCGGACGTGAACAGGTCGTTGAGGACGTCGACATCCGACGTCACCCGCGTCATCAGCCGGCCGACCGGATTACGGTCGTAGTAGCGCAGATCGAGCCGCTGCAGGTGGCGGTAGATCGCCATCCGCAGGTCGTACATGATCCGCTGCCCCGTCAGCTGCAGCGTCCAGGTCTGGAAATACTCCGCGGCGAACGACGCGACGAGAACGGTCAGGTACAGCGCCGCCAGCCGGTCGAGCCCGGCCATCTGGCGCTGCGTGATGTAGCGGTCGATCGCCACCTTGATCAGGTACGGCTGGATCAACGACGCCACCGCGCTGACGATGATGGTGACGAACGCGAGGGCGACCTGGCGCCAGTACGGCCGGAGATATTCCAGCAGCCGCCGCATCAGCCGCGCGTCGTACGCCTTTCCGAGAATCTCGTCGTCTGTGGACACGGGGAATATCTGGTAATCGGGTAACTGATTGGGGATTGGACAGGAGCTCGTCGGTGATCTACGCGATTACCAGATGATTAGATTACCCGATGCACCTCTCTTCCCGTGCGGTCGTCCAACGCCGTCCAGGGCACCTCGACCTGATGAGACGAATCCATGTGACCCTCTACCGGGCCCGCAGTGGCGCGCCGATATCCGATCGGGAGCTTCCTGACCGTCATGCCAGTGCTGCGCGCGATTGTCGCCGCG
The DNA here is from genome assembly GCA_025463215.1 of Acidobacteriota bacterium. GTDB lineage: Bacteria > Acidobacteriota > Vicinamibacteria > Vicinamibacterales > CAVVIG01 > CAVQFC01. The sequence goes on along the minus strand of JAOBWF010000121.1, from coordinate 3,153 downwards.
ATCGTCTGTGTTCTGCTGACCGGATCGTCCGCCACCGCCGCGGAGGCCGGCGCGCGCGTGCACGGCGTGGTCGCCGACGAATCCGGCGGCGTGCTGCCGGGCGTGACCGTGGCGGCAACCGCGCGCGATGGACAGGTGCTGGCAACCGGCGTCACAGACGAGGTCGGCCGGTTCTCGCTGCGCCTCGAACAACCGGTTCCGGTCCGGCTGACATTTTCGCTCGAGGGATTCGCGCCCGCGAGCGTGGATATCACGGCCGCCGCGAATACCGACGTCACCGTCCAGCCCCAACGCCTGATGCTCGCGCACGCCGCCGAAACGGTGGTCGTCCGGGGCGAGGCTCGCGCCGCGGCGTCCGCGCCGCCACCGCCGCCGTTGGTGGTGCCGCCGCCGCCCCGCTTCGTGCTCCGCCCGGTGGCCGATCACGACCGCAATTCGATCTGCGGCCCGACCAAGCCAGGCGTGACCCCGGAGTCGTTCGGGACGATTCAGTCAGGGCGTTCGTCGCGCGGGAATGCGCTGTACGGGGAAGGTGATGAGCTGTCGATCGCGGGCGGCACGACGACCGGAATCGCGGTCGGCGAGAATTTCGTCGCCCGCCGGCCGTATCGCACCAGCAGGGGGCCGGACGCGGCGGCCGGCGAACACAGCGCCGGCCTGGTCCAGATCGTGGCGGCCGGCGACGGCGCGGCGGTCGCCGTCGTGGTGTATGCCTGCGACGAGTTGATGCCTGGCGATTGGCTCGCGGCCTTCCACCCTGAACCGATCCGGCAGCCGGAACCTCGTGGAGCGCCGGCGTACGATCGCGCCGCCCGGATCCTCCTGACCGATGCAGGCCAGTTGATTGGCGCGCCACGACGGTTGATGGTGATCGATCAGGGCCGCGACAACGGCGTGCGCGTGGGAGAGCGCCTGACGTTGTTCCGTCCTGCGCGTGCGGGTGCGCGGCGCCCGTCCGTGATCGGCGACGCCGTCGTCGTGGCCGTGGGCGCCGACTCGGCGACGATCCGGGTGGAGCACGCGATCGACGTCATCGCGATTGGCGATTCGGCCGCGCCGCAGTTGGTTGGATCTGACCCCTAGGACGCCGCGAGCTCTTCCTCGAGGAGCTGCTGCTTGTGCAGCGCGGCATAGAGCCCGTTCCGCCCGACGAGCTCGTCGTGCGTGCCGCGTTCCGCGATGCGCCCTTCGTCGAGCAGAAGGATGACGTCGGCGTCGCGCACCGTGGAAATGCGGTGCGACACGATGATCGACGTCCGCTCGCGCATGACGCCGCGCAGCCGCGTCAGGATCTCCTCCTCCGTATAGGTGTCCACCGCCGACAGCGCATCGTCCAGGATCAGGATGCGCGGATCGATCACGATCGCGCGCGCCAGCGCCGTCCGCTGCTTCTGACCGCCCGACAGCGTGATCCCGCGCTCCCCGACGGTCGTGTCGTAGCCTTTCGGGAAATCGGCGACGTCCTTGTCGAGCCGCGCGACGGCCGCGGCAGACTCCACCCGCTCACGGCGTCGGAACGCCACGTCCGCGACGTCCGCAGACGCTTTCCAGTCTTGCGTGCTTTGCGTCCTCGGCGTTCGATCGGCTTGCGCATCGAGCCCAAACGCGACATTGTCCGCCAGCGTGTCGGAGAACAGGAACGGCTCTTGCGGCACGAAGCCAATCGCACTCCGGAGCGTCGCCAGCGGAATCTCGCGGACGTCGACGCCGTCGATGAACACGGATCCCGGCGGCGGATCATGCAGCCGCGCCAGCAGCGAAATCAGGGTCGACTTCCCCGATCCGGTCACACCGACCAGCGCAACCGTCTGCCCCGCCTCGATGGTCGCCGAGACGTGCTTCAGCACCGGCGTGTCGCCGTACGAAAACACCAGGTCGCGGAATTCTATGGCTCCGTGAATATGGCGGATTGCGGATTGCGGATTCGATCCTGGGCTCAACAACTCGGGTCGATTCGCCATCGGCAATTCGCGATCCGCGATGGCAGCTTCTGTGTCCAGGACCTCCAGCATCCGCTTCCACGATGCCATGCCGCGCTGCAGCATGTTCGTGACCCACCCGAACGCGATCATCGGCCAGCTCAACATCGTCAGGTACGAGTTGAACGCGACGAACTGGCCGACGGTGATCCGCCCCGCGATCACTTCGCGGCTGCCGAGCCAGACGACGACCAGCGCGCCCAGACCGAGGAAGAAACCCATGCTCGGAAAGAAAAACCCCTGGAGCACGATCAGCTTGCGGTTGCGGCGCAGGTACTCCTCAATCGAGACGCGAAACCGCTCGAGCTCCGACGCTTCCTGACGGTAGGCCCGGACGACGCGGACGCCGGACAGCGCCTCCTGGGCGACGGCGCTCACCTCCGACAGCTGCGCCTGGATGGTTTCGAAGCGCTTGTGGATTGCGGTGCCGAACAGCTTCACCGACACCGAGACGAACGGCAGCGGGATCAGCGACCAGACGGCGAGGTGCGGATCGATCGAGATCATCACCGACAGCGCAACCGCGAACGTCAGCAGCGTGTTCGCCGAATACATGATCGACGGCCCGATCATCATCCGCACCGCGTTGAGGTCGTTGGTGGCGCGCGACATCAGGTCGCCGGTCCGGTGCTTCTGGTAATACGCCAGCGGCAACGTCTGCAGGTGCGCGAAGAAGTCGTTGCGCATGTCGTACTCGATGTCGCGGGACGCGCCGATGAGGATCCGGCGGGCGAGGAACTGGAACGTGCCGCCGACAAGACCGATGAGGAGCAGGAGTGCGCCGTAGCCGGCGAGCTTGCCGCGGGTGACGTCCCGGGTGAGATCGTCAATCGCCCGGCCGAGCACGGTCGGCCCGGCGAGCGCCACCGATCGGGTGACGACGACGCAGGCGAGCCCGAGCGTGAACTTGCGGCGGTAGCGGAGGACGTACGGAAAGAGCCGCCGGATCGGACGCACGAACCCTATTGTTTCAGACTTCAGACTTGAGATTCTGAATCGTGACCGCCGAATTCTGAATGCCCGTCGGCGGCCGCACGATGGTGAGCAGGACGAGCGCCGCCAGCGCCAGCCCGGCCGAGCCGAAGAACGCGTACTGGTAGGTGCCGGTCGTGACGAACACGCGCGAGCCGATCAGCGGACCGAGCACGCCGGCAAAGCCCCACGCCAGCAGCAG
>JAOBWF010000078.1 GCA_025463215.1 Acidobacteriota bacterium | reverse complement strand
AGCTCAGCTGGGAGAGCGCTTGCATGGCATGCAAGAGGTCAGCGGTTCGATCCCGCTTACCTCCACCAAAAATGGGGTCAGACCCTGTTTTTACGGGGTCTGACCCCGATTTTTTGCACCAAGAAAGCCCTTTAGTCCCCATCGTCTAGAGGCCTAGGACATCGCCCTTTCACGGCGGTAACCGGGGTTCGAATCCCCGTGGGGACGCCATCTTATCCGCCAATTCGCCCGCCAATCGGGTGAATGGCCGATGCGTCCGGATGGCGCCTGTCCCCAACGTCAACGCGCCGTCCCTTCTGCTGCTTCACAAGAACGACGCCTGCGTCTCTTCAAACTCTGAACGCGCCCTGCGGTCACTCGCGACTGACATGCCGTCGTCTAAGGCGACTGTCGTGACGCTCGACGGCGGCAGTGACGCGAGTCCCGGATCCGGGCACGCCGCCGCGTGCCACCCGCTCAGCTACCACGGCTTCAATGGAATCGACAGCAAGGTCTCCTCTGCGATGATCAAGTGGGCCACTGCGATCGCGGAGCAGAAGTAACCCCGTTGTATGCCGCATGATCGGTCTCGGCAATGGTCGAGCTGTCGAGGATGGCGTCCGTGACAGCAACCGGCGGATGATCTTCACGTCACGACCTCGCGCTCGATCGGCATGCCTTCGCCCTCCCAGCGATCCAGTAGCCGTACCGTCTTGGCCGAAAAGCCAGCGATGGCGCGCTGGTTTAGGGTGTTCTCGGCGCGCAGGGCTTTGACCTCCGCCACGAGTTCGGCGACCAGTGAGTTGTCGCCGCCGCCGCCCGTCATTGCGCGGGACTGCGGCGCCGAGAAGATGTGGCTCGGGCCCGTGTATTCGCGCTCGGGGCCGTGCTCGCCGACCCGACGCAAGCCGCCGGCGTGGTCGCCGCCCGCCGCGAATCCCGGCACCCCCCCGAGGATCCCGCTGATGTTCCGCAGCTCGTCGAGCTGCTTTTGCGCGATCCTGACAAGCTCAGTCAGCGCCGCAAGGGTGTTCGCCTCCGTGCGAGGCGAAGTTCCAACGTCGCAATCAGAGTGAAGGCGCAGAACACAAGCATTACGAGAATGCCTGCGCCGATCGCCTCAACCCGCTGCAGGAGCAAAGCCGCGAGGCAGCAGGTTGCGGTGATGACGTAGACCGTAAGAACCGCCTGCGCCTTCGTCAGACCGAGCGCAACCAACCGATGTGAAAAATGGCTCTTGTCTGGTCGGAACAGGCTACGTCCTTCGTTCCACCGAATACACAGGACCGTGAACATGTCGTACAGCGGCACGCCCATGATTAGCAGGGGGGCGAGTACCCCGCGATTCGATCCAGCCTCGTAACTCACATACGCGGCCAGAAGCGTCGACACGGCAATCAAAAACCCGACGAAGTAGCTCCCGGCATCTCCCATATAGATTAGGGCCGGCGGCCGGCTGTGCAGCAAGAAGCCGATTAGCGCCCCCGCCAAGTTAAGCATTATTCCAGCCAAAAAAAGCTGCGGAACGTTCTTGGTGGAGTCTGGCATCAGAAGCAGCAAAGCGGCTAAGGCCGGAGACGGCAAGCGCCGCCACACCTCCGGACAGGCCGTCCATGTTGTCTAGCATGTTGAAGGAGTTGATTAGCCCAACGATCCAGACCGCCAAGATGGCGCTCGCGATCAGCGGCAAATTGACGAATCCTGCAAGCTGACATTGCGCCGCCACATACGCCGCGACAGCAAACTGCACGGTGAGTCGCGGCCCCCAACCGAGACCCCACCGATCATCAAGGAGTCCCAAAATCAACAGAGCCGTGCCAGCGGCGAACACTATCCACACTCCGCCCAAATGCGCGGCCAAGCTCGGCAAATCCGCTCGGAGAAAGTCGGTAACGAACCCTTCCGAAACAACGCCCCGTTTTATTAATAACAGCAATAGCTCCCCCGCCACGAGAGGGACGAGAACTCCGCGCCAGATCGCCAATCCGCCCCCGAGTGGGGTTGGCGTACTAAGCGCGGGGCGGGCTCTGGGCTTGTCGACGAGCCGCCAACCAGGAGCCAGTCGCCGCACAACAAAGGTCGCGAGCCACGTAACCACGACACTGGGCAAGATAGCGCCGCCGATAAAAGTGAGCGTTGAAGTGGCGCTTCGTTTGAATCTGTCCGCAGCACGGAAGGCGCGACACGTGTGGACATGATGATATCAATAAGTGTCAATTTCAGAAACCATGGGAAACCGAGCTTGCTGCCGCTCAGATCGACTCCCGCGTGGCTTGGAGCGTCACGAGGCGTCGCTTGCGGTTCGACCTGAGTCCAGTGCAATGAGCCGAGCCCTCCGCGATGATCTCGGCCTGCAGGTTTCCGAGTCCCGGGAACCCCGTTGCCTGCTGCTTTGCGATCATGTAGGTGTCAGCCTCCCATCGACACGACGCCTGTGTGAGAGGCACACCCGCTCAAAAACAGTGCGATGCTGATATCAGGCCGGCGATTCTCGTCATTTGCGGCTCCCGATGGAGGTTAAGGGCCGCTAGTTTACTTCGCCTCGAGCGCCAGTCGGCGCGAGCAAACGCCGCGCGCAACTCTTCGAGACCAGCGTCACCGCCGAGCGTCGCCGCGCGTTTGCGCGGCCGTATACACGCGCCAGGGGATCTGAGAAATTGACGAGTTCCGGACCCTGTTCGCCGACGATCGTCCGCGTCGTCGCAGCGCCGGATCCGGTGCATGTTCATTCAGCCGCCACGGTGCGCATCGCCTCTCCTTGATTGGTCGCCCGGTCGAGCATGCGTTCCGTTTTGTGGCCGCTCATGGCGATGGATCGAGTGTTCGCCTTCAATTCGGCCAGTTCGGCCCGGACCGCGCGGAGCTCGTCGACAATCGCCCCGACGTCCGCGCCGCCCATCCCTCCGCGTGCCGGATAAATGGTGCTCGGTCCGGTGTACTCGAGCTCGGGACCGTTCTCTCCGACGACGCGCCAGCCGCCGGCGTGATCCCCGCCGCTCGCGAACCCCGGAACGCCGCCGAGGATGCGGCTGATGTTGCGCAGTTCGTCGAGCTGCTTCTGCGCGATGCTGACCTGCTGATCGGCGGTTGTGATGGTCCGGTTGACGGCGCTCTGGATCTTCGCGGGATCCCGGATGTAATCGGTCGAGCTGGAGCTCGTCGCGAGGGAGGCCTGACGGAAGGCCTCGCTGACGTCGCGAAGCTGCGTTGCGGCGTCAATGTCACCGAGCCTCGCGCTCGTTGATACCGCGGTGAACTTCTGGCGCGCGGCGGCGAGTGACGTGCCCCCTATTCCGCCGAGAAGGCCCGCCGCGTAGTCGCGCAGGGTCTTCGCGACGTCGCCCCACTTGGACACGACGTCATCCAGCAACGTCTGTTGCGCCTGAGTCGTATCCTCAGCGGCGGCGGTAACCGCGGCGAACGCCGGCGCGAGCTGGAGTAGTGCCGCGAACATCTCCTGCCCGGCTGTCGTCGACAGGTTCTGCGCCTCCACCAACGCGCGGAATTGGTCGCGGGTCTTCGGCAGGGTCGAGAGCTCGAGCTCGCCCATGGCCGCGTTCACGAGCTTCAGGTCGGCCGCCTGACGCTCGGCCTGCGTGTAGAAGTTCTCGTAATACGAGGCCGTCAGCGAGGCCGCGCTTATCAAGCAATCCCCAGTGCAATCCAATCGACGCATCAACGTAGTTGTGATTGCCGAGATGACGAATGGCGGGATTGCGCATGCCAGAATGAACGAAAGCATTTTATACGTGAGGCGCGCGTTACTCCTCGGCGCGCAACTCGGTTGGTGCCCACAGACGGCATCGATCGGGCGTCTGGAGTCCAGCCGGGATGATGCGCCCGCCCGGCACCCCCACTAGTAGAGCGGAAACCCGCTACGGTATGAGGTTTCCGTTCGCCAGGAGATCACCGGCCAGCAGCCCGCTCGTGTTCTGCAGCAGGACGAGGCTGGTAAAGCTGTTGGCGCCGCCATCCGAGTCAACCGAAACTGTCGTGTTGCCGCCGCTCTGCGTAAGCCGCACAAAGTCCGTAATGGTTGAACTCCCGGCTTGGTAGCCTATCAGCACGTCGTGGATGTCAATCACATCGCCGCCTGCGCCGGCAGTGAAATCGGTGATTGTGTCTATGCCGTCGCCGAGCGCAGTGTACACAAAACGATCGGCGCCTCCGCCGCCGGTCAGGCGGTCCGCCCCGGTGCCCCCAGTCAGCCTGTTCGATGCGCCGTTGCCGAACAACTGATCGGCGTGGACGCTACCTGTGATGTTCTCGATCTGCGTGAGATTTCCAATGTCGCGCCAAGCGCCGTTGCCCGTAAGGGTTGTCTGGTCTCTGGTCAGCGCTTGGGCTCCGCTGCGCAGCAGCTCCACCCATACGGCCGAGCCGAATCCGGAGAAGTCTGCCGTGTCTGTTCCCGCCCCACCATTGAGCACGTCGAAGCCGCCGTTGTAGAACAGTATGTCGTCGCCGGCACCGCCATCGAGGGTGTTGTTCCCGCCGTCTCCAAACAGCTTGTCGGCGTATCCGCTGCCTACCACGTTCTCGATCTGAGTGAGGGCGGAAATGCTCCGCCACGAGCCGTTGCCCGTGAGTGTTGTCTGGTCTCTGGTCAGCGCCTGGGTTCCGCTGCGCAGCAGCTCCACCCATACTGCCGATCCCAATCCGGAGAAGTCCGCTGTGTCTGCTCCCGTCCCGCCGTTGAGCGTGTCGAAGCCGCCGTTGTAGAACAGCATGTCGTTGCCAGCGCCGCCGTCGAGCGTGTTGTCACCGCCATTGCCGAAGATTTGGTCCGCTTGCGCCGTGCCGACGACATTCTCGATCTGCGTTAGATTGCCAATGTTTCGCCAAGCGCCGTTTCCCGTGAGTGTCGTCTGGTCTCTGGTCAGCGCCTGAGCACCACTGCGCAGCAGCTCTACCCATACGGCCGAACGGAAGCTGGAGAAATCTGCTGTGTCTGTTCCAGTCCCGCCGTCGAGCGTGTCGAAGCCTTCGTTGTAGAACAGTATGTCGTTGCCGGCGCCGCCGCTAAGCGTGTTGTCCGCACCGCTGCCGAAAAGCTTGTCGGCTTGTGCCGTGCCCACGATGTTCTCGATCTCCGTGAGAACGCCAAGGTTGCGCCAAGCTCCACTGCCTGTCAGTGTCGTTTGATCCTTGGTCAGCGCTTGCGCTCCGCCGCGCAGCAGCTCGATCCACACTGCTGAACCGAAGCCGGAGAAGTCGGCCGTGTCGTTTCCAACTCCGCCATCGAACGTATCGAAGCCGGCCGTGTACAACAGGATATCGTTGCCTGCGCCTCCGTCGAGTTGATCGTCGTCGGGACCGCCAGCGAGAGTGTCATTGCCTCCCAGGCCAACGAGTGTGTCATTGCCTGCCAAGCCGGTGAGGCTGTCGGCCTCGGAGGTTCCGGTCAGGGTATTCGCGCCACTGGTGCCGACCAGCGTAACGCCCCCGACGTTCGTTATGGTCACCGAGATCGTCTGCGTATCCGACGCGCCCGCGCTGTCGTGAGCTGACACGACAACGTCATAGATGTTGTTCATATCGACGTCGCTCGGCGCTTCGAAGTCCGGGGCCGAGAGGAAAACAATAGAGCCCGTCAGCTCATTGATACTGAACTTGGTGGCATCGGCCCCGCCGGCGATGGCGTAAGTGATCGTTTGGCCAGCGTCGAGATCGCTCGCCGCCACAGTGGTGACCGCCGTGGTGTTCTCGGCGATAGACACGGCCGCAGTCGCGCCGCCCCCATTCGACGTGATCATCGGTGCGTGGTTGCCTGTTGCCGAGGACAGCGTCACCGAAACGTCGTGCGTACCGATGGCGCCCAAGTCGAGCGTCAGGATCTCGCCGGCGAGGCTCACGATCGTCGCGCCGGTCACCACCGCCTGCCGGCCCGCGGGGTTGACCAGATCGATGACGAGCCTGCCTTCGCCGATGATCGAGAA
>JAOBWF010000072.1 GCA_025463215.1 Acidobacteriota bacterium | reverse complement strand
CTGCTGGATCGAGGCGGTGGCCGCCGCCATGCCGAACACGTTGAGCGAGCCGGTGCCGCTCGAGCCGACCCACTGACGCATCTTCTTGATGGTCTCGGGCTGCGCGATCGCGTAGCCCTGACGGAGGCCGGCCATGCCGTACGCCTTCGAGAACGTCCGCGCCACGATCACGCGCGGGTTGTCGATGGCGACCGGCACGTGCGTCTCGTGATCCGGGTCGGTGACGTAATCGAAGTACGCCTCGTCGACGAGGATCGTGGTGTCGGGTGAGGCGGCATTCAACTTCGCCAGGAAGTCGCGCGTCGCTTTCGCGCCGACGTAGGTCGCGGTCGGGTTGTTCGGGTTGCAGTAGAACACCAGACCGGCGCCCTTGGACGCCTGCAGCATCGGGTCGAGGTCGATCTTGAACTCCGAGCTCAGCTTGACGCCGCGCACCGGGTTGCCGATCAGCTCGGCATAGCCGGCGCATTCCTCGTAGGTCGGAATGGTGCCGACGAGCGGCTTGGTCTTCGAGGTGAACACCTGGGTGGCGGCGCGCAGGATCTCGGTCGATCCTTCGCTGACCAGCACGTTCTCGGTCTTGACCTTGAAGTGCGCGGCGATCGACTCGGTGAGCTCGCCGACCTGGTTGGAGTAGCGGCCCGGCTTCTTGCCGCCTTCGAGCAGATCGCGGAGACCGTCGAGCACCTTCTTGCCGGGCCCGACCGGGTTCTCGTTGCTGCCGATGCAGATCATGCCTTTTTCGACCGCCTCGAGGTTGGCGTCGAACGCGGACCACACGCTGTTTTCACGGCCGCGGCCCCAGACATTGCTGGTGAGCGCCGCGCCCGCGCCGATGCCGGCGGTCTGGACGAAGTGACGTCGTGTAATGGCCATGGTGGTCTCCTACTGCCCCTTCCCCGACGAGGTCGTCGTCGACGGCTTGAGCACGCCGCGGAATACATCCGTGGCTTTCTGCATCTCTTCCATCGTGCCGAGCGAGATGCGCGTCCACGTCTTTTCGAGCGGCGGGAAATCCCGGCCGACCATGATGCCTTTGGCGGCGCACGCGTCGCGGAACGCGGCGGCCGTCATCGTCTTGCCGATGTCGGTGAAGATGAAGTTGGTCTGCGAATCGGTCGACGTGTAGCCGAGATCCGCGAGCGCCTTCACCGTGAAGTCGCGCACCGCCTTGTTGCGGGCCGCTTCCTCTTTGATGTGCTGCGGATCCTTGAGCGACGCAATCGCCGCGGCGACGCCGAAGGTGTTGACGTTGTACGGCATCTTGTAGGCGGCCATCTTCTTCACGGTGGCGGCGTCGCCAATCGCGTAGCCGATGCGCACGCCGGCCATGCCGTAGGCCTTCGAGAAGGTCCGCGCTACCAGCACGCCCGGCGTCGTGAGGGCGATCGGAATCGCCGTCTGGAAGCCGGGGTCGCTGACGTAATCGCAGTACGCCTCGTCGATCAGGATCGCGGTCGTCGGCGAGGTCTTCTTGACCTCGGCGATGAAGTCCTTGATTTCCTGCGCGCTGTTGATCGTCGCGGTCGGGTTGTTCGGGTTGCAGATGTAGACCAGCCCCGCACCCTTGACGTGCGGCAGCAGCGCGGCCAGATCCGTCTTCAGCGTCTTGCCCTCGACCGGCGCCGATTTCACCGTGTACTTGAGAACGTTCTGCGCGAAGCCGGCCGGGTCGCCGTAGGTCGGCGACGGGATCACGAGGTGCTTGGTCGGGGACATGAAGACGCGCGCGGCGTTCTTCAGGATCTCCTGCGAGCCGACGCCGAGGACGACGTTCTCACGCTTGGCGGTGTTCAGCTTGGCGAGGAGAATCTCGAGGTCGGCGTCGAGCGGGCTGCTGTTGAACGGATAGCGGTTGGCCTCGGGAAACCTGCCGAGGATCGCGTCGATCGCGGCTTTGCCGGGACCGAGCGGATTTTCATTGCTGCTGATGCGAATGGCTCCAGGGGGGAGCGCCGGACGCTGCATGCCGCCGTTGCGGCCCTGCTGCTGCATCGCTTCCGCGACGTACTCTTCATGCCCTCGAGCGGCGATGAAGGCCGACGCGTGCGACGTCCGACCCACTCCCAAGCCCTGAAGGAAACCGCGGCGCGACACCGACATGGGGATCCCTCCTTCAGCTACGAGCTACGAAACGGAGACGTGGACGACAACTGACAACCTGTATCTGGGGAAAGGCGAGCGTCTGGCGACAGGTCAATCGGGCGGATTCTACGCCCTCTGTCACGGAAGTGTCAACGAAGCATCCGCATGGAATACGCGACAAGTACTGGAAACACAGGCACTTGTCTCGAACTGTCACACCCGGAGACGGCGGTCTACAGCTTGCTCCGCAAAACGCCGATATGTGCAGCGACATGAACACATTCGACTCGCGTCTCTCCCGTTGGGCTGTCGCGATGGCCGCGCTGCTCTGCTTCGCCGCGCCTGCCGCGGCCCAATACAAGCCGCGCACCCTCAACGATCCGGCGACCGGCGAGAACTACCACATCGAAGCCGGCGCGGACCTGTGGTTCCCGACCGCCGACATGGTGGTCTCGAGCGAGCAGCTCGGGATCGCCGGATCGCAGATCGACTTCAAGAAGACGCTCGGTCTCACCGACCAGCATTTCCCCGCGCTGCAGATCCAGCTGCGCCCGGCGCGCAGCCACAAGTTCCGGCTGAATTACATCCCGGCCACCTACACCCAGACGACGACGCTGAACCAGGACATCGTGTTCAACGGCATCCGCTACCGCCTCGGTCTGCCGGTGAACTCGACGCTCGACTGGAAGACCTACGAGCTGACCTATGAGTACGACTTCGTCGTCAAGAACTGGGGCTTCGTCGGCTTCGATCTGATGGCCAAGTACACCGACGTCCAGGTCGCGCTCGCCAGCCCGCTGGCCAGCGAGTTCGCCCACGCGCGCGGCCCGATTCCCGCGATCGGCGGCATCGCGCGCTACTACGTGGTGCCGAACATCTCGATCACCGGGGAGTTCAGCGGCTTCAAGATTCCCGACAGCATCGACAGCCGCTACAACGCCCACTACGTCGACGTCGACGTCTACGGCACGCTCAACTTCACGAACAACATCGGCGTGAAGGGGGGCTACCGCTCGCGCGACGTCGGCTACTTGATCAAGTCCGACAGCGGCCAGTTCACGATGAAGGGGATCTACGTGGGGGCGGTTCTTCGATACTGACTTCTAACTTCTAACGTCAGTGAAGCGTCGCGCCGGCTGGCACAAGTTTCAGCAGCCGGCGGTCCGCTTCCTGCAGCGTCTCGTCTCGCTTGCAGAAACAGAACCGCAGCTTGGTGCGTCCGGCGCCGGACTTGTAGAAGCTGCTGCCCGGCACCGCGGCCACGCCGACCTCCTTCACCAGGTAGCGCGCGAACTCCACATCGTCGGCGAAGCCGAAGACGCTGATGTCGGTCATGATGTAGTACGCGCCCGACGGCTTGTAGGTGGTGAAATGATGGCGCTCGAGGATCTCGACGAGCGCGTCGCGCCGCGTCTGATAGTGCGCCGCCAGGCCGGTGTAATACTCCTCCGGAAAACCGAGCGCGACCGCGCCCGCCTCCTGCAGCGGCGCCGGCGCGCCGACCGTGAGGAAATCGTGCACCTTGCGGATCGCGCCGGTCAGCGACGGCGGCGAGATCGTCCAGCCGACGCGCCAGCCGGTGACGCTGTAGGTCTTCGACAACCCGTTGAGCGTCACGGTGCGGTCAGCCATCCCCTCGAGCGTCGCGATCGGAATGTGCTGGTGGCCGTCGTAGATGATGTGCTCGTAGATCTCGTCCGAGATCGCGATCGCGTCCCACTTGCGGCACAGCATCGCGATCATCTCGAGCTCGTCGCGCGTGAACACCTTCCCGGTCGGGTTGTTCGGCTTGTTGATGATGATCGCCTTCGTCTTCTCTTTGAAGGCCGCCGCGAGCTCGTCGGGGTCGAACGACCAGGCGGGCGCATGCAGCGTGACGTAGCGCGGCGTCGCGCCCGAGAGGATCGCATCGGGGCCGTAGTTCTCGTAGAACGGCTCGAACACGACGACCTCGTCGCCCGGATCGACGATCGCCATCATCGTCGCCATCATCGCCTCGGTCGTGCCGCAGCACACGGTGACCTGCTCGTCGGCGACGATCTCGAGGCCGTAGCGCGCCGTGAACTGGCGCGCGATCGCCTCGCGCAGCGGCGGCGCGCCCCAGGTCACCGCGTACTGGTTGACGTCGGCGTTGATCGCCGCGCACGCGGCGTCCTTGATCGCCTGCGGCGCCGGAAAGTCGGGGAACCCCTGCGACAGGTTGACGCCGCCATACTGGTGGTTGAGCCGCGTCATCTCGCGGATCACCGACTCGGTGAATTGCGTGGCTTTCTTCGACCCGGTCAACTTTGACATCGTCATGCTCTCGAACACCAAGGACACGACGTCCTTGGTGGTGATTAGGCCGCTTTCTTTCTCCGAGCGGCTGTCTTTTTCTTCCCCGGTGCCGGCTTCTTCTTCGTCGCCGGCTTTGCCGTGGCTGCCTTGGCCGACGCGGCGGCGGAGTTCGCCGCCGGATGGGCGATCGCCGGAATCGCGTCGGTCGCGTCGGCCGATCCCTCCGGCCCGTACAGCCGCCGATAGTCCTCGGCGGTGCCGAGAATCCGCTTCACGTAGTTCTGCGTCTCGGGAAACGGAATGTCGTCGATGAACTCGTCGCGTTCGAGCCCCGGCTTGGCGGCAATCCACTTGGCAATCCGGCTCGGCCCCGCGTTGTAGGTCGCGAGCGCGAAGTGGATGCCGCCGAACTGCTTCACGAGATCGGCGAAGTACGCCGTCCCCATCTTGATGTTCGCTTCCGCCGTCGTCAGCATGCCGAGCGAGAAGCGCGGCAGGTGCAGCGCCTTCGCGTACTGCCGCCCGGTGGACGGCAGCAGCTGCATCAGACCGTAGGCGTTGGCCGCCGACTTGACGTCGGCCGTGAAGGTCGACTCCTGCGCGATCAGCGCGGCGACGATGTACGGATCGAGCTGGTGCTCGTTCGAGTAGCGCTTGATCAGCGGCCAGTAGTTGATCGGGAAGAGCACCTTGAGCAGCTCGCTCGGCAGCTTCTCGCCGCCGGCCGCGAGGTATTGCGGGTAGGCGCGCTTCATCACGTTGATGCCCGCGCGCAGCTCGCCGCGGCGGTAATAAATCCAGCCGATGGTCGCCTGAATCGCGGGGGAATCGCCCCACACTTTCTGGGCGTAGTGCAGCTCGTCGAGCGCCTGATCGTAGAGGTCGAGGCTGAGCAGCGTGCGCACCACGGTCTCGTTCGGCGGCAGCTTCGGGAGCTCTGCGTGCTGAACGCCGAATTCAGCATCCGCTTCGGCGGGCGGCAGCGGCGGCCTCGCCGTGTCGAGCCGCTTGCTCGCAAGCCGGCCGTAGTAGCTGTTGCGATAATCGGTTTCGACCAGGGCGTAGCGCGCTTCGGCGAGCGCCGGTTCCCGCAGCGCTTCGTGCGCCCGCGCCGACCAGTACAGCCACGGCGGGCGATAGTCGGACCGCGGGAAGTGCGCCGCCGCTTCCTCGAAGATGCGGACGGTCTCGGCGAATTTGCCGTCGCGGTAGGCCCACCAGCCGATCTTCCACGCCGCGCGCTCGGCATAGTGCCCGGTCGGAAATTTCTCGTACATCTCGCGGAAGCTCTTTTCCGCGCTGTCGTCGTCCCCCTGGAGGATGTAATGGGTCGCGAGGTTGTTGAGCGCCTCCTCGGCCCAGCTCTGGGTCGGAAACTCGTCGACGATGCGGCGGACGACGCGGATGTATTCGTCGTGGCCGCCAAGCTCACGCGTCGCAATCGCGTAGAAGAAGAGCGCTTCCCCCTGGCGCGCGCCGTTGTCGAGAAACGGCTTCACTTCGTCGCGCGCGTTGCGCGCCCGCTTCAGGAAGTAATCGCACTCGGCGATGCGCAGCTGCACGATCTCGCGGTCGTCATCGCGCGCCGCGCCGCGCAGCGCCTCGAACACCGGCCGCGCCTGGGCGTAGCGCTTGGCGCCGAACAGCCGCTCGCCGCGCCCGAGCTCCAGCTTGAAGCGATTCGAGCCGGGGGCGATCGGCGCAATCGGCAGGTTCTCGAGCTCGCCGCCGGCCACCGGCGCGAGATCGCTGAACGGGAATTCATAGACCAGGCGCGAGTACGCTTCGGTGGCCTTCTCGGTGTTGCCCGACAGCTTGGCGGCGCGGCCGAAGCGCATCAGGACGTCATCGGGCGCGGTGGTCTTGGTTTTCGAGAGGCGCTCGTAGACCTGCATCGCGGCGCGTTGATCGTTCAGCGCCTCGTCGCATTCGGCCTCGCGCAGCGCGGCAGCCTCGAGCAGGTAGCCGGCGGGATTCGCGGCGGCGAGCGCCTGGAACGTCTGGCGCGCGTCGGCGGCGCGTCCGAGCCGCAGCTCCGCGAGCCCCTGGTAGTACTCGGCGTAGTGGCCGAGCGGACCCTGCCGCACGGCGGGCTGCAGGAAGATCGGCAGCGCTCTGGCGAAATTGGACTCGACCTCGAGCTTCACGCCGGCGGCGAAGTCGTTGAGCGCCGGCGGCCGCGCCGACGTTACCGGCGCGAGCCAGAGCTGCGACAGCTCGCCGGGCAGCCGCGGATGGTTGGTC
>JAOBWF010000063.1 GCA_025463215.1 Acidobacteriota bacterium | reverse complement strand
CGATGCTCTGCAGCAGCATCGTCTTGCCGGTGCGCGGCGGCGCCACGATCAGACCGCGCTGTCCCTTGCCAATCGGCGTCCACAGGTCCATGATGCGCGCCGAGATGCTCTCCGGCATCTCGAGCGTCAGCCGCTCCTGCGGATACAGCGGCGTCAGGTTCTCGAAGAACACTTTCTCGCGCGCGCGTTCCGGCGGCTCGAAATTGACTGCCTCGACCTTGATCAGCGCGAAGTAGCGTTCCCCGTCCTTCGGCGGCCGAATCTGGCCGGACACGGTGTCGCCGGTATGCAGATCGAACTTCCGGATCTGGGACGGCGAGACGTAGATGTCGTCCGGGCCCGGCAGGTAGTTGTAGTCGGGCGCGCGCAGGAAGCCGAAGCCGTCGGGCAGCACTTCGAGCACGCCTTCCGAGAAGATGAACCCGCTCAACTCCGTCTGCGCCTTCAGGATCTGAAAGATCAGCTCCTGCTTGCGCATCCCGGTGGCACCGCCGACCGTGAGGTCCTTCGCGATCTGCGTGAGCTTCTGGATGCTCATGTCCTTCAGATCGGTGATGTTCAGCCGCTGCTGCGCCGGCGGCGGTGGCGGCGGCGCGGCGGCTTTCGGTGGTTCGGGGGTGGCAATCGTCTCGGTGGGGGTCGCGGCGTCTGGCGTCGTCGTGCCGGTGCCGGTGCGGCCCGGCGCGGAGCGTTTCGGATTGCTTGGCATGGGGGTCTCGAAGAACAGGTTGGCGGTTGTTTACAGTCTATACGGATTTTCACCGATCGCGACGATGCTGCAGGCCACGATCGGCTGAATATTGAGGGCTTTGGCGTGGGCGATCAGCTCGTCACTTTCCGCGCCGGGATTCAGCCACACTTCGGCGATCCCCTTCTGCGCGATCTCGGCGATGACCTGCTCGCCCAGGTGCGGCGGCAGATACAGCGACGCCATATCTATCGGGCCGGGCACGTCGAGGACCGACGCATAGCTCTTCAAGCCTTCGACTTCGGTCTCATGGGGGTTGATCGGGATGACCGTGTAGCCCTGCTGGCGAAACGCGCGCACCGCCCGGTTGCCGAACTTGTGCCGATGGCTCGACGCGCCGATGACCGCGACGATCTTGGACATCCCTGTTGTTTTCCCGCAAAGACCGCAGAGCGCGCCGCGATGAACCGTCTTCGCGGTCTCGGCGGTTCCTTCCTGTCGTTACCCCGCCGCCGCGGTCTGCGGCGCGTGTTTGGCGACGAACGCGAGCAGGCGTGCGCTGCCTTCCTTCAACAGCTCCATCGAGGTCGCGTACGAGATCCGGATCGTGCCCGGCGCGTCGAACGCTTCCCCGGGCGTGACCGCGACCTTCTGCTCCTCGAGCAGCGCGTCGGCCCAGTCGAGCGACGTGCGGAAGCCGTCCGGCGACAGCGTGTCGCTGATGTCGACGAACAGATAGAACGCGCCCGCCGGCTTGCGGCAGCGCAGCCGCGGATCGGCGGTCAGCCACGCGTGCAGCTGATCCCGTCGCTTCCGGTACTCGTCGAGCATGGCGGTCACCGGCGCCTGCGACCCGACGAGCGCCGCAATCGCCGCCTTCTGCGTGATCGAGGCGACGTTCGAGGTCGAGTGGCTCTGAATCGCATCGGACGCGGCGATCACCGCCTGCGGTCCGATCTGCCAGCCGCAGCGCCAGCCGGTCATCGCGTACGCCTTCGACGCCGATCCGCAGACGACCGCCTGGTCGGGGCAGGTCTCCGCCAGGATCTTCGGCAGGTTGTGCGGCACCGGATCGTAAATCAGCTTCTCGTAGCAGAGATCGACGACCAGCCAGATGTTCTGCGCCGCCGCGAACTCGGCCAGCGTGCGCAGGTCGGCCTCGGAGATCAGCGCGCCGGTCGGATTGCCCGGAGAATTGACGATCAGGCCGCGCGTCCGCGGCGTGACCGCGTCGAGCATCGCCTGCGCGTGCACCGAGAAGCCGTCCTCGACGTGCGTGCGCGCGAACACCGGCGTGGCGTCGGCGAGCTTGACCTGCTCGGGAATCGTCGGCCAGCACGGCGCGTGCGTGATCACCTCGTCGCCGGGCCCGAACAGCGACAGCGCGGTGTTGTACAGCGCCTGCTTGCCGCCGGCGGTGACGATCACCTGCGTCTCCTTGTAGTCGACGCCGTAGTCGGCCTTGTAGCGATCGCAGATCGCCTTCTTCAGATCGGCGATGCCGGCGACCGGCGTGTAGCGCGTGAAATTGGCATCGAGCGCCTGGTGCGCCGCGACCTTGATCGCGTCGGGCGTCGAAAAGTCGGGTTCACCGGCGCCGAAATCGATCACTTCGACGCCGGCGCGGCGCAGGCGCGCCACGGTGGCGCCGACCTTCATGGTGGCCGATCCGGCAATACGCGACGTGCGATCTGCGAGCTTCATGCGTGCTTCGCCAACCCTTTCTCCCGGAGACGCTGCTCGACGAGCTCGGGCACCAGGCCGTGCACGCGTCCGCCGAGCGCAAAGACTTCCTTGATGAGACGTGAACTGATGTAGGTGTACTGCTCGGCCGGCATCATGAACACCGTTTCGATTTCCGGCTTGAGCCGCTGGTTCATGAGCGCCATCTGGAACTCGAACTCGAAGTCGGACACCGCGCGCAGGCCGCGCACGATGACCTGCGCCTGCTTGCGCTCGACGTAGTCGACCAGCAGGCCGTTGAAGGTGTCGACTTCGACCTTCGGGTGCGGCTCGAACACCGCGCGCGCGATCTCGACCCGCTCCTCCATCGAGAACATCGGCGACTTCTCGGCGTTCACCAGGATCGCGACGATGATGCGATCGAACATGCGCGCGCCCCGCGAGATGATGTCGACGTGGCCGTTGGTGAGCGGATCGAAGGAACCGGGATAAACCGCGAGCGTGGACATTTCGTTAGTTTTTCAGCTCGTACAACGACAGCGCCGAGTCGCCGCTGGTCACCTGTCGCACCCGGGCGAGGTGCCCCGCGATTTCCGGCGCCGGGCGGCGGCGCGCATGCTCGAGCACGAGCAGCCCGCCGGGGGCGATCAGCGCGCCCGCCGCGGCGATCACCGCCTCGGGCGACTCGTCGTACGGCGGATCGAGCCAGACGATGTCGAACAGCTCGTAGGGACCGAACGCCGCGGCGTCGAGCTGATCGATGGCCCGTGCGACGGTAGCGCGAATAATAGCATAGCCCTGCTCGACCCCGCAGTGCGCCAGATTCTCGGCAATCAGCGTCTCGGCGCGGCGATCGCTCTCGACGAATGTCACCGATCGGGCGCCGCGGCTCAAGGCCTCGATCCCGACCGCGCCGGTGCCGGCGTAGCCGTCGAGAAACCGCGCCCCGGCGATGCGCGGCGCCAGGATGTTGAACAGCGTTTCGCGCAGCTTGTCCGAGGTCGGCCGCAGCCCGTCCCACGTGGGGGCCTTCAGACGTCGCCCCTTCAACGATCCGGCGATCACGCGCATACAGATTGGGTAATTGGTAATCGGGTAATTGGTCCGCGGGATTGAGCGCGAGAGCCGTCGAGAGCGGCCCAATCCCAATCGATTACCCAATCACCAGATTACCCGATTACCCGACTACCCAATCGCAATCAGTCTGAACCGCTGCTCCCACTCCGCCACCAGCCGATCCACCCCCGCGGCGTCCGGCAGCGACTTGGCGAACCAGCGTGACGCCTCCTGCTGCGCGGCGTCGAGCAGCTCGCGGTCGCGGACCAGATCGATCATCCGGAACGTCGGCACGCCCGCCTGGCGCGTGCCGAAGAAATCGCCCGGGCCGCGCAGGCGGAGATCGCGCTCGGCGATCTCGAAGCCGTCGGTCGTGTCGGTCAGCGCCTTCAGCCGCTCGCGCGCTTCCTCGGTCAGCGGATACTGATACAGCAGGAAGCAGTACGACTGGTGCCCGGCGCGGCCGACGCGGCCGCGCAGCTGGTGCAGCTGCGACAGCCCGAAGCGCTCCGCGTGCTCGACGATCATCACGCTCGCGTTCGGCACGTCCACCCCGACCTCGACCACCGTGGTCGACACCAGGATCTGCAGCTCGCCGGCGAGAAACGCCTTCATCACCCGATCCTTGGCGTCCGCTTTCAGCCGCCCGTGCAGCAGGCCGACCCGGTACGCCGGGAAGATCGCGGTGGCGAGATGATCGGCCATCTCGGTCGCCGCCTTGAGATCGACCTTGGCCGACTCTTCGACCAGCGGATAGATCACGTAGGCCTGTCGGCCGGCGTCGAGCTGCTCGCGCATGAACTGATACATCTCGTCGCGCCGCGATTCCGGCCGCGCCGTCGTCTTGATCGGCAGGCGCCCGGCCGGGAGCTCGCGGATCGACGAGACGTCGAGATCGCCGTACGCGGTGAGCGCGAGGGTGCGCGGAATCGGCGTCGCGGTCATCACCAGCACGTCCGGATGCAGCCCCTTGGCGCGCAGCATCGCCCGCTGCAGCACGCCGAAGCGGTGCTGTTCGTCGATCACGACCAGCCCGAGCTGCGCGAAGCTGACGTCGCCGGTGACCAAGGCGTGCGTGCCGACGACCAGGTGGATCGATCCGCCGGCAATCTCCGCCAGCTGCTCGCGGCGCACGGCCTTCGGCGTCGACCCGGTGAGCAGCGCGACCCGGAACCGCGACGCCTGCAGCAGCCGCGCGATGTTGGTGAAGTGCTGCTCGGCGAGAATCTCGGTCGGCGCCATGAACGCCACCTGGAGCCCGTTCTCCATCGCGACCAGCGCGGCGAGCAGCGCGACGATCGTCTTGCCGGCGCCGACGTCCCCCTGCAGCAGCCGGTTCATCGGCTGTGGCTTTTGTAGATCGTCGACGATTTCCTTCAGCGCCTGCTTCTGCCCGTTCGTCAGCTTGATCGGCAGCACCGCGCGCGCCGACTCGCGGATGCGGTCGTCGACCCGAATCGGCACCGGCTTCTGCTCCACCCCCGCCGTGTGGCGCCGCGCCAGCACCCCCATCTGGAAGATGAACGCCTCCTCGAAGATCAGGCGGCGCTGCGCCGGCGTTGCGAAGGCATTGAGCGCGTCCGCCGACACGTCGGCCGGCGGAAAATGCGTCGCCATCAGCGCGGCATAGCGCGACGGCAGGCCGAGCCGCACGCGCACGTCTTCGGGCAGCGGGTCGGGCAGATCGACGGGCAGCTTCTGCAGGACGTCATGGACGAACCGGCGCTGCATCTTCGGCGTGACCGTGCCGGTCTTTTCGTAGACCGGCACGATCCGGCCGGTGTGAATCGTCTCGCCGTCCTCCTCGTCGAGGATCTCGTACTGCGGATTGGTGACCTGCAGGCTGACCGACCCGCGCATCTCCACCAGGCCGTACATCACGACCTGCTGGCCGCGCATGAACACGTCTTTCAGGTAGGGCTGGTTCAGCCACACCGCGCGCAGCGAGCCGGTGCCATCGTCGATCGCCGCTTCGAAGATCTTGAACCCGGGGCGGCGCGTGGAGCGAAGGCCGCTGACGAGGACGCGGCCGGACACGGCGGCGGTCTGTCCCGGCTTCAGCGACGAGATCGGCTGCAGCCGGCTGCGATCTTCGTAGCGCAGCGGAAACCGATAGAGCAGATCTTCGATGGTGTGGAGCCCCGCATGCTCGAGATCGGCGGCGCGGCGCGGGCCGACGCCCTTGAGGAACTGCAAGGGCGTGGCAAGGGGGTCGTCCCCCTCAATCGTCATTGCACGATTATGGCTTGTCCCCGGTCGACCTGGATCTCGCGAATCCGCGCCGGCAGCGGAAACGGATCGTCGAGGCCGATGCCGCCCGGCTTCTCGGGCGTCCGCGAATAGTAGCTGACGATTTCCTGCAGGAGGATTTTCGGAATCGGAATGCTGCCGACGCTCGAGGACTCCAGCTCGAACCGGCCGACCCCCTTCGTCGTCGTCAGTTTCCCCACCGCCGTCACGGCCAGACGCCCCATCAGGTAGTTCATCGGATCGAGCAGGCTGGTCGGGGCCTTCTGCTTGCGCACCGCGTCGAGATCGACGATGGCGCTTCCCGACAGCCGGTTCGCGCCGATCACGCTGATCGTCGGCTGCACGACGCCGACCGGAATCTGGTCGCGCGCCTCGTAGACGAGATACGAGTTCACTTCCGATTCGGTGACGATGGTGCGGCGGCCGGCTTTGGTGGGCTTGTCGGCCTGGGCGTTGATCGCGGCGACTTTCTGCTTGAGCAGCGCGGCGTCGCGCCTGGTCGCGCGGACGTCGGCGCGCAGCGTGACCGCGGATGCGAGCCCGAGCGCGCAGACGAGCACGGCGGCGATCGTCTTCGTCATCCCTTGACGCCAGTGTACCACGCGTGCCGCGGCCGACAGCCGCTGCGCTCAGGGCTTCGGGCGGCTCGCCTGCCGCGCGCGTGTCACCAGCTCGAGCTTGCGGCGTTCCATGTTCTCCTCGAAGACGCGGAACTTCGCCTGCTGGCGGACGTCGAGGATCTGGTTGATCGCCTCGTACGCTTTGGCGACCTCCCCCTGTGTGCGCGCATCGAGATCGTCGAGCGCCTTCAGCCGCTCTTTCATCTGCGTCTCGTCCCCCTGCGGATCGTTCGACAGCCGGCGCAGCTCCTGCACGAGGCGGAACCGCTCGACCATGTTCCGCCGCCGTGTGTCCTGCAGGACTTTGAAGCGGCCGAGGAACTGGGGAAACGTGTCGTCGCTGATCTTCAGCTGATCCTGCGCTTGAATCAGCGCGTACGAATCGAACATGCGCTGGATCTCGGCGGTCGAACCGATGGTCTCCCCGCCGGCGCCCGCCGCCTGGCCGCGTGCGCGCCCGCGTTGCGCGGCCGCCGGACTGGCGAGTGCCAGGGCGACGAGGGCGATGAGCGCCGCCTGGGTCAGTGTTCTCGTCATGCTCCCGATTTCGCGAGCTCTTCGGTCAACAGCCGGCGCAGCTCACGCAGCTCGGCGTCGGTCATGTGGGTCACGGCGTGCTCGGCGCTGCCGCGCGGCGCCAGCCCGGCCTCGCGCGCGGTGTCGAGGTCGACGCCATCGGTCAGGCTCGCCACCAGCCGCAGCGACGGGTCATCCGTGATCGCCCGATCGTCGAACACATCGGCCGGCGTGCTCGCGTCGGCCACTGCGCGCGGCGGCGGCAGCGCCACGCCGATCGCCGCGGGAAACATCGGCGCCGGCGCCTGGACGCGCGAGCTCACCGCCGCCGCGATCAGCACGGCCGCGGCGACGGTGATGAATGCGTAGGCGCGCGTGGCCAGCAGCCGCTCGGTCCAGGATCCGCGGACGCGCGAACACTTCAGCCGAGCGTCCGGCGACGCTGTCGCCACGGCCTCGCTGACGCGCGACGAGAGGTGATCCCAGAACAGCGGCGACGGCTCCGGCACGTCGACGCTGCCCGTCGCCGTCATCATCGCGCGCATGTCGTGCAGTTGTCCGCGGCAGGTGTCGCAGGCGGCGAGATGCGGCACGGCCGCGTCGGCGCGCGTGCCTTCGGCGATGTCGACGAGCTCCTCCGCGCTCAGGTGCATGATCAGATCGTTTCTCCGCCGAGCAGCTGCTTGAGATTGGCGAGCGCGTGAAAGAAGTTCGCTTTCACCGCGCCGACCGTGCTGCCGAGGACGTCGGCGATCTCCTGGTGCGACATCTCGTGGTAGGTGCGCAGGATCAGCGTCGCGCGCTGCTTGCGCGGCAGCTGCGCGATCGCCGCCCGGACGCGGGCGGCGCGTTCGTCCTTCAGCATCAGGTCCGATGGCGACTCCGCGCGGTCGTCGACGAATTGCTTCTCCTCGATCGGCTCCGTCAGCTTGCCGAGTGTGGTCTTGGCGCTGACCCGGTTCAGGCAGACATTGACGCCGATGCGATACAGCCACGTCGCGAGCGACGACTGGCCGCGGAAACGGCGCAGGCCGCGATAGGCGCGCAGGAAAACGTCCTGCGACAGGTCGCTGGCATCCTCGTGGTTGCTGACGAACCGGTAACAGAGCTGATACACGGCGCGGCGGTGGCGTTCGACAATGAGATCGAAGGCGCCGGCGCGGTGCGCCAGGCAGGCCTCGACCAGCGCGGCTTCGTCGAGCTCGTGGAGCGGACGCGCATCGGCAGCGGGCATCGGCTCACGCGGCGCGACGAAGTCGGCGGTCGGCCAGGAACCGGGGAGCGTCCAGGTCATCGAGGTCATCGGTCTGCTTCACGAAGGTTAGACCGGCGCGATAGGGAAACGTTACAAGGAACCACTCACCCGTGACAACTTGTGGCCGCCGCACAGGAGTTGGTTGACCTCGGCCGCGGTCGGCAGGGGCCGCGCCCACAGCACCGTCGGCTCGCCGGACCGCGCGTCGACGAGGATGACCGCGCACTGGTTGGTCGCGCCGGCGATCGTGCGCGCCGTGCTGATGTCGACCCCCGCGAGCGTGACTAGGTGGTCGTTGAAAGGCGATCCTCGAGATCGGAGAGACGGACGGGCAGCGAGCGATCGCCGCCCCTACCTGGTGGGGCGCTTAAGGAGCTTGTTGAGAGCGGCGTGCGGGTGCGAGATGATCAGCCGCGTCGAGAAAATCGTTCTTCGTGAACGCCTTGTCTTCGCCTGAGACGTCCTCTGACGAATCAAGAATGGGTGGATGCCTCCTTGTCGCGCTTTCGTTCTTCGGCTTCTCGTTCGCTCACGAGCGGCTCCTGATTGAGTAGGTGTAGCACTCGCCATGCTGGAATGACGACGGCGATCCCGCTGTTGGTTTCTACGAACATACGCTCGTATCGGCTGCTCTGCTTGCTCTTGTCGCTATAGACGTTT
>JAOBWF010000050.1 GCA_025463215.1 Acidobacteriota bacterium | reverse complement strand
AGGCGCCGGAGCAAGTGCGTGCACTGCCCGGCGATCGTCCAGCCGCGAACATCCACGGCACGCGCTCCGCGGTGCTGGGGCGCAACGGGATGATCGCGACCAGCCAGCCGCTGGCGTCCGCGGCGGGACTGAAGGTGCTGCAGGACGGCGGCAACGCGATTGACGCCGCCGTCACCGCCGCCGCCGTCCTCGCCGTCGTCGAGCCGTCGATGACCGGCATCGGCGGCGACCTGTTCGCGATCGTCTACGACGCGAAGACCAGGACGCTGCACGCGCTCAACGCCAGCGGGCGGTCGGCGTACGCGGCCACGCCAGCGGAGTACGCGACGCGCGGCCAGACGCGGATGCCCGGGTCCGGCGTCCTCTCGGTCACGGTTCCCGGCGTCGTCGAGGGCTGGTCGGAGCTGCTGAAGAAGTACGGCACGCTGCCGATGGCGAAGGTGGTCGCGCCGGCGGTCGACTACGCGAAGCACGGCTACGCCGTGTCCGAGATCATCAGCGGCCAATGGAAGGCGAGCGAGAAGAAACTCGCGGCCGATCCAGCGACCGCGTCGACCTTCCTGCCCAACGGCCACCCGCTGCAGCCGGGCGAGATCTTCGCCAACCCGCATCTCGCCGCGACGCTCGAGGCCATCGGCGCGGGCGGGCGCGACGCGTTCTACAAGGGTCCGATCGCGCGCGCCATCGTCGCCGACATGAAGAAGCGCGGCGGCCTGCTCGACGAGCGCGACTTCACCGATCACACCGCGGATTGGGTCGAGCCGATTTCGACCAGCTACCGCGGCTACGACGTCTACGAGATGCCGCCGAACACGCAGGGGTTTCTGGTGCTCGAGATGCTGAACATTCTCGAGGGGTTCGACGTGAAGGCGATGGGCCACAACTCACCCGCCGCGCTGCACGCGCTGATCGAGGCGAAGCGGATCGCGTTCGCCGACCGCGCCGCGTATCTCGGCGATCCGGGAGCGGTGCCGGCGTCGGTGCTGAAGACGCTGATCTCGAAGGAGTACGCGGCGCTGCGGCGCAAGGACATCGACCCGGATCATGCGGCCGAGGCCTACAAGGCGGGCGCGATGCCCGGCGTGACAGCGAGCGCGCCCATTGCCGAGGCGCTGCAGAATTTCACCGGGCTCGATCGCGGCGACACGATCTACATGACCGCGGCGGACGGCAAGGGCAACTTCGTCTCGCTGATTCAGTCGCTGTTCTCGGACTTCGGATCGGGCATTGTCGCCGGCGACACCGGCGTCCTGCTGCACAACCGCGGCAGCGGCTTCAACCTGACGCCGGGCTCCCCGGATCAGATTGCGCCGCACAAGCGGCCGCTGCACACGCTGATTCCCGCGTTCGTGATGAAGGACGGCACGCCGTGGCTGTCGTTCGGCGTCATGGGGGGCGACCACCAGGCGCAGGGGCACACGCAGGTGCTGCTGAATGCGATCGACTTCGGGATGAACGTGCAGGAGGCGGGCGAAGCGGCGCGCGTCACGCACGGCAACAACGGCCTGCTGGTCGAGAGCAACGTCCCGGAGGCGGTGCGCGCGGCGCTGATCCAGCGTGGCCACAAGGTGTCGTCGAATGCCAACCCCGGCGGCGCGTTCGGCGGCTTCCAGGGCATCATGCGCGATCCGCGCACCGGCGTCCTGATGGGCGGCTCGGACGTGCGCAAGGACGGCCTGGCCATCGGATGGTAGGCCCCCTGGGATCAGATCTCGATGTTCGCACCCGGCATCGCCTCGTCAGGGCGTACGAAAAGCGCGATCCGACCCCAACTCTTCGAAAGCGGCGGTGAAGTGGCGCAGCACGGTCGACGCCGACGTGATGCGATAGCCGCGGAGTTGCTCCTTCATTTTCGCCACATAGATCACCGCTTCCGCGACGTAGTCGATGTGCGACTGCGTGTAGACGCGGCGCGGAATCGCGAGGCGGACGAGATCCATCCCGCCCGCTCGCTCCGATCCGTCCGGCTGCCGGCCGAACATCACCGTGCCGATCTCGACGCCGCGCACCCCGGCCTCGACATAGAGGGCGTTGATCAGCGCGATCCCCGGATACTGCAGCGGCGGGATGTGAGGGAGCAGGGCGCGCGCATCGAGATAGACGGCGTGGCCGCCGGGCGGCTGGATGATCGGCACGCCGGCTGACGCGATCTTGTCGGCCAGGTACGCGATCGATCGGATGCGGTATCTGAGATACGGCTCCTCGACGACTTCCTCCAGACCTGTCGCGATCGCTTCGAGGTCGTAGCCGGCGAGGCCGCCGTAGGTCGGAAACCCTTCGGTCAGGATCAGCAGGTTGCGGCAGCGATCCGCCCACTCGTCGCTGTTCATCGCGAGGAAGCCGCCGATGTTCGCGAGGCCGTCTTTCTTCGCGGACATCGTGCAGCCGTCGGCGAGGCTGAACATCTCGCGCGCGATCTCCTTCGGCGAGCGGGCGGCCTCGCCGTCCTCGCGCTGCTTGATGAACCAGGCGTTCTCGGCGAAGCGGCAGGCGTCGAGGAACAACGGCTTCTGATAGCGATCGCAGAGCGCGCGGACGCCGCGCAGATTGGCCAGCGACACCGGCTGCCCGCCGCCGGAGTTGTTCGTCACCGTCACCATCACCAACGGAATGCGAGCGCCGTCGCGCACCAGCGCCGCCTCGAGCGCCGCGAGGTCCATGTTCCCTTTGAAGGGATGGATCACGGCCGGCTGCCGCCCTTCGGGAATCACCAGATCGCGCGCTTCCGCATCCTCGACTTCGATGTTGGCGCGGGTCGTGTCGAAATGGTTGTTGTTCGGGACGATCTGGCCGGGATGCAGCGTGGTGTGAAAGAGGATGCGTTCGGCGGCGCGCCCCTGGTGCGTCGGGATGACGTGGCGGAACCCCGTCAGGTCGCGGACGACCCGCTCGAAGCGGTAGAACGAGCGGCTGCCCGCGTAGGATTCGTCACTGTTGATCAGCGCGCCCCATTGCGCCGACGACATCGCGCCGGTGCCGGAGTCGGTCAGCAGATCGATCAGGACGTCCTCGGCCGCCAGTTTGAAGACGTTGTGCTGCGCCTGCGCCAGCGCCGCGATCCGCTCGTCGCGGGTCGTGAATTTCCAGGTCTCGACCGACTTGATCCGGAACGGCTCGATGATCGTGTGGAACGGATGCATGGCTATATCCGAAATCCTTCTCGCAGCGGATCGTCCTCGTCGATCAGGAACGTATGCTCGCCGGTGATCCAGGCGGACCCCTCGATCTCGGGAACGATCGCGGCGTGCTCGCCGATCTGGGTGCGCGACCGGACGCGGCCGTTGAACCGCGTGCCGATCAGGCTCTCGTGGACGAACGGACGATCGCTGCCGAGCAGCCCCATCGCGTCGATCACCGCCATCACCGCGGCCGTGCCCGTGCCGCACGGCGATCGATCGACCTCGGCGTCGGCGAAGATCGTGACGTTGCGGAGGTCGGCGCGCTCGTCGCTCGGCGGGCCGGTGAAAATCGTGCCGTAGATCCCGTGCAGCCCCGGATCGAGCGGATGCACGATCGTGTGCGCCGCCTCGATCGCGTGCTTGATCTCCATCCCGGCGCGCCGCAGCTCCGGCAGGTGCGCGCTGTCGATCGGAAGTCCGACGGCTTCACTGTCGACGATGGCGTAGAACGCGCCGCCGAAGGCGACGTCGGCGCGGATCGTCCGCGCCGCAAGCGTGACGAGCAACCCGCCGTGGAGCACGAAGGAGGGCACGTTGAGGAACGAGACGCTGCTGACCCGTCGCGCCCCTGGTGCCTGTCCTGCCCGTGCCGCGGCGATCGTCGCGTGCGCGCGGATGGTGCCCGCCGGCGCGTCGTAAACGATCGAGGTGCCGTCGCCCGCCCCCGGCTCCGGCGCTGACTGCGGGGAGGCAGGTCCGGTCATGATCAGGCCGCGCTCGATCGCCATCGTCGTCACCGCGATGATGCAGTGGCCGCACATCGTGCTGTAGCCCTCGTTGTGCATGAAGAGGACGCCGGCGTGGGAGCCGGGCATCACCGGCTCAGTCAGGATCGCGCCGTACATGTCGGCGTGTCCGCGCGGTTCGAGCATCAGGGCGCGGCGCAGGTGATCCGCATGCGTCCGCACCCACTCGCGCTTGGCGAGCATCGTCTTGCCGGGCGGCGAGGGAAAGCCGTCCACGATCAGCCGCAGCGGTTCGCCTGCAGCATGGGCGTCGATTGTCTTCAGCGTCAGCATTGCGGTAGAACTTTAGCACCGTGAAACCCATGTTCCGACTGCTGACCGAAGCCGACGTCAAGGCGGTGCTGACGATGGAGGACCTCATCGAGACGATGACGTCGGCGCTGCGTCGCTTTTCAACCGGCCAGGTGGTCCAACCCGTGCGGCCAACGATCCCGATAGACGACGTCTCATTTTTCGCCACCATGCCGGCCTTCGTTCGTGCCGCTGCTGGTGATCCCGGGGTCGGTGCCGCTGCTGGTCATCCCGGGGTCGGAATAGGGTCTGACCCTAATCCGACCCCATCGAGGGACGCGGCCGCGCTGGGTGCGAAGTTGGTGACGGTTTTTGGCGGCAACGCCGCGCAAGGATTGCACAGTCATCTTGCGTCGATTGTGTTGCTGGACGCCCGGACGGGCGCGCTGCTCGCGCTGCTGGATGGCCGCTACATCACCGAAGCGCGGACGGCGGCGGTGTCGGCGGTGTCATCGCGCCTGCTTGCCAGGAAAACGGCGAAGTCGGTGGCGATCCTCGGATCCGGCGTCCAGGCGCGCAGTCACCTCGAGGCGCTCTCGCACGTGCATCGGCTTCGACAGGTCACGGTGTGGAGCCCGAACAAACTGCACCGCGAGGCGTTCGTCGAGGAGGCAAAAACCGCCACGAAGATCGCGCCGGGGTCGGAATGGGGTCTGACCCTAGGCGCGGTGGATCATCCCGGTGAGGCGGTCGTGGGGGCGGACATCATCGTGCTCGTGACCTCGTCGCCGACGCCAGTGCTGGAGAATGGCTGGGTGAAGCCGGGCGCGCATGTGATCTCGGTGGGCGCCTGCCGGCCGACTCAGCGCGAAATGGACCCCGCGCTGGTCGCGCGCGCGCGGCTGTTCGTCGACTCCCGCGCCGCGGCGCTGGTCGAATCAGGTGACGTCGTGCTGGGCATCCAGGACGGTCTGTTCGGTGCCGATCACATCGTCGCCGAGCTCGGCGAACTGCTCGCGGACGAAGCCGTCGCGCGGCGCCGCAACGATACCGAAGTCACGATTTTCAAGAGCCTGGGACTGGCGGTCGAGGATGTGACGGCGGCCGATCTCGCGTATCGACGCGCCGTCGAACGGGGTATCGGGCAGGAGCTGGGTTTCTGAACTCAGAACTGTGAACTCAGAACTGAGAACTGCGCGCTGACGGGTTCCTTCTCAGTTCCCAGTTCTTAGTTTTCAGCACTACGGCGTAGCCGTAGCCGCCGGCCGCAGTTCTTTCTCCTGATCGTTGAACCATTTCTGATAATCGGCCGTGCTCTGAATCGTGACGAAGCCGCGCATCCGGAAGTGGCCGAGGCCGCACAGCTGCGAGCACGTAATCTCGTACTCCCCTACGCGATTCGGGATGAACCACACCGGAATGTTCATCCCGGGAATCGCATCCTGCTTCACACGCATCTCGTAGAGCCCGAAGCTGTGAATCACGTCCTTGCTCGACAGGTGCACCAGCACCGGCCGATCGACCGGCAGGTTGAGCTGATTGATCGTGGTGATGTCGTCCTTGGCATCGGCATCGCTGCGATCGAGGCCGAGCGGGTTGTCGGCGCTCACCAGCGAGATGTCGGTGCGGCCGAACTTGCCGTCGGGCCCGGGATAATGGATGTTCCACGCGAACTGCTCGGCGACGACCCGCACGACCGTCGCTTCGCTCTCGGCGGGGAACGCCTTGACGCGCTTGGCCCAGGCCGGAATCGCGTAGAACACCAGCAGGAACACTTCGATCAACGCGACGCCGACCTCGAGCCCCTTCGACAGCTTGCCCTTGGCGCCGGTGTAGCTCGCGACCGGGTTCGCGCTCTTGCGGAACCGGAACAGCACGAAGAGGAAGAACAGGCCCCAGCCGACAAAGAGCACGAGCATCAGCCAGTGCACCAGCACCGTCATCTGATCGACTTCGGCGGCGTGGGTCGACGCCTGCACCGGAAACATGTCGAGGAAGCGCTGCATTAGATGGTCCCCTCCTGTTCCGCCACGCGCCGCGCGCGCCGGTTCAGGTAGATGAAGAAGGTCGCGAACGCGCCGATCATGCCGGCGACCACGATCAGCATCGCGATGATGCCCATGTTCGTGGCGATCGCCAGCGGCGAGTCGCTGTTGCCGAAGCAGACCGGGCAGGCCAGCGCGGCGCGCGGCGCGGCGACAGCTCCAATGGTGAACAGTATTTTACGCATATCGTTCTCGCTCGGCTTACGCCTTCGCTTACAACTCTCTCGTCTTGCGCTGGAACGCCGCGCCGTACGCGATCAGCGATCCGCCGGCCGCGAGCGACAGCGCCGCGGTCATCGCGTAGCCGATCGCATGCACCGCCTGATACTGCTGCACCGCCCACGCCGCGACGAAGGCGGCCAGAATCACGGAGACGGCGATGAACACCATGTGAAACATGCGCAGCGACATCAGTGCCTCGCGTGCTCCGCGGACGGCGCCGCGACATGAATCGGCGTGCCGATGTTGTCCCTGATCGTCAAACTCGGCACCGTCATCAGGATGAGGAAGCCGAGCGCCGTCAGGATCAGCGATCCGTAGATCCACTTGCGTTCGTAGCTCAGGTGCATGAACACGCCGGCGACCATCGAGCCCTTGATCGACGCGATCACGAGCGCGACGCCGATCGCCACCGGCACGCCGAAGTGCAGGCGCGACACCGCGACGGTGATGACCGTGAAGATCATCAGCAGCACGAACACCGTGAGATAACTGCGAACGCTCTTGCGTACTGATTCGGGATCCGAATGCATGCGAGCTCCTAGAGGAGGTACAACACCGGGAACAGGAAGATCCACACCAGGTCGACGAAGTGCCAGTAGAGGCCGGTGTATTCGATCCGGTTCGTGAACTGCTCCGGGTTGCGCTTGTAGAGCGAAGCGCCCGGCCCGATGAAATACAGCATCACGATGATGCCGCCGAGGATGTGCAGCCCGTGCAGCCCGGTGAGCGTGAAGTAGATCGCCAGGAACGTGCTCTTGGACGGCAGTTCACCGCTCGCGAAGTGCGCCGCGTACTCGAAGTACTTGTTGACCAGGAACACCAGCGACAACACCACCGTCGCGATCAGGTAGAGCCGGTGCTTGCCGAAGTCGTGCATCTTGAGCGAGGCCCACGCCATCACCATCGTCATCGACGAGCCGATCAGGATGATGGTGTTGATCGTGCCCAGGACGACGTTCAGCTCCCCGTGCGGCCATTCCGGCGCGCCCATGCGCAGGATGATGTAGGTCGAAAACAGCGCGCCGAAGAGCATGACCTCGGACGCGAGAAACAGCCAGATCCCGAGCTTGCCGTTGGTCAGCCCGGTGTCCGGCCGCTCTTCGACCGTGTACGGAATATTCATGTCCATCGGGTTACGCCTTCTCCGGTTCGAACGAGGGCGTGAAATCGCGCGCCGCGCCGGGGACGCTGTATTCGTACGGTCCGCGGTAGACGATCGGCTCGGTCAGGAAATTGCCGTGTCCCGGCGGCGACGGCGCCGACCACTCGAGCGTGGTCGCCTCCCATGGATTCTTGTCGCACAGCGCGCCCCACTTGATGCTGGTGACGAAGTTGATGATGAACGGAATCTGGAACAGGCCGAGCGTCCACGCGGCCATGCCGATGATCACGTTGTATTTCAGCAGCTCCTTGTTGTGCGCGTACTGCATGCCGCCGTCATACATGCGGCGGTTCATGCCGCCCAGCCCCTGGATGAACATCGGCATGAACACGATGTTGATGCAGATGAACGATCCCCAGAAATGGATCGCGCCGAGCATGCTGTTCATCTTCCGGCCGGTCGCCTTCGGGAACCAGTAGTAGATGCCGGCGAACAGCGCGAAGATCGTCCCCGGCGCGACGACGTAGTGGAAGTGGCCGATGACGTAGTAGGTGTCGTGCAGGTGGATGTCCGACGGCGCCAGGCCGAGCGGCAGACCGGTCAACCCGCCGATGCCGAACATCGGCAGTAACGCCAGCGCGAACAGCATCGGCGTCGTGAACCGGATCGAC
The DNA here is from genome assembly GCA_025463215.1 of Acidobacteriota bacterium. Classification (GTDB taxonomy): domain Bacteria; phylum Acidobacteriota; class Vicinamibacteria; order Vicinamibacterales; family CAVVIG01; genus CAVQFC01. The sequence goes on along the minus strand of JAOBWF010000050.1, from coordinate 331 downwards.
GCGCCCCACAGCGACAACAGCAGCGCGGTCAGGATGACGACCGACGGAATCGAGATGATCATCGTCGTCGTCTGGAAGAAGGCGCTCATCGTCGTGCCCATGCCGGTCATGAACATGTGATGCGCCCAGACGATGAACGACATGAAGCCGAGGAAGGTGACCGAGTAGACCAGCGCCTTGTAGCCCCACAGCGGCTTGCGCGTGTTGTTGGCGATCACCTCGGCGACGATGCCCATCGCGGGCAGGATGAGGACGTAGACCTCGGGGTGCGCCAGGAACCAGAACAGGTGCTGCCAGAGCAGCGGGTTGCCGTTGCCGGCGATCAGCATCG
>JAOBWF010000033.1 GCA_025463215.1 Acidobacteriota bacterium | reverse complement strand
AGGATGACGATCGGCAAGGGCGCCGACCAGATCGACTTGTACTACTTCGGCCGCGGCCATACCAACGGCGACGCCTGGGTCGTCTTCCCGGCGCTGCGCGTCGTCCACGCGGGCGACATCTTCTCCGCCAAGTCGGTGCCGCTCATCGACGACGCCAACGGCGGCAGCATGATGGAGATCTCGGGCACGCTGACCAAGGCGTACAACGGGATCAAGAACGTCGACACGATCATCAACGGCCACACGCCGGCGCAGACGACCTGGGCCGACCTCAAGGAGTACGCCGACTTCAACAAGGAGCTGGTGGACTGGATGGAGGCCGAGCTGAAAGCGGGCAAGACGCCGGAGCAGGCGGCCGGCGAGTGGAAGCTGCCGGAGAAATACAAGGGCTACGCGCCGACCGTCGGCGCGCTGTTCGGCGGGATGGCTGGACGGATCGCGACGCTGCAGAAGGAGATGAAAAAGTAGCCGCTGGTCGTTGGTCGTCAGTCAGTATTGCTGCCCGGTCTTCCCGCGTGGACGACGAGCGAGCCGCCGATGCGGGCGGGGAGATCGGGCACACTCACTTTGTCGATGATCATGAAGTCGGCGCGCATGTCGGACGCGGTGGCGGTACACGCGATATAGCCGCGCCGGTTGCTGTGATAGCGGATGTGCGGGTTGTCCGCCCGCGTCGCCTCCCAGGTCGGGCCGACGTCGCCGCCGTCACCGTTGGTGGTTACCGACGTGTTCGTGAACTCGACGCCGACCGTGGCCGACCGCGGATCGGTGAAGTCCATCTTGAGATCGGCGCCGTAATGCTGATGCACGTCGCCTGACAGCACGATTGGGTTCGGCGCCTTCGTGTCGATCAGCCGCTGGTAGAGACGCTGCCGGGCCGCGACATAACCATCCCATTTGTCCATCGAGAATTGCGCCGCGGGATTGGCCTTCGATCGATCGAAGGCGAACGAGTACACCTGCTGTCCGATCACGGTCCAGCGCGCCTTCGCGGTCGCGAGATTATCGAACAACCATCGCTCCTGCTCCGCCCCCATCATCGTCTGTGACGGCGCCAGCCGCTCCGCGCAGTTGGTGCGGCCGCCGTCGCCGCACGGCTGGTCCGACCGCCACTGGCGCGTGTCGAGCACGCTGAGATCGATGAGGGTACCGAACTGAAGCCGCCGGTAGATGCGCATGTGGCTGCCCGACGGCAGCGCACTCGCCCGCAGCGGCATCGCTTCGTAGTACGCCTGATAGGCTGCCGCACGGCGCAGCGCAAAAATCTCCGGTGGCGTCCCATCCTGATCGAAGTCACCGGCGTAGTTGTTGTCGACCTCGTGGTCATCCCACGTGCCGATCCACGGCGCCGAGGCATGCGCCGCCATCAGGTCGCGATCGCTCTTGTACTGCGCGTAGCGGTTACGGTAGTCGACCAGCGTGTACAGCTCGTCGCCGTTGTGCTGGCGCTGGCGTCGATCGCTCCTGCCGCCGTCGGCACGCCCTTCGTAGATGTAGTCGCCGGTGTGGAACACGAAGTCGAACTGCTCGTCGGCGATGCGCCGGAACGCGGTGAAGTAGCCGTCCTCGTAGTGCTGGCAGCCGCAGACCGCGAAGCGGAGCCGATCGACCGGTGCGCCGGGCGGCGGCGCGGTCTTCGTCCGTCCGACCTGGCTCACTTCGTCGCCGGCTCGAAACCGGTACCAATACTCGCGCCCCGGCTCGAGCCCCGCGACCTCGACGTGCACGCTGTGGCCCAGTTCCGGACGCGCCACGGCGGTGCCGTGCTGGACGATGGCCTGAAAGCGCGCGTCGCGCGCGATCTCCCAGTCGACGTCGACGATGTTCATCGGCATGCCGCCGCCCTCGAGCGGCTTCGGCGCGAGCCGCGTCCAGAGGACGATGCCGTCGGGCAGCGGATCGCCGGAGGCGACACCGACCGAAAACGGGTAACTGTCGAAGATCGGCTTGCCGAGCACACGGCGCGACAGCAGCGGCTGCGCGATCGCGGCGGCGCCGAGCGTCCAGGCCATCTTCATCAGCTCGCGGCGGGAGAAGCCGGCGACGGTCCGCTGGTAATACGCCATGGCGCGGCATTATAGGCCCACAGCTCGACCGGCGTGTGACGATCGCCTTGGTGGGACGCGGCAGGGGTGGTCCTCGCCGCGAAGACGAGGACCAGCCGGAGAGTCGACGCCGCCGCTAGCTGCCGATTTTGAACGGCACGGAGGCGACCTTCTTGTCCCACATGATTGTCAGCTTGCCCCCGGTGTCGCTCATGTCAGTGAACGCCCAGGTGAGCTGCTCGGCCGCGAACGGCAGCGTGCTCAGCGTCATCGGCGCGCGGACGACGTCTTTGTCGGCGGTGTAGCCGTACGCACCCCAGATCTCGGTGGTGTTCTTCGGGTCGTACCGGGTCTGCGCTTTCCAGCTGGACACGATCAACGTCCACGCCTCCGGCTTGAGGTCGATGAACATCGTGTAGGTGCCTGGCGCGACGGTCTTGCCGTTGATGACGAGCGGCACTTCGGTCTTGAGCTGGGTCGTGTTGTTCGCACCGGCGCGCCAGACCGGCGCATCGGGATTGACGACCTTGCCATATTTGTCGCCGGCGCCGCCGAACAGATCGCGGCCGCGCTTGATCGGCCGTCCGTAGGTGATCTCGATCCACTTGCCGCCCTGATAACTCGGCTCGGCGGCTTTGGTGTCGTATCTGCCGCCAACCTCGGTCGCCGCCGTGCCAGCCGGACTCGCCGGCCGTCCACCCTGTGCCATTGCGATGGCGGTCGCCGCGACGGCGATTCCGACGGTTGCTGTAAGCGTGCGCATCATGTCTCTCTCCTCCAGTAGCCGAAGTGTATCGCGGGGTGGAGCTCACAACTCAGAACTCAAAACTCAGAACTCAGAACTCAGAACTCTGAACTCAGAACTCAATACTTCGACCGCTTGGTCCGTGCGGTTGGTGGCGCGGTCCACGGGTCCTCGGGCCAGGGGTGCTTCGGATAGCGGCCGCGCAGTTCTTTCCTGACCTCCGGATAAGTGCGATCCCAGAAGCTGCGCAAGTCGCGGGTGACCTGTACCGGCCGGCCATTAGGTGCGAGCAACGAGAGCACGACCGCTTCACGCTGACGGCCGACGCGCGGCGTCTCCGCCAGCCCGAAGAGCTCCTGCAGCTTCACCGCAGCCGTCACGCTGCCATCGTCGTGATACACCAGCGGCACGTGACGACCGCTCGGAACGTGCAGCGTCTCTGGGGCGTCGCGCGCCAGCGCCGCGACCAGCTCCGGCGCCAGCACGCGATCGAGACGGACTTCGTCCAGCGTGCGCGCGCCATACGCCGCGGCGCGCACGAGCGTCTCGAGGTCGACGTCCTGTCCGGTAAAGCGCAACCGCCGAAGCAGCGCGACATCGGGCTCGGGCTGACGGCGGGCCAGCCACGCATCGGCGAGCAGCCGCGCGGCGATTTCCGGATCGACGGGAGCGGATCGCTCCGCGAGGACGAGCGCGTCGTAGCGATCGACCCGCGACGCGCGCACTTTGCCGACATCCGCGTCGAAGCGGTGCACGAGCTCGGAGCCAGTCGGCCGCAGCCACTCGCGTTCCACGAGACTCGCCATCCCCACTCTGGCGCCCTGTGGGCTCTGTCGGACGTCGAGTGCCACCAGGAACTCCCCGTTGCGCACTCCACTCTCCGGTGCCATGGTCGCGCCGGTGCCGGACGCGAGCAGCACGGTCGGCGAGCCGGGCTCGCGCCGCTGCGCGACCCGATCGGGGTACGCCGCAAGAACGGCGCGCAAGAAAGCGGTCTCGGTAATTGCGGATTGCGGAGTGCGGACTGCGGATTGAATCGCGGATTGATCCGCAATCTGCATTCCGAAATCCGCAGTCCGCATTCCGGGATCCGCAATTCGCATTCCGAGATCCGCAATGACGTCCGCCACCCGCTTCACGTGCGGCGGCACCTCAGCCCACCGATCGAGGGCTGACAACAAATCCGAGGTCGTGGTCGCGCTGCGCGGCGGCAGCAGATGGCGCTCCGACAACAGCGCGCACGCTTGCGCGATTGGTCGCGCGCCATCCGCGGCGACCAGCATCCGCGCCAAACGCGGGTGCAGCGGCAGGCGGCGGACCTGCTCCCCAATCGGCGTCAGTCGGCCGGCGTGGGTCAGACCGAGGCGATCGAGCAACGCGAGTGCCGCGTCGAGCGCCTCTTCGCGCGGCCGTTCGAACCACGCGAAGGTACGCGGATCGCCGCCCCAGGCGATGACGTCGAGCGCCGTACTCGCGAGATCGACGCGGTGGATCTCCGGCTCGCGATGCGGTCGCAGACGATCGCGCGCGTCCCACAGACGCCGGACGACACCGCGCGAGACGCGCCCCGCGCGTCCGGCGCGCTGATCCGCGGCATCCTGCGTAATGCGCTCGGTCTCGAGGCTGTCGATGCCGCGCTCGGCGTCGTAGCGGGCGGTTTTCTGCAGTCCCGCATCGACGACGGCGGTGACGCCAGGCACGGTGAGCGACGTCTCGGCAATGTTGGTCGCGACGATGACGCGCCGGCCCGACGACGGCCGCAGCGCGAGATCCTGTTCGCCGGCGTCGAGCGACCCGTGCAGCGGGACCACCTCGACGCCGCTGCCGGTCCTGTATTGCAGCTCGGCGACAGCCCGCCGGATCTCCGCCGCGCCGGGCAGGAAACACAACACCTGGCCGGTGGTTGCCGCGAGCAGGGCGGCTGCCGCATCGGCGACCGACTCGCCGGGGTGATACGACACGTTGATCGGATGACTCCGGCCGGCGACGTCGATCACCGGGCAGTCGTCGAGAAAGGCCGACACCGGCTGCGCGTCGAGCGTCGCCGACATGACGACGATCCGGAGATCATTGCGCGCCCGCCACGCCTGCCGGGCGAGGGCGATCGCGAGATCCGCGTGGACGCTGCGTTCGTGAAACTCGTCGAGCACGATGGTGGTGAACTCCGAGAGGAGCGGGTCGGTCTGCAGCCGCGCGGTGAGGATGCCCTCGGTGACGACGAGCAGCCGCGTGTCGGCGGCGAAGCGCCGCTCGAAGCGGATCTGCCAGCCAACCTCGCGGCCCAGCGTCCAGCCGCGCTCGGCGGCAATTCTTGCCGCGATCGCGCGCGCCGCGACCCGCCGCGGCTGGAGAAGAATGACCGGGCCGTCGCCGAGCAGCGCGGGCGGCACCCGCGTCGTCTTGCCGGCGCCGGGCGCGGCGGTGATCACCGCGGCGCGCGATCGACGCACGCGATCGACAATCTCGCCGAGCAGCGGATCGATCGGGAGCGGGATTAGAGACAAGAACAAACCGCGGAGAACGCAACGCGCGCGGAGGGATCCCGCTCCTGCCGTCGTGCGCGGTCTCGGCGGTTGAACATCATCAGGCGTTGACGCCGACGCCGATCGGACAGGTGACGCCGGTGCCGCCGACGCCGCAGTAGCCGTCCGGGTTCTTGGCCAGGTACTGCTGGTGATACTCCTCGGCGTAGTAGAACTCGGGGGCGGGCACGATCTCGGTCGTGATCGCGCCATATCCCGCGGCCGCGAGCTGTCTCTGGAAGGCGTCGCGGGACGCTTCGGCGGCGCGCCGCTGCTCGTCGTTCTCGTAGTAGATGCCGGAGCGGTACTGCGTGCCGGCGTCGTTGCCCTGCCGCATGCCCTGGGTCGGATCGTGATTCTCCCAGAAGACCTTGAGCAGATCGGTGTAGCTGACGATCGTCGGGTCGAATACCACGAGGACCACCTCGTTGTGACCGGTCATGCCGGTGCAGACTTCGCGATACGTCGGGTTCGGCGTCGACCCGCCGGCGTAGCCCACCGCGGTGGTGTAGACCCCCTTAATCGCCCAGAACTTCTTCTCGACGCCCCAGAAGCAGCCCATGCCGAACAGGGCGCGCTGCAGGCCCTCGGGAAACGGCGCGGTGAGCCGGTTGCGATTGACGAAGTGCGCCTCCGGCACCGGCATCCGATCGCTGCGCCCCGGCAGCGCCTCGGACTTCGACGGAACGGTCGGCGGTTTTCTCGAAAAAATCGACATGGTTATGACTTCTCCGTGTATTGAAACACCGCGAACATCGCACCCTGCGGATCGCGGCCAATGGCGAAACGGCCGGTGCCAGGGATGTCTTGTGCCGGTACCATGATCGATCCGCCGAGCTCCGCGATCTTCTCGGCGCTCGCATCGGTATTCGCGACCTGGAAGTACGGCATCCAGTACGACGGCACGCCCGCGGGCATGTGCTCGTTCATCGGGATCATGCCGATGGCCGGCTGGCCGTCGACGCTGAACTCGGTGTACTCCATAGCCGAGCTCGGGGCGGCGTGCTTGACGCCCCAGCCGAACAGACCGGTGTAAAACGCTTCCGCTTTTTTGGTGTCGCGCGTGTTCAGCTCGGTCCAGCACAGTGCGCCCGGTTCGTTGAGGATCTCGGCGCCGATGCTGCGGTTCGCCTGCCACAGCTGGAACACCGCGCCGGTCGGGTCCTGGACGACCGCCATCCGCCCCGCGTCCATGACGTCGAGGGGCGGCATCAGCACTGTGCCGCCGAGCGATTCGGCCTTCGTCGCCGACTCCTCGACGCTGGCGACGGTCACGTACGCGTTCCAGTGCGGCGGCACGCCCATCTGCCGTTCCGGCGCCTGCTGCGTGGCCGCGGCGGCGACCGGCTTGCCGCGCATCTGAAACATCGAGTAGACCTCGGTCGGTCCGATCGGCTGCTCGTTGACGTCCCACCCGAACAGCCCGCGATAGAACGCTACCGCGGCCTGTTGATCGGTCGTGGCGAGCTCGGGCCAGGAAAAGATGCCGGGAGCGTGCGATGTGAACTCGGCCACGGTGATCCTCCTCGCCGACTGCGGCGGACGCGGGAAAAAATCAGTATAGCGCTCTCGCCCGGCGGATCAGCGACCGGTGAAGATGCTCTTCGGCAACCGCACGTGGACGCCGTGGTTCGGCTTGTCCACGAGCTGCGTGATCGCGACGTTCCCGGCGACACTGATCAGCTGATACGCCTGATGCTTGCTCATGTTCCGGGTCGCCGCCAGGAAGTCCACCATCTCCTGGATCGCCATCGTCGTTGCCCTGGTCAGATCCGGATCGAACGCCATGCTGATGTAGTCGGTCGCGGTTTCCGCGCGCGGGAAGTTGAGCGCCATGCCCTTGCGGACGGTGAGCTGCAGCCGTCCGCGCAGCGACGTCTCAATCGCGGTCTGATCGACTTCGCCGTCGCCCTGCGCGGCGTGGCCGTCGCCGATCTCGAACAGCGCGCCGGGAACGAACACCGGGATGTAGAGCGTGCTGCCGGCGACCAGCTCCTTGTTGTCCATGTTGCCGGCGTGCCGGCCGGGCGGATTGCTGCTGACGCGGCCGAGCTCCGGCGCCACGCCCATGCTGCCGAAGAACGGCTTGAGCGGGATCACGATCCCCGGCGCGAACTCCGAGGTCATCGCCGTTCGATCGAGCATCAGGATTCTGGCCGGCGTGCCGCGCTCGCAATTCTCGGGCACGAAGCCGCTGCAGCCGTTGTAGCCGTAGTCGATCGGCAGATCGATCGACAGGATCTTCACTTCGAGGGCGTCGCCGGCCGCGGCGCCTTCGACGTACACGGGTCCGGTGAGAATGTGGCCGCCGGGGCCGCGGCGATCGCCGGTCACTTCGCCGACGATCGATTTCAGCGACCCCTGGATCTTGTCGTCGGGCAGGCCCGCGCGCGCCAGACCGGCCGGATTGTTGGTGAGCAGCGTATCGACGTCGACGATGTCACCCGACGCGATGCGCAGCGCCGGCTTGGCCTCGGCCCAGTAGTAGCCGACGGCGACGGTCGACGGCGTCGCCTCGAGGCGATGCGTCCTCGGCGCCGGCGTTTGAGCGGCGACGGTGACCACGGCCGCGCACGCGACAACAAGGACCGCGGCCTTCGTCATGGTTTCGGCTCGAACGTCATCGCGACGCCGTTCATGCAGTAGCGTTCGCCGGTCGGCTTCGGTCCATCCGGAAAGACGTGCCCGAGATGGCCGCCGCATTGCGAACAATGGGCCTCGATGCGGGTCATCCCGTAGCTGCGATCGGTGGTGGTCGCAATCGCGCCCTCGATCGGCCGGTAGAAACTGGGCCACCCGGTGCCGCTCTCGAACTTGGTGTCCGAAGTGAAGAGCGCCTGGCCGCAGGCGCCGCAGGCGAACGTGCCGGCGCGTTTCTCCTGATTGAGCGGGCTGGTGCCGGCGCGCTCGGTGCCGTGTTCCCGCAAAACGTGAAACTGCTCCGGCGACAGCGTCCGGCGCCACTCCTCGTCTGTTTTCTCGATCATCCCGGTAATGTAGCATCACGCCATGATCCGTGCCCTGCTGGGGAAGACGGCGCCGGTGGACGCGCGGCGTTTGTTCGGGACCGTCTCGCCCGCGACCGATTTCAGCTTCGACTTCCAGGATCTGCTGCTGAAACGGCCGCGCTGAACAACCCGCCTCGAATCTGCGTCCAAACCGTGGAGGTGCGGCCCGCGCCGCCTGTCGGCCGTCCATCGGCCGGCGGTCCACGCGGCACCCTCCACCGCGCCGTACCCGCGAGGAGCGATCACGCCATGAACCTGTTGCAGGATCTTCGCTTCGCCACTCGCTTGTTGATCAAGGACCGCTGGTTCACCGCGATCGCAGTGATCGCGCTGGCGCTCGGCATCGGCGTCAACGCGACGGTGTTCACGTTCGTCAACGCCGTCCTGATCCGCGGCCTGCCGTTCACCGATCCGGATCGGATCGTGGTCGTCGCATCGCGCGACGCCCGCGGACGGGATCGCAATGCCTCGTACGCCGACTTCGAGGACTGGCGCCGCGCGACCCGGACCTTTTCGGCGCTGTCGGCGTTCAGCGGAGCGACGATGAACGTCAGCGAGGAGGGCCTCACGCCGGAGCGCTTCCAGGGTCCCTACCTCTCGGCGAACGCCTTCGGCTCGATCGGACAGGCGCCGCTGCTCGGCCGCGACTTCCATGCGGAGGACGATCGTCCCGGCGCCGCCGCCGTGGTCATCCTCGGCAACGGGGTGTTCAAGAACCGCTACGGCAGCGATCCCTCGGTCCTCGGCCGCACGATCAGGGTCAATGAGGTGCCGGCGACGGTGATCGGCATCATGCCCGAGGGCTTCAAGTTCCCGAACAACTCGGATCTGTGGATGCCGCTCAACCAGATGCCGCGGTTGACCGAGCAGAAGCGCGAGGCGCGCAACCTCGAGGTCTTCGGCCGTCTGGCCGGCGGCGTCACGCTGGCCCAGGCGCAGTCCGAGATGGACACCATCACCCGCCAGCTGGCCGCCGACTACCCCGACAGCAACCAGGACATCACCGCGCGCGTGATGACCTTCAACGATCGCGTCAACGGCGGCCAGATCCGGTTGATCTTCCTGTCGCTGATGGGCGCGGTCGCGTTCGTGCTGCTGATCGCGTGCGCCAACGTCGCCAATCTGCTGCTCGCGCGCTCGGCGGGGCGCGCGCGCGAGATGTCGGTGCGCATCTCGCTCGGGGCGTCGCGGTGGCGCATCATCCGCCAGCTGCTGGTCGAGAGCGTGCTGCTCTCGATCGTCAGCGGGCTGCTCGGGCTCGGGCTCGCGTATGTCGGCGTGCGGCTGTTCGACGCCGCCACCCGGGACGTCGGCAAGCCGTACTGGATCACGTTCACGATGGACGCGCAGGTCTTCGGCTTCTTCGCCGCGGTGTGCCTCGGCACCGGCATCATCTTCGGCCTCGCCCCCGCCCTGCACGTCTCGAAAACGGATCTGAACGAGGTGCTCAAGGAAGGCGGCCGCTCCGGCAGCAGCGGCATGCGCGCGCGTCGCTGGACGAGTGTCCTGATCGTCGCCGAGCTCGCGCTCACTCTGGTGCTGCTCGCCGGCGCCGGGCTCATGATGCGCAGCTTCGTCAACCTCTACAAGCTGGACGTCGGCCTCGATACGGCGCACCTGTTGACGATGCGGCTGACGCTGCCCAACCAGAAATACCCGACGCCAGAGCATCGCCGCATGTTTTTCGAGCGGCTCGATCAGCGGCTGGCGGGCCTCGCCGGGGTCCAGTCGGCGACCCTCGCCACGAACATGCCGCTCGGCGGCGGCTCTCCGCGCCTGCTGGCGATGGACGGCAAGGACATCCAGAAGGGCGAGCAGCCGCCGACCGTCACGCAGGTCAGCATCGGCGCGCGGTATTTCGAGACGCTTGGCATCAAGGTGCTTCGCGGCCGCGGCTTCGACAGTCTGGACGGCACCCCCGGCCACTCCGGCGCAATCGTCAACCAGCGTTTTGCGTCGATGCACTTCGGCAACGACGATCCGATAGGCCGGCGCATCAAGTTGACGACGGACGGTCCGCAGCCGCCGGGCACCCCTCCGCCCGAATGGGCGACCGTCGTCGGGGTCTCGCCGACGATCCGTCAGCAAATGCAGCAGGGCAGCGACACCCCCGACCCGGTGGTCTACATGCCGCTGCGCGCGCAGGCGCCGTCGTTCGCGATGCTGCTGATCCGCGCGCAGCGCGACGCCGCGAGCCTGACCGCGAGCGTCCGCGAGGAGGTGCGGGCCATCGATCCCGACCTGCCGCTCTACGGCATCGACACGATGGATGCGCAGCTCGCGCAGCAGCGCTGGTCGTTCCGCATCTTCGGCACGATGTTCGCCATTTTCGCGCTGATCGCATTGGCGCTGTCGGCGGTCGGGCTCTACGCGGTCACGGCATACTCAGTGGCGCAGCGCACGCAGGAAATCGGCGTGCGCATGGCATTAGGCGCGCAGGCGGCTCAGGTCATGTGGCTGATCCTGAAGCGGGCAGCGGCGCAGCTGGCGATCGGCTTGACGATCGGCGTCGCGGGAGCGATCGGCGTCAGCAAGCTGCTGGCGAGCGTCCTGTTCCAGACCGGAGCGCGCGATCCGATCCTGCTGGCGGCGATCGTCTGCCTGCTGGTGCTGGTGTCGGTTTCGGCCTGCGTCTGGCCGGCGCGGCGCGCGACGCGGCTGGATCCGGTCAGCGCCCTGCGCAACGACTGACGCGAGCCCATCGCCGCACCTGGCCGGTGAAGGGCTGCGCGACCGGTTCGCCCCCACAATCCGGCCGCGGTCGCCTACTATACGCTGATGATTCGGCTGCTCTCGGTCCTTTCGCTGTTCGCGGCGGTCACCGCGCAGACCTCACAGCCCGGCGATGCGTGGTCGCGGGTCGCGGCTCTGTACCACCAACGCCTCGCCCAGACCGGGATCGTCGGCAGCAGCCTGATGTTCGTCAGGAACGGCAAGGTTGCGCACCAGGCCTTCGAGGGCTTCCAGGATCGCGCGACCGGACGGGCGGTGGACGAGGAGACGATTTATCACTGGGCCTCGATCACCAAGACTTTCACGGGCATCGCGATCATGCAGCTGCGCGATCGCGGTCTGCTGTCGCTCGACGACGCGGTGGTCAGATACGTGCCGGAGCTGCGCGAGGTGCACAACCCGTACGGCGACATGTCGCAGGTCACCATCCGTCATCTGATGACCCACAGCGCCGGGTTCAGAGCGGGTACGTGGCCGTGGGGCGGCGATCAGCCGTGGCATCCGTTCGAGCCGACGCGCTGGGCGCAGGTGGCGGCGATGATGCCTTACACGGAGCTGCAGTTCCGCCCGGGCACGCAATACCGCTACTCGAACCCGGGGGTGATTTTCCTCGGCCGCATCATCGAGCTGTTCTCCGGCGACGACTACGAGGTCTACATCAACAAGAACATCTTCATGCCGCTCGGCATGACCCGCAGCTTCTTCGACCGCGCGCCGTACCATCTCGTCGCGCACCGCTCGCACAGCTACGCCGGCGGCGACGGCGGAATCGTGGAGCAGCGGTTCGACTTCGACAGCGGGATCACGGTGTCGAACGGCGGCCTGAACGCGCCGCTCGGCGACATGGCGAAGTACCTCGCCTTCCTGATCGACGGCAACGACACGATCCTGAGGCGAGGCTCCCTCGACGAGATGTTCACGCCGCAGCTTCGCGCCGCCGACGGCGAGGGCGGCAGCGGCGATGATGTGCAGGCGGGGCTGTCGTGTTTCATCGAACGGCACGGCGGCGTCGAGCTGGTCGGCCACAGCGCCGATCAGAACGGCTTCATCTCGCACCTGTATGTCCATCGGCCGTCGAAGTCCGGGTACATCGTGTCGTTCAATACCGATGTGACGTCCAAGACCGATCCGCGCCACGCCACGCGCGCCGTCGACAACGACCTGCGCGACAGCATCATCCGGGAGCTGTTGCAATGAACGTGGATACGATCAGCGCGATCTGCCGGGCGCTGCCCGGGGTGACCGAAGACGTCAAGTGGGCGCACGACCTGTGTTTCTGCGTGGCGGGCAAAATGTTCACGGTGATCAGCCTCGAGCGGCCGCACGCGATCGCGTTCAAGTGCACGCCGGAGACGTTCGCCGAGATGGTCGAACGTGAGGGCATCATCCCGGCGCCCTACCTGGCGCGGCACCTGTGGGTGCAGGAACAGGCGCTGGGCGAGACCCTCGAACGGCGCGAGCTCGACGCGCTGATCACGACGGCGTACGCGCTGGTCGTCGCCACGTTGCCGAAGGCGCGTCAACCCGGCCCGGCGGCGAAGACCGGAACCGGGACGAAGACGACGCCGCATCCTCGGGCGCGGGGCGCGACGACAGCGGCGCGGACGCGCAGAAAATAACCGCGGCGATCAGCGCCGCTTCCACCGGGCCAGCGCCGCGGCCCTGGCGATTTCCTGACGACGGCGGGGCGTGAGGGCATCGGCGCGGGCGCGGCCACCTTTGGCGGCACCGAGTCGGGCGAGCGCGGACGCATTCGCGTTCGGCGGCCGGACCCACGAGCGGCGAATCGCGGTGCGCTCCGTGGGTGCGTGGCAGGTGACGCATGGCGTCCCGATTTCCGGCGTGTCGTCCGATTCGTGCACGGTGCCGGCCCATTCACACACCAGGCACTTGCGCTCGGCCTCGATGAATCGATTCGCCTTGGCCATACGACCCCCACCCGCAACATGCCCATTCTACGATCCGCCGCCGCCGCGGGACGGGCCGCTGCACACCGTGTGCGCGGCCGTGCACGTCGATGCTTGCCCGAGCAGGCATTTGCTTGCTCGAGTAAGTATAACGGTACGAGAGTTGAAACAGGATCCGGCATGGCTGCTGACCCGCGCGTCCGTCACGTCATCGCCCTGTTGGAGCGCTGCCGCGAGACGCCGCCGTCGCTCGCCGAACTGTCCCGCGCCGTCAACCTGTCGCCGGCGCACCTGACGCGGCTGTTCCGGCGCGACGTCGGCACCTCCCCCGCCTCGTTCGGCCGCAGCCTGCGGCTCGACTACGCACGCGACCTGCTGCAGACGTCGTTCATGACGGTCAAGCAGGTGATGGCGGCGAGCGGGTGGAACGATCCGAGCCATTTCTGCCGCGAGTTCAAGCGCCGGCACGGACACAGTCCACTCGCGTTCCGGCGCCATGCCGCGGCTGCCGCGGCGGACGAGATTCCCGACCCGACGGACGAGGTCGGCGACGAGCCCGGATGAGCACGCTGTTCGTCCAACACAGGCGCGGATCGGCCCATCGTTCGCGACGCCGACAGCCGCGGCCCCCATTTATCGTGTCGGTATGGTCGCCTTCGATGCGCGACACGACGCGGGAAGAGAGAGCGCAATGGCCGAGACGCTGCTGCGATATCAACAACCGGTGTCGGCCCCGAACGGCACCGAATACGAGGCGCGCGCCTGCGCCAGACCGACTGCCGGCGGGCTCTGGCAGGCATGGATCGAGTTCGTTCCCATCGCCGCGGGACAGCGCGTGCGCACGGCGCGCGAAACGACGCAGCCGAATCGCGTCGATACCGTCTACTGGGCGACCGGGGTGTCACCGGTGTACCTCGAGGGCGCACTGCGCCGCGCGTTGTCCCGGCAGCTGACCACACCGGCGCTGCGGGCGCAGCTGTCGATCTTCGGCCAGCCGAGGCTCGATCCGTTCGTGGCCTACGAAAAAGGCGAGCCGCACCTGCGCCGCCGGCTCGCGGTGCTCTCCGCGTCGCAGTTGACCGACATCGCGGTCGGCGAAGGCATCACGGTCCTCGGACGCACCGTGCTGGAGTGCCTGCCGCACGCGACGCTGCTCGAGTTGATCGTGCTCGGCGTGACCCGCCGGCGCCGGCGCCCGCGCGGGCATCGCCGCCGACGGTCGATCAACCCGCCCAGTCGGGCCGCGGTCGCCCGCGCCAATACCACGCAATCAGGTCGGTGAGCGGCGGCGCGCCGCCCAACTCGCGCAGGCGCGCCGCATTCTGACCGCGATGATAGTGGCTGTGCATGGCGCACTGGGTCAACGCTTCGGTCACGGTGATGGAGAGCGGCGGATTCGTGAACCACGGCATCGCAATGTGCTCATTCAGGCGCGGCTCCGAGACCGAGGCGACGAATCGGTCCACGGCAGCGAGCGCGCCGCGGGCGTAGGCCTTCAGTTCGCTCAACGAGCCGAACGCGTCCGGCGTGGTCACGGCCATCGCCCCGGTACGGTCGCCGACCGCCCAGACGAAGACGCGCTGCACCAGGTGAATGTGGTGCAGCCGGTTTCTGATCGCCGTGTCGCCGGCGGCTGCCGGATGCTCCTCGATCGCGCGCCAATGTTCAGCGTCAGCCCACGCCTGGTGGTGGCAGAGATCGCAAAGCAGCGGGTTCATCTCGATTGAATTATCCGCCAGCTTTTTCACCCGATTGCGCAGATCCCGAGCAAATTCTGGTGGCCGGTCGGTTGCACTTTGCGGCGGCATGGACTCAGCTGAATTCGATCGTCTCGTCACGCGCGCCCGGGATCCACGGCTGATCGCCGGCATCTACAACTACTGCGACGGCCGCTGTCCGCGCTGTCCCTTCACGCAGCGGTGTCTCACGTATCTCGACATCGAGGACGTGAAATCCTCCGGCGACGGGCAATCGCTCGCCGACGCGGTCGGCGACTCGCTGCAGCGGACGCTGGAGATGCTGGCGGAGGCGGCGAGGCGAGACGGCGTCGATCTCGATGCCGGCGCGGAGGACGCCGCGGCCGCCGCCGGCGATGTCGACCTCGAACGGCACCGCGCCGATCCACTGGCGGTGCGCGCCCGCGAGTACGGCCAGCTCGCGTGGCGGATCGGCCGCGCCCTGGCGCCGATTGCCGCCGCACGCGAGGACGCAGCGATCGTCGACGCGGTCGAGACGATCGAGTGGTTCGCGTCGATGATCAGCTCGAAGATCTATCGCGCGATCTGCGGCGAGGCCGAAGGCTGGGAGCCGCGCGACCAAGCGCAAACCGACTTCAACGGCTCGGCGAAGATCGCGCTCCTCGGCATCGCCGACTCACGCCGCGCCTGGCTGGTGCTGATGGAGGCGGGGCGCGCGGCGGCCGACGGTGTCCCGGCGCAGGCGGTCCGCATGCTCGAGGAGCTCGACGCCGCGGTGCGCGGGCGTTTTCCGCGCGTGATGCAGTTCGTCCGCCCCGGCTTCGATCAACCCGCCGCCGAACCCGGAGGGGCGCAATGAACGCGCGGTTTCTCGCGATCGCGCGCGATCCGTCGATTATCCCGGGCGTCCACCACTATTGCGACGAATGGTGCCACTACTGCCCGGTGACCCGCCGCTGTCTCGGCTTCCGGTGCACCGACGAATTCCGCCGGCAGCGCGGCCGCCGCGGCGGCGACGCGACCTTCGCCAGCATCGAAGAAGCGATCGCGTTCACGCGGGAACTCGCCGCGCTCGACGGCTCGCCGACCGAGGATCTCGACGCGATCCTCGCCAATCTCCCCCGCCGATCTGGGCGCGAGACCGCGGACCCGCTCGCCGCGCTGGCGTGGGATTACGCGGTCACCGCGGCGTTCCTGTTCACGGCGGAGACGATGGCGATCATCGGCGAGGGCCCGAGGGCGTCGGGGCCGGTGCCGGTGGAGACCGTGTTGTGGTACCACCTGCGGATCTACATGAAGCTGGTGCGCGCGTTGATCAGTCTCGCGCGGGTTCACGAAGGTGCGCACCGCGTCGAGGACGCCAACGGCTGTGCCAAGCTCACGCTGGTGTCGATCGCGCGTTCGAGGACGGCGCTCGCGGCGCTGCGCACCGCGGTCAATGCACGCGCGATCGATCCGCTGATCGCGACGCTCACCGCGCTGGAGCAGGGGATCGACGAGCGGTTGCCGGGGGCGCGCCGGTTCCTTCGCGTCGGACTGGACTGTCCGGCGGCGTGAGCCGCTGCGTCAGGTCGAGCGCGTTGCCGGCGGCGGCGCCCGATCCGGTATTGTCGAAGATGCACCAAACGTCGACGGCCAGTGGCGCAATCGACGCGTGGAGCCGATCGAGCGCCGCCGGCTCGTACGGTGAAAAATACGGCCGCGGCGATCCGTGCCAGCGGTGGTAGACGAGGCCCCTCCAGCCGCCCGGGGTCTCGAGACCCGGGGCGCGCGGCGGGTCGGCGCCGACCCGCGCGATCTCGTGGGAGGCGAACAGGCGGTCCGCCGCGGTGCAGGTCCAGGTCGCGTGACGAGGCTCGCAGACTACCGGGCCCGTGTGCAGGCTGCGCAGCAGCGTGAAGAACCGGCCGGCGCGGCGGACCTCGAACGCGAACGAGGGCGGCAGCTGCAGGAGAAGCGGGCCGAGCGTCCGGCCGAGGCCGGCGATCTCGGCGAGGAACCGGAGCAGCGGTTCGCGTGCACGCGTCAACGCGCGCTCGTGGCTGATGACTTTGGGCATCTTGACCGCGAAGCGGAAGGACGCGGGCACGCTGGCGGCCCACCGCTCGTAAACCGCCGCGGCGTGCGGGCGATAGAACGCGGTATTGATTTCGGCGGCGTTCAGGCGGCTCGCGTAGCGCTGGAGCTGCGAGCCTTCGAGCGCGAAACGGTCGCGATGCACGCGCGGGATGTTCCAGCCGGCGCTGCCGACATAGGCGGCCACGGTCAGGAGTAAACAAGAAGAGGGCCGCCGACCGACTCTTCGACGCACTGCGGCGCCGAGGGTGCGAGGCGGCGCCAGAGAAGAAAGCCCGTGCAGTGCAGGGGAAACTGTGGCGACGGATCAGCCGGCGTACAAAGGCAAAGCCCGCGAGATGCGAAACCTCGCGGGCTTTCCAACGAATAATGCCGGCAGCGACCTACTCTCCCACACGCGCGGTGCCGAGCGTGCGAGGCGGCGCCAGAGAAGAAAGCCCATGCAGTGCAGGGGAAACTGTGGGGACGGATCAGCCGGCGTACAAAGGCAAAGCCCGCGAGATGCGAAACCTCGCGGGCTTTCCAACGAATAATGCCGGCAGCGACCTACTCTCCCACACAGTTTCCCATGCAGTACCATCGGCGGTATGAGGCTTAACTTCCGTGTTCGGAATGGGAACGGGTGTGACCCTCATCCTATGACCACCGGCAAACTTGCTGCCTGGGGTCCCCTCCTTCGCCCGCGATGCGGGCTCGGGGAGCACGACGTATTGCGTCGCGCCGACCGTAGCGCCTGAAGCGCGGAGGTGGGGTCGTCCCAGACAATTTCAAAGAGCGACTCAGAATCGAGGACTCGTCACTGAGAACTCGGCTGGAGTTCTCAGTTCTAAGTCTTCAGTTCTCAGTTTCAACTGAATACTCTGCAAACGGTAGTTTCGCCAGACCTCACTCACGCAGCGGTTTCTGCGTGCATGTTTTTGTTAACCCGGAGCGGAGCTCCGGTCGTCCGCGCCGCGCGCGGGCAAAAGAAAATATGGTCAAGCCTCACGGCTGATTAGTATCGGTAAGCTCAACGCATCACTGCGCTTACACACCCGACCTATTACCTGGTAATCTTCCAGGAGCCTTTAGCAGCCTTACGGCTGGGGAGATCTCATCTTGTGGAGGGTTTCACGCTTAGATGCCTTCAGCGTTTCTCCCTTCCGGACGTAGCTACCCGGCGCTACCGCTGGCGCGATAACCGGTACACTAGAGGTCCGTCCATCCCGGTCCTCTCGTACTAAGGACAGCCCCACGCAAATCTCCTGCGCCCATCATAGATAGAGACCGAACTGTCTCGCGACGTTCTAAACCCAGCTCACGTACCACTTTAATCGGCGAACAGCCGAACCCTTGGAACCTGCTACAGCTCCAGGATGTGATGAGCCGACATCGAGGTGCCAAACCCTAGCGTCGATGTGAACTCTTGGCTAGGATCAGCCTGTTATCCCCGGCGTACCTTTTATCCGTTGAGCGATGGCCCTTCCACGCGGAACCACCGGATCACTAAAGCCTGGTTTCCCACCTGCTCGTCTTGTAGGACTCGCAGTCAAGCTCGCTTCTGCTTTTGCACTCTATGGCTGATTTCCAAACAGCCTGAGCGAACCTTCGCGCGCCTCCGTTACACTTTAGGAGGCGACCGCCCCAGTCAAACTACCCACCTAGCAGTGTCCCTGATCTGGATGACAGACCGAGGTTAGAACGTCGAAGTGTTAAGGGTGGTATCTCACCGTTGACTCCCCCGACTCCGAGAAGCCGAGATCAAAGTCTCCCACCTATCCTGCGCATAACACGTCAACATTCACTACTAGGATGTAGTAAAGGTGCACGGGGTCTTTTCGTCTTATGACGGGCAACCGGCGTCTTCACCGGTACCACAAATTCGCAGTGTCCCTCGTTGAGACAGCTCCCAAATCATTACGCCATTCGTGCAGGTCGGAACTTACCCGACAAGGAATTTCGCTACCTTAGGACCGTTATAGTTACGGCCGCCGTTTACCGGGGCTTCAGCTCGAAGCGTCGCCTTGCGGCTAACCTCTCCCTTTAACCTTCCGGCACCGGGCAGGCGTCAGGCCATATACGTCGTATTCGACTTAGCATAGCCCTGTGTTTTTAGTAAACAGTTGCCTGGGCCTCTTTATTGCAACTCCCTCACGCTTCGTGGCGCGAGGCCACTAACGCTAACGGAGCACCCCTTCTTCCGAAGTTACGGGGTGAGTTTGCCGAGTTCCTAAACGAGGGTTCTCACTCGCACCTGAGGATTTTCTCCTCGCCTACCTGTGTCGGTTTGCGGTACGGGTACCCAAAAGACTCCTTAGAGGATTTTCTCGGCAGCGTGGCGTCTGTGACTTTGCGGGCCTTACGGCCCTCGCTATGACACCTCAGGGAATATGACCCACCGGATTTGCCTGGCGGATCCCCCTACATGTCTAAACCCACACGTCCAATCGTGGGCTCACATAGCCTCCTGCGTCTCCCCATCGTGATAACGTCTTCGAGGTAGTTCTGGAATATTAACCAGATATCCATCCGCTACGCCTTTCGGCCTCGCGTTAGGACCCGACTAACCCTGAGCGGACGAACCTTCCTCAGGAAACCTTAGGCTTACGGTGGAAAGGATTCTCACCTTTCTTATCGCTACTTATGCCGGCAGGGTCACTTCTCACCACTCCACCAGTCCTTACGGTCTGGCTTCACGGCTGTGAGAACGCTCCTCTACCAATATGTGCTCCCGCAGGAGCACGTCTATTCTATGGCTTCGGTCTTGTGCTTAAGCCCCGTTGGATTGTCGGCCCAAAGCCGCTTGACCAGTGAGCTATTACGCTTTCTTTAAAGGATGGCTGCTTCTAAGCCAACCTCCTGGTTGTCTGAGCGTCTTCAGATCCTTTCCCACTTAGCACAAAGTTAGGGACCTTAGCCGATAGTCTGGGCTGTTTCCCTTTCGACGATGAAGCTTAGCCCCCACCGTCTCACTCCCGGGATACGTGTCGTTGGCATTCGCAGTTTG
>JAOBWF010000010.1 GCA_025463215.1 Acidobacteriota bacterium | reverse complement strand
GTCCCGATCGGCTTCGGCCTGCTGACCTGCGACACGGAGGAGCAGGCACGCGCCCGCTCCGGGCTGCCGGGCTCGCAGGAGAGCAAGGGTGCGGAGGCCGCATCGGCGGCAGTGGCGACCGCCTTGGTGCTGCGCGCGTCGTAACCGTTTTGCCCGGCCCGCGCGCGGCCCGATACCCTGCGCCCACACCGCGAAGGGACCACCTTGCTTTCCGTCGTACTGCCGAAGGGCTCTCTCGAGAGCGCCACCAACGACCTGTTCACCGCCGCTGACCTCGGGGTCCGCCGTGGATCAGAGCGGGATTACCGCGCCTCGATCGATGACCCGCGCATCACTTCGGTCATGTTCCTGCGGCCGCAGGAGATCCCGCAGTACATCGAGCAGGGCCTGTTCGATCTCGGCATCACCGGTCGCGACTGGATCACCGAGACGAACGCGGACGTCGTCAGCGTGTGCGAGCTCGAATACAGCAAGGCGACCAGCAACCCCGTTCGGATCGTGCTTGCCGTCCCGAAGGAGCACCCCGCCAACACGGGCGCCGAGCTCCCCGAAGGCGTACGCGTCTCCACGGAGTTCCCCGAGCTGACCAAGCGCTACTTCGACGCCCTTGGCGTCAAGGCGAAGATCGTTCCTTCGTACGGCGCCACGGAGGCCAAGGTCCCGGACATCGTGGACGCGATCGTCGACCTCACCGAAACCGGCACGTCGCTCCGCAAGCACGGTCTCAAGATCATCGACACGCTCCTGACGTCCCGCACCGAGCTGATCACGAACGCCGCGACCTGGGCCGACCCGGACAAGCGCGCCGCGATCGAAGACATCGCGCTGCTGCTGCAGGGGGCCATCCGTGCGCGCGGGCAGGTCCTGCTCAAGCTCAACGTGCCGTCGGACAGGCTCGACTCCGTGGTGGCGGTGCTGCCGTCCATGACCTCGCCGACGATCACGAACCTGGCGACGGGCGACTTCAAGGCGATCGAGACCGTCGTCGCCAAGCGCGGCATCAACACGCTGATCACCTCGCTCAAGGCGGCCGGCGCGCGCGACATCCTGGAGATCCCGATCTCCAAGATCATCGAATAGTGCCCTTCGACCTCGTCATCTTCGACTGCGACGGAGTGCTCGTCGACAGCGAGCGGCTGACGGTCGGCATC
The DNA here is from genome assembly GCA_025463215.1 of Acidobacteriota bacterium. Classification (GTDB taxonomy): domain Bacteria; phylum Acidobacteriota; class Vicinamibacteria; order Vicinamibacterales; family CAVVIG01; genus CAVQFC01. The sequence continues at coordinate 1,712 of JAOBWF010000010.1, read as the reverse complement.
GAGGCCAGGGTGCTGACCGAGCTCGGCTGGCCGCACACGCCGGATGAGGTCATCGCCGGTTTCATGGGCCGGTCGCCTTCCTACCAGCGCGGGGAGATCACCAAGCGGCTGGGCGCTGACGCGGCGGCCCTCTTCGACGAACGGACGGACACCGAGGCCCACGCCGTGTTCGACAGCGACCTGATCGCAGTGCCGGGAGTCGAAGCCGTGCTTGCGGAGCTACGCGCGCGCGGGGTCATGACGTGCGTTGCGTCGAGCGGCACCCACGAGCGCATCCGCCGCACCCTGGGGCGCACGGGCCTGCTTGCCGGGTTCGAGGGCCGGATCTTCAGCGCGAGCGAGGTCGAGAACGGCAAGCCGGCCCCGGATCTCTTCCTGCACGCCGCCGCCCGGATGGGGATTGAGCCGGGCCGTTGCGCAGTGATCGAGGACAGCGTGTACGGCGTCCGCGGCGCCGTCGCCGCCGGTATGGCGGCGTTCGGCTTCGGTGGTGGCCTCACCCAGCCCGCACAACTCGCGGACGCCGGTGCGACAGTTTTCGACGCCATGGCAGATCTCGTGCCGCTGCTCATCGCTTAGCACAACTGGGCGCCGCGCGACCTGCGCGCGGCGACGAAGATCAGTAGCGGAAGTCGGCGAGGATCGCGGCGAGGTCGGCTGAAACGAGGCTGAGCTGGCGGGCCGCGACGTTGGCCTCGGCGACGACCTGTGACGCGGCGCGGGCCTGCTCGGCGACGTCATCGATCGAGGTCGCCATGCCGTCCGCCGTCATGGCGGCCGTCAGAACGCGGCGCGTGACATCGTTGCCGGTGACCGAGTGCTGTTCGGTTGCCGCGGCGATCATGTGCTGAGAATCGAGCACGCGCCGCATGATCGTGTCCACGCCTGACAGTGATTGGGCGGTGCTGTCGCCGCTGGCCGCGATCGCCGTGACCAACGCGGTGATGCGTTCGGTCGTGTCAGCGGTGACCGCCGCCAGTTGCTTGACTTCCGCGGCGACGACGGAGAACCCGCGCCCGGCGTCGCCGGCTCGCGCGGCCTCGATGGTTGCGTTGAGGGCAAGCAGTCGCGTCTGGTCGGCGACGGAACGAATGAGATCGACGCACTCCATGACCGCCCGCGAGGAGTCCTGCAGGTCTGCCACCGCGGCGTCGCTGGTCTGCAGCGTTGCGCTCGCGTCGTCTGCCACGCGTACCGCATCGGCCGCGCTGCGCGCCACGTCATGCATGCTTGCGGTCATCTCGGCGACGCCGGCCGCCGCCGCCTGGATGCCGTCGCGGACGGATCTCCCGCTCTCGCTGGCGGTACCCGCCTCCGTGGCCATGCGGCTGATGCTCGACTCGCCGTGCTGCGCACTTTCCGTCAGCGCCACCGCCGCGTTGATCAGGATGACGACGTTGTCGCTCAGGACACCCATGGTCCGGCGCAAGGTGTCTGTCGCCGCCTGCGCCCCGCGCACCATGTCGCCGAGTTCGTCGTCGGATGCCTCAGGAAGTTCGGTGGTCAGGTCGCCCGCCGCGATCGCGTGCAGGGCCGCGCTGTCCAGCCGGACACGCCCCGTGATGGCGCGGGCGAAGAGGAACGCTCCGACCAGCAGTAGGAGGACCGACACCGCGGCGAGCAGTCCGTTGCGCAGCAGTGCCGCCGGCAGGGAGCGAGGCGCCGTGACGACGGTCGTCTCGACGGTCCAGTTGTTGGCGTTGTCAGGATCG
>JAOBWF010000377.1 GCA_025463215.1 Acidobacteriota bacterium | reverse complement strand
GAGCCCTGCGGCATTTTTTACGGTGAGGTTGATGCGGTACCAGACGTGGGCGGCGGTTTCGCCGTGGGTGGGGATGGTGAAGGCGCCGGCGGTGTAGCGGCTGGTGTCGGGGATGAAGGGGTGGATGTGGGTGTCGTGGTGAAAGTCGACGCGCCAGGTGAACGCGGGCGCCGCGAGCGCACCATCCTCGGGGTCGCTGCCGCTGCCCGCGTAGTTGATCACCATGCCGCCGGCGTAGGTCGTGCCCGCCGCCGGTTGCGTGATCGTCGCGGCCGGCGGATTGTTGGTACTGACGGTGAGCACCGCCTCGCTGCTCAGCACGCTGCCGAAGTCGTTGCTGACGAACGCGCGGAACCGGGCGCCGTTGTCCGCCGCCGCCGCGGTGATCGTGTAATCGGGCGCGGTGGCGCCGGGGATGTCGACGCCGTCGCGCCGCCATTGGTAGCGCAGCGGCGCGGGGCCGGACGCGCGCACGCTGAACGTCGCAGGCGAGCCGGGCGGCACCGTCATGCTCGCCGGCTGCGATGTGATGCCCGGCGCCGTGGCGCCGTAGTCGACGCGGTAGACGCTGCCGGCGCCGCGGGCCAGGTAATACAACGCGCCGCTGTCGGACACCTTGAGATCGACCGGCGACGAAATGCCGGTGGCGAACGTCGTCACCGCGCCGGACGAGACATCGAGCTTTCGGATCCAGCCGCCGCAATAGTCGGCGAAGAAATAATCGCGCGCGTAGCTCGAGGGGAACTCTGGCGTCAACGGTGAGTAGAACGCGCCGCCGGTGATCGCGCAGGCACCGGCCGAATGGTCGTAGGTATAGCGCGGTCCGCGAAACCTCGGATCGGTGGTCGCGCCTTCGCTTTCGGGCCAGCCGTAGTTCGAGCCGGCGACACCGTCGTCGATCTCCTCCCAGGTGTTCTGGCCGACGTCGTTGATGAACAGCGCGCCGCCGGCAGCGTCGAAGGCAAAGGTGAATGGGTTGCGCAGGCCGAGCGCCCAGATCGCGCGGTTCTTTCCGGTGGTCGAGGCGTAGAACGGATTGTCGGTCGGAATCGATCCGTCCTTGTTGATGCGCAGCATCTTGCCGAGGACGGTCGCCATCGACTGTGCATTGGCGCTGTTGGCGTTCTCACCGACCGCCGCGTAGAGCTTGCCGTCGGGTCCGAAGGCGAGCGCGCCGCCGTTGTGGTTGGTGGCCGCGCTCAGATTGTCGAGGTCGAAGATCACGACTTCACTGCCCGCAACCGCGGTGTCGCCACTGGCGGTAAAGCGGCTGATGCGGTTGTGGATCGCGGGAGCCGTCGCCGTGTAGTAGAGGTATATCCAGTGGTTCGACGCGAAGGCGGGGTCGAAGGCAATGCCGAGCAGACCGCGCTCGCCCGACGCGTTCACGGTGATCGAGACGAACGGCTTCGAAAGCAGCGTCCCGTCCTTTACCACTCTTAAGCGGCCGCCCTGCTCAGAAACGAACAAACGGCCGTCGGGCGCGAACTGCATGGCCGTCGGGCTCGTGAGCCCGGTCGCGACCTGCGTTTCACTGAAACCAGAGGGGAGCGTGGCGCCGACGGCCGTGGACGCCGACAGAAGTGCGCACGCGAGCACCGAATGGACCGATCTCACGGCGCGTCGGATAGAAAAAATCGTGCCGCTTGTTCCCTGATTTCTGGTACGCGTCGAGGTCAGTTGATCCCATACCACCTCGACGGGGAACCCGGTCTGCGCCCGAGTCTTCCCCGACCAGGAATCGCGAGACGCACGTCGCGGCGCTCGCCTCTGCGCGGCGACAGCAACGTGAGCTCGATCGAGATCAGGTCGCGAGCGGGGTGGTGGCGGCGAGCGCGGCGAGACAGGCGGCGAAGCCCTCGTTGTAGAGCGCGCCGGGGCGGCGCTCACGGAGGCGCGCGACCACGTCCGGCCCTGGCATGCCGAGCTCGATCATGATCAACCCGGCGACGAACGCCGAACGGTTGTAGCCCATGCCGCAGTGCGACAGCACGCGGTGTCCTTCACGGATCAGCGTTGCGGCCAGCCGCGCGATTGCGCGCGCCTTGATCATGTTTGGCAGGCAATCCTCGTCGTCGCGGATCGGAAAATAGATGTAGAGACACTGGTCGGCGGTGGTCGGAATGCAGGTGTCGAGGCCGCCTTCGAGATCGATCACGGTGTCGATGTCATAGCGCGACACCGCATCCCAGGTCTCGAGCGCTGGGGAGATGAACAGCCGGCCGTCGTGGTCAACCTGGAACACGTCCATGACCGCCCTGACTCACCCGACCTTGGTGCGGAAGTACTCGATCGTCTTGACCAACCCCTCTTCGAGCTGCACCTTCGGCTCCCAGCCGAGCAGGGTGCGCGCGCGCGTGATGTCGGGGCGGCGCTGCTTCGGGTCGTCGGTCGGCAGCGGCCGGTAGACAATCTTGCTCGACGAGCCGGTCATCGTGATGATCGTCTCGGCGATCTGCTTGATCGTCATCTCGACCGGGTTGCCGATATTGACCGGATCGTTCTCGGCGGACAGCATCAGCCTGATGATGCCGTCGACGAGATCGGTGATGTAGGTGAAGCTGCGCGTCTGCGATCCGTCGCCGAAGACGGTGACGTCCTGGTTCCGCAGCACCTGCGACATGAAGGCCGGGACGGCGCGGCCGTCGTTCAGGCGCATGCGCGGACCATACGTGTTGAAGATGCGAACGATCTTCGTGTCCACTCCGTGGTAGCGGTGGTACGCCATGGTCATCGCCTCGGCGAAGCGCTTGGCCTCGTCGTAGACGCCGCGCGGCCCGACCGGATTGACGTTGCCCCAGTAGGTTTCCTTCTGCGGGTGCTCGAGCGGATCGCCGTAGACCTCGGAGGTCGAGGCGATCACGAACCGCGCGCCCTTCGCCTTGGCGAGGCCGAGCGCCTTGTGGGTGCCGAGCGCGCCGACCTTCAGCGTCGGGATCGGCAGCTCGAGATAGTCGATCGGGCTTGCCGGGCTCGCCCAGTGGAGGACGAAGTCGACCGGGCCGTCGATGTAGATGTAGTTGGTGACGTCGTGCTTGATGAAGCTGAAGTCGCGGTTGTGCAGGTGCGAAATGTTGGCGGTATCGCCGGTCAGCAGATTATCGATGCCGATGACCGTGTAGTCGCGGTCGAGCAGGGTCTCGGCGAGGTGCGAGCCGATGAAACCGGCGGCTCCGGTGATGACAACGCGTTTTTTCATAGGCCGTCCTGGGGGGAAACAGCGGTCGGCCGACAGCTGTCAGTAAGCATGTTTGTGGAAGAACCCGCGCAGCAGCGTCAACCACATGATTTTGAGATCGAGCCGGACCGACCAGTTCTCGATGTAATACAAGTCGTACTCAATCCGCTTTTCGATCGACGTGTTGCCGCGCCAGCCGTTGACCTGGGCCCAGCCGGTGATCCCCGCCTTGACCTTGTGGCGCAGCATGTACTGCGGAATCTTGTGCTTGAACTGCGCCACGAACAGCGGCCGCTCCGGACGCGGGCCGACGATCGACATGTCGCCGCGCAGCACGTTCCAGAGCTGTGGCAGCTCGTCGACGTTCGAGCGGCGCAGCAGCTTGCCGAGCGGCGTGCGCCGCGGATCCTGCTCGCTGGCAAACACCGGCCCGGTCTCGGCCTCGGCGTCGTCGTACATCGAGCGGAACTTGTAAATCATGAACGGCTTGCCGTCGAGTCCCATCCGCTCCTGGCGGTAGAACACCTCGCCGCGCGACGACATCCGGATCAGCGCGGCGATCAGGCCGAGGGGGAGGGCGAGAGCGACGAGGGCGGCGGTGGAGATCGCGACGTCGATCGCGCGCTTGACGATCGCGTTGAAGCCCTGGAGCGGGACATCGTTGATGTTGATGACCGGAACGCCGTCGAGATCCTCGAGCCGGGCGCGCAGCGCGATGACCTGCAGCAGGTCGGGGACGACCTTGACGTCGACGCACTCGCGGCTGGTGCTTTCGATGAGCTGCAGCATCTGCACGTGCTGCTCGGGCGGCAGCGCGACGTAGAGATGATCGACCGACTCGCGCGCCGAGATGTCCGCCGCTTCTTCGATGGTGCCGAGCAGCGGGAGCCCGCGGTAGCCGAGATGATCGCCGGCTGCCTTGTCGTCGACGAAGCCGACGATCTGGTAGCCGAGCTCGCGGTGCTCGATGATCTTGTCGGCCACCAGGCGGCCGAGCTCGCCGGAGCCGGCAATCAGGATCCGCTTGAGGCCGATGCCGGCGCGCCACCGCCGCTCGAGCAGCTCGCGGACAAGCTCGCGGGCGGCGAACGTCAGGGCGACGTTGAGGACGAGGAAAATCGCCCAGACGGGCTGCGACACTTCGAGCGCGCCGCGCTGCCGCGCCGCGCTCGTCGCGAAATACGTCTGGACGTACAACGTCGCCACGATGCCGAAGACCACGGCGAGAATGCTGCCGACGAACACGGCGAAGAAGTCGTCGACGCGCGAACGGCCGCGCCGGAGGCGATACAGGCCCTGCAGCTGGAAGCCGAGCGGCACGAGAATCGCGATGAACGGCAGGACGTTGATGTACTGCTGTAGCGGCGGCATCCCTTTGGTGATCGGGATGAGGCTGCTGATGAGATCGCTGTGGAAGCGGAGCTCGTAGGCGATGATGAACGCGGTGACGCCGAGCATGGCGTCCGACAGCACGTGGAAGGTGACCAGCAGCCGGTTATGCCGGTTTACCATGCCGCCGGCTCCGCGATCTGGGCCGCCATCTCATGGGCGAAGCGCTCGCGGCTGAAGCGTTCCGCGTGGGCGCGGATCGCGCCGGCGTCGAAGCGGTGGTTGATGGCGCGGGCGACGCCGTCGGCGAACGATTCCGGGGTCGATTCGTCGACCAGCATGCCGGTTTCTCCGCCAATGACCGTTTCCAGCGCGCCGCCGCGTCCGAGCGCGACGACCGGCCGTCCGCACGCCTGCGCCTCGAGCGGGACGATGCCGAAGTCTTCTTCGCCCGGCAGCAGCGTCATCGCGCAGCGGCGATACAGGTCGCGAATCTCCTCGTCGCTGCGGCGGCCCAGGAACTCGACGTCCGGCCCGGCGAGCCGCTCGAGCGCCGCCCGTTCGGGGCCGTCGCCCGCAATTTTCAGCGGCACACCCGCCAGCCGGCAGCCGCTGATCGCGAGGTCGATCCGTTTGTAGGGCACCAGCGCCGAGACCACGAGCGCGAACCGCCCGGGCGCGGACGCGTCGGGGCGGAAATACTCGGTGTCAACGGGGGGATAAATCACGCTCGGCTCGCGATTATAGTATCGGCGGATCCTCCCCGCAACATAATGAGAGATAGCGACATAGCGGTCCGCGCGGCCGGCGGTGTCGCGATCCCAGCGCGCCAGCCGGGCCATGACCGGCCGCATCACGGCGCTGCCCGCGCGTCCCAGACGCCGCGGTCCGAAGTAGGCGTCGAACTGGTCCCAGGCATACCGCATCGGCGTCAGGCAATAGCACAGGTGCTTGACCTGCGCCGGGTGCACGATCGATTTCGCGCAGCAGTGGCTGAGGCTGACGATCAGGTCGAATTCGTCGAACGAGAACTGTTCGATCGCGGTCGGGAACAGCGGCAGATAGTGGCGATAGAGCCGCGTCACCAGCGGCAGCCGCTGGATGAAGGACGTGTGGATCGGCAGGCGCTCGATCGCCGGCGACACCGAGCCTCGCACGTGCACGAGGGTGAACAGCTCGGCAGTCGGATAACGCTCGCACAGCACCTCGAGCGCCTTTTCACCGCCGCGCATGCCGGTCAGCCAGTCGTGAACGATGGCCAGTCTCACCGCTCAACTCTCAACGCGGCCCCTTCAGACGTGACACCGGAGACGTGAGAGTTGACGCCTGCGACCTCGCCGTAGATCTGCCGGACGCGGCGCACCGACTGTTCCCACGAGAACTGACCGGCGCGGGCGATCCCCTTGTGCACCATCTCGCGCCGCAGCCGTTCGTCGGTCAGCACGCGATAGATCCCGTCGGCGATCGCCTGCGGATCGTAGGGGTCGACGAGTACCGCGGCGTCGCCGGCCACTTCGGGCAGCGACGACACGTTCGACGTCACGACCGGGGTCCCGCTCGCCATCGCCTCGAGCGGCGGCAGGCCGAATCCTTCGTACAGCGACGGGAACACGAAGACGGCCGCGAGGCGGTACATCACCGCCAGCGTTTCCTCCGGCAGGTAGCCGAGAAACCGGACGTACTTGTGCAGCTGGTGCTGGTGCACCGCGCGCCGCAGCGCGGTGTATTTCGAGATCTCGTCGCCAATCAGCACGAGCTTGAGATGATCCAGGCCGCGCTTGCGCACGATCGCAAACGCGTCGATCAGCCGCTCCAGGTTCTTGTGCGGCTTGACGTTGCCGGCATACAGCACGAACTCGTCGGTGAGCTGATAGCGCTCGCGGACGCGGACGACCTCCTCCTCGCGCGGCTCGATCGCGAAGCGCTCGTCGTAGGCGTTGTAGATGACGTCGATCTTGTCCGGCTCGGTGTCGACGAAGCGCAGGATGTCGCGCTTCGAGCTTTCCGAGACGGTCATCACACGGTTCGAGCGGCGCGCCGCTTGGGTGATCGACCACCTGGCGTAGGACAGCGCCGCGCGGTTCGGTAGGTACTGCGGAAACATCAGGTGAATGCAGTCGTGGATCGTCACGACCGACCGGCAGCGGACCAGCGGCGGCAGCACGTAGTGGGGCGCGTGAAACAGCGTCACCCCCTCGCGCCGGACCGCCCAGGGGATCCGGAACTGTTCCGCCAACGAATAATTGCCGGACGTCTCCGGGACCGGGCGGAAGTTCTCGCCGACCGCCGCCAGCGTCTCGCGATCCTCCGCACGGCAGAAGATGACGAATTCGGTCTGGCTGTCGAGCCGCGCCAGATGCCGCAGCAGGTTGCGGATGTAGGTGCCGATGCCGAAGTCGTGCAGCTTTCGGGCGTCTATGCCGATCCGCACGCTACATGATACTCAACGAGGGCAGGATCGGGAGCGGGGACGTCATCGATCCCAACCCGGGTAGTTCAATCGATAGCGGGCGAGGATGTCGCGGCGCGTGCCCGGATAGACGCCCGTCTCGCGCGCGCGTTCGCCGGCGGCGAGGACCTCGTCGCGAATCGCCTCGGCCTCGCGCTGGACGCTGCCGAGCGCAGTGGCACACCCCGGCGACACCGGATCGGGGATGCCGTTGGCGGCGATCAAGGCGAACCACTCGTGGCCGGGGACCGACACCACCCGTCCGCGGTAGCAGATGCGCGTGAACGCGGCCCATTGTTCGTCGAGCGCATTGGCGCGGCGCGCGAGCAGGTTGATCGCCGCCTCGTAGCCGCGGGCGCCATGGTCGCGCGCACCGTCGGGCTGATTCGACGTCGCGTTTCCGCCCATCGTTTCGTTCAGCGACGACAACGGCGTGCCGCGCTGATCGAGCGAACGCTTGCCGGCGAGCACTGCCCGTGCGTGCTCGATCGCGACCGCGAAGCCGAGCCCCTGCGCCTCGGACGCCTTCACCCCCATCGTCGTGATCCCGATCACCAGGCCCGATCGATCGAGCAGCGGGCCGCCGCTGTTGCCGGGGTTGATGGCCGCATCGGTCTGCACCAGCGTCAGGCCGCCGACCTGCCGGATGGCGCTGACGATCCCTCGGGTGACGGTGTTCTGCAGGCCGAGCGGGGTCCCGAGCGCGATCACTTCCTGTCCCGGTCGCGCGTTCGCGCCCGACCCCATGGTCAGCGTCGCCTGCGCCGGATCGGGATTGCTGATCCGGATCACGGCGACGTCGAGCTCGGACGCGCTCGTCTCGACGCGTGCCCGGATCGTCGTGCCATCCGGGCGACGGATCGACACCTCGGCGCTGTCGCCGACGACGTGGACGTTCGTCAGCAGGGTGTCGGCAGCGATGAAGAAACCGCTGCCGAAGCCGGTCCGCGTTTCGACACGGACGACCGCCGGCATCGCGCGGCTGATGACGTCCTCGAGCGTGGCGGCCGGCCTGTTCGCCGCCGGCGGCGTCTCGGCGCGCTTCGATGCGGCCGCGGCGGCCATGACGCGCTCGAGCGCGGTCGGTTGGGGC
>JAOBWF010000436.1 GCA_025463215.1 Acidobacteriota bacterium | reverse complement strand
AAGGTCAGCAATGTGCCCATCTATGTGCGCGACCTAAAAAGCGGATCCTGGGCCGCTCTGAATGAAGATGACACGTAGTCTCCAGCCAGCCTCATGAAGGTTGCAGAGATGCTTGCTTACTTTAAGGAAACTGAAAAAGAACCCAAACTCCTCTCTAAGAAAGTGGATTATGGAGGGATAGATATAGATGCTAATTTGCAGGAAAATTTCAAGCCGGAAAAAAGCATCCAGAAAAATACCACCTACACGATAGATGATCTAATCACCTACATGGTGGAGTATTCTGACAATAACGCCGCGCTTGTCTTGAACAATCTTGCTGATACGTCAATCTTCAATGAAATCTATTCGGATCTAGGCCTCCCTGTTCCTCCATCATCAAATGCTGGCACCGCTGACTACATGTCAGTAAAGCTGTTCTCGCGTTTCTTTAGGATATTCTATAACGCCACCTACCTTAGTCCTGATCTATCAGAAAAGGCAATCAAACTGCTCCTTAAGGCCAAGTTTCCAGAAGGTATTGCCGGTGGCATCCCGTCAGGAATTGAGATTGCCAGCAAGTTTGGGGAGAGGACCGTACTTAATACTAACGGAGCTGCCGATTATCACGAACTGCATGACTGTGGTATCGTCTACACCACAAATCCATACCTCCTCTGCATCATGACAAAAGGGAACGATCTTACATCTTTGGCATCAGTCATACGAGATATCAGTAAGCTTGTCTATCAGAATGTGGCGCAAAAGTAGTATTTGACCGCAGTCTTCTTGTGTAGTAGTATAGAATCCATAAGCCAAAGAAGTCAGCTGGAGTAATCCAATAAGTCTGGCGGAGGTTCGCAGGAAGATGAAAGTCTTACTGCCTACTCTAATTTTTCGGGTTTATCTGGTATAGGAAACTATACCTGTTCATTACCAATTAATCGATAGTACTCTTATTTATGGCACTCAAAAAAGCTAAAAAAGTAGAACTTATCGATAGTTATACCGATGCACTCAAAGGTTCCAAGTCAGCTGTCTATGTGAAGTTCAAAGGACTTCCAGTAAGCGAAACTATGCAGCTTCGAAGCGCGCTTTTCGCAGAGTCAATTCACTACACTGTAGTGAAGAAGACTCTTTGGACACGTGCAACCCAGGCTGTGGGAATCAAGGGAGAAGCTCCGCTTGTAGGTGAGGAACTGGCTGTCGTGTGGGGAGATGATCTCCTAGCGCCTGCCCGCCTCGCATACGAGTTTGGAAAGACTCACAAGGATTCCTTTGGAATCGTTGGAGGAATCTTTGACGGAGAATTCAAGGACGCACAAGCAATGATGGCAATCGCTACGATACCACCGCGTGAAGTGCTCCTCTCCCAGATTGCATACCTTCTCAAGTCTCCTATCCAGTCACTGGCTATCGGACTTGCGGCAGTTGCAGAAAAGAAAGCATAGGCATAAGTATCAGATATATTAGAAATTAACATTACATTTATGGAAAAATTCGCAGAACTTCTCACGAAGATTGAGAACATGTCAGTGCTCGAACTTAACGAACTCGTTAAGGCTATCGAGGAAAAATTCGGTGTCTCAGCGCAGGCTGTTGCAGCCGCACCAGCAGCTGCGGGAGCCGGAGCAGATGAAGGAAAGGATGCTTACACAGTCCACCTTACATCAGCTGGTGAAGGAAAGATCGCCGTTATGAAGGTGGTTAAGGAAGTGCTCGCACTTGGCCTTAAGGAAGCAAAGGACCTTGTTGACGGTGCACCAGTAGATCTTAAGGCTAACGTCAAGAAGGCGGAAGCTGAAGAGATGAAGAAGAAGCTCGAAGAAGCAGGAGCAACAGTAGAACTAAAGTAATATTGTTTCCTAAGCAAAAAGCACCCGAAAGGGTGCTTTTTCTCTTGCAAAGGCCACATTTCCCGCACTTTTGGAAGACTGGCGGAGAGAGGGTGCTTTCTGTACACTGCAGGGATATGGAGCTACTGGCCCGACTGCTTGGCGGAAACGAAAGAGTGAAAATCATGCGCTTTTTCCTCTATCACGATGATCTTATTGTAAGCGGAGCAACCGTGGCGGATAAGACCAAATCAAAAGGAACTGTCGCACGCAAGGAATTAAATGCACTCACTGCTATCGGATTCATCGAGCGCAAGAAAGGGAAGACCTATGTCATGGGTCGTGGGGGCAAGGCAACATCAAAGATGAAAGAAGTCATTGGGTATAAACTCAATCCTTTCTTCCCGCACAATCAGGCCCTCAAGGATCTTCTGTTTGATTTTGAATTGCTCGACAAGCGCGAGCTTGCCAATAGATTCAAGCCGACTGGACGCATTAAGCTATTCGTTGTCGCTGGAGTGTTCTTGGCTCTTGAGAATTCGCGCGTAGATATCTTGCTTGTAGGAGAAGCCATCAAGCGTCCGAAGGCTGAAAAGGTATTCGACGCACTCTCAGCTGAGCTTGGGCGTGATGTTGTATACGCTATTATGGACGTTGAAGAGTTCCTGTACCGCTTCAAGATGTATGATAAATTCGTACGCGATATCGTGGATATGCCGCACGAAAAAGTGATTGATAAGCTTACTTCTGACGCTACTGTTGCGTAGAGGATCCTATATCAAGAAGATAGGATTTATACTCGGCCAAATATTCCATAAAGCGTGTCTGGTCTTGCGGGGTTGTCGTGGCTGCTGTGTCCACAGTCGTAAATACTGTATTGGTCAATCCTAAGGCTCGTGCTTTCGTATTCATATAATCAACGAACACGTTTTCTCCGCGTGAAGCGGCAAAGGCGCGGCTGATAGTATCATCTCCATCAACAAGCAGGCGAGGAAGAAGGGTTTTCCTAGTAGTAAGGGTTTCACCGTCTGTGTCTGTAATGGCATTATCCTGAGTCAGGACTTCAAGCGAAATAGTGGCAACCATCAGACGTGTCATCTGCATGGAGCTGATGGTGTCTGTGGAAGTGGCTATAGGGGCGAAATCCGTTTCTTTATTTTCTGTAATGATAATTGGCGTTCCAGTCTTTACGAAATCATATACCTGCTGAGCGTCTTCGTCTGAAAGGCGCAGACATCCTCCGCTATAGGTGCTTGAAACTTTTCTTCCATCAGGATAGTAGGGGACGCCATGAATAAAATAGTTCCCAAAGACGTGCACGCTCCAAGGCATATACACATGACCAATTGAGCTGAAGTGATTCCTTAGCTCGTAGTCATTTTCATATGCTCCGCCGATAGTTTCATAGTAGCTGCCTGGCCTGCCTTTTGAGATGATAGGGAATTGCGAAAGGGTGGTTGTTCCATTACGCAAATCAAGCGTCATTGTCTGCAGATTTACTACGACGAAGTTTCCAGGGTACAGAGGCTTTGTTGCTTCTGTCGAAGCCTGAACAGGCGAAAGCATAGAGTGCTCCTTAAGCCAAACACTGCTTCCGACAAGGAGCGCTGTGAGAATTCCTATTGATATGTATCCGTGAATTTTTGCCATTTTCTTTTTTTGGAATATACCACAAAAGTGGATAATTGCGCCTGAGATTTCCTTATAAACGGTATACTACAGGTACCTTTATATGTCGAATATAAAGGTGTATATATACACACTTTATAAAATCTTAGTACTCTAGTTATGTTAAATCCAGTAGATATTTTGGGTCAGGCGCTTGTAGACACAGGCATGACGCTTATCGCCTTTCTTCCAAATGTCATCATCGCACTTGTTGTGTTTGTGTTAGGTTGGGCATTCGGTTCAGTTCTAGGACGTGCAGTGTGTCACCTTATTGCGCTTACTCGCATTGACAATGCTCTTCATCGAGCAGGCTTTGACAAGCTAAGCGAAAAGGCAGGCATCAAGATCTCGATTGCAAGCTTCTTAGGAAGTCTTGTGAAGTGGCTTGTTGTTGTGGCGTTCACTATCGCCTCCGCTGAAATCCTCGGTCTTAGCCAAGTAACGCAGACACTGCGAGATATTCTTGCGTACATTCCTCAGGTCATCATTGCGGCCATCATTTTGGTGATTGCAGCTTTGCTTGGAGATTTCGTCTCGCGATTGATCGAGCACGGCACCCGCGGTATCGGAGTGAAGGGGCATTTTGCAGCCCAGGTTGCAAAATGGTCCATCATTATTGTCGGCGGTATCTTCCCAGCTCTTACACAGTTGAAGATCGCTCCTGGACTTGTAGAAGTACTCTTCACAGGAATCGTGTTTGCACTCTCTTTGGCCCTTGGCCTAGCCTTCGGTCTAGGAGGACGCGAAGCAGCAGCACGTTCAATTGAGAAGATGAAACAGAGCTAGTCTCTTGATTTAGAGTTTCAGGGTTTAAGAAAGCGACGCCTACGGCGTCGCTTTCTTTTAGAAAGGGTACATTGACAAATACTATATATATGCTATATTGTATCAACTGCAAATCGCAGGGCAACCCCTAGGAGGGGAAGATGAAGAAAATGCTCATTTCCATGACGGTGATGTTGATCGCAACGCTCGGTTTGACGGCTTGCGGAGAGCGCAAGTTCACCGCTGACGAGGTTCAGCGTGCAAGCGAAGCCGCAGCCTCACGCGCGGCTATTGAAGCCAGGAATGTCGAAGCCGGCAAGGCCGACGCTAAATGGCTCAACGCACGCAGCATTCTCCGCCAGATGGGTATTACGACAGCTTCCATCGGCAAGTACTCGACCGTGGATAACTGCAATGTGAAGCCAGATGGCTACCGGCAGCTGCAGGCCACGAGGGACTTTCCGAGCTCAGCCTTCGAAGAATTCCGCGCCGGCTGCACCGACAAAGTGTCCGCCATGAAGGCGAAGCCAAAGCGCCACAGCAACACCACCGCCGAGCAACTGGCCCGCAAAGACTAGATTCCGCAAGGAACCCCGTCCAAACAGCCCCTAAGATCGCAAGATCTGGGGGCTTT
>JAOBWF010000431.1 GCA_025463215.1 Acidobacteriota bacterium | reverse complement strand
TTGCTGGTGGCGCCCGAGACATAGACCTTGCCGTTCGACACGGTCAGCCCGCCGATGGCGCCGCCGGCCTGCAGGTCTCCCAGGTCCTGGGTCCAGGTGGGCGCGCTGGTGATGTCGCCGCCTGCATATTTGGAAATGACGGCATGGCCGTTCTGGGTGCTGGCGACGAACAGGTTGCCGCTGGCGTCGGTGGCGGTGGCCGCCACGCTGTCGGCGCCCGTGGTGCCGAACTGGTTTTCCGCCAGGATCTTGCCTTTGGAATCCAGCTTCACCACGAAGGCATCGCCCTTGCCCTGCGCGGTCTGGCCCGCGCCGATCACGCCGCCCGAGACGCTGCCGCCGATATAGATATTGCCGCTGGCGTCGACGCTGACGGCGTTGGACTGGTTGGTGGCCAGGGTCTGGATCTGCTTGATCCAGGTCTGCTCGCCATTGGTGTCGTAGCGCGCCACGAAGGAATCATTGTTGCCGTTGGAGACCGAGGTGGTCATCAGCTGGGCGGTGGACGCACCGGTAACCACCACCCCGCCCGACGGGTCCAGCGCCAGGCCATAGGCATTGGCGGTGCCGCCGCTGCCCAGCAGGTTCTGCCACACGACATTGCCGGCGGAATCATACTTGGTGAGATAGGTGTCCTGCGCGCCCTGGTTGATCTGGCTGGTGCCGAAATCCCCGGTCGAGGTGCCAATGACATAGACATTGCCGGACGAATCCACGGCCGTGGCCTGGGCCGAGGTGATGCCGCCGACATTCTGCTGGCTGACGCTGAAGGTGGAGGTGGGGCTGCTGCCGTCCAGGCCGGAAAGCTTGGTCAGGCGGCCCGCCTGGTCGGCCGCACTGGTGGTGGTGGCCGATGTGGCGGAGTTGGTGACGGTGTTGGTTTCGGTGGCGAGACCCGAATTGCCCGCAAGATACAGCGACGGCGTGGCGGCGGCCGACAGCGACACCTGCTCGGTGCCGCCGGGCGTGATCTGCAGGCCATAGGTGGCGTTGGTGCTGGAGGTCGTAGTGTCGCCCTGTGTCGTCTTCTGGAAGCGGGTGGAAAAGCCGCCCGCCGACAGCTGGCTGTTGATGTAGCTGACAATGTTGGTGAGGGTCAGCGTGCCCTGCACCTGGCTGAGGTCGATCGGCACACTGGTGGTGGTGCCGCCTTTCTTGATGGCGATGGTGAAGCTGTCGCTCGCCGAAACGCCGGGCATGGCGCTGTTGATCTGGGCGTTGCCGACCAGCTGCTTGGTGGAATAGCTGTAGTCGTTGAATGCGATATTGGCGCTCGAGGTTGCCGTGTTGGACGGCTTGGCGGCCTGCAGGTTGAAATTGTTGAAAGCGGTCGAGCCCAGATAGCTCTGCACCTGTGCGAGGCCCGTCTGGAAGCGGGTGTTGAGGCCGGCGAGCTGGCCGCTGGTCATGCCGGCCTTCTGACCCATCTTGGCGATATAGGCGAGCGTGTTCACAGCGCTGTAGAGCGAGAAGAGCTTCAGGTTGACCTGCTCCATCTTGGAGTCGGCGGTGGCGCCCGCCGACAGCGGCACTTTCGAGGTATCGAGGAAGTTGGTGGTGGAAAGAACCGCCGCATCCTGCTTGGCGTCATTGGTGTTGGGCGTGTTCCAGGGCGGATTGTCGGCGGCGGTGGCGCCCTTATTTTGCATGGCGGCAAGGCTGGCGGCCTGGCTGCTGGCGGCGGCGATGGAAGACGGACTGGACGTCAGCTGGGATTGGTAAAATCCCAACAGCACCGAAGAGTCGATTCCGCCAATACTGGACATGGCCGGAATTTCGCATTTTCGGCGTTAAGACCGCGCTAATATCGCGAAGAACAGGCTTAACGAGGCCTTAAGGGAGCAGGCGCAATTGTAGCAAGATGAGCGCCGCCTATGCCACCGGACTGAAACTGTCGTCCCAGGGACGGCATGTGGAAGCCATTACCCCGTTCGAACAGGCGCTGTCGGTGCAGCCCGACGATACCAGGGTGCTGTTCGCGCTGGGAAATACCGCCCAGGTGCTGGGACTTTCAGACGCGGCGCAGCAGTTTTTCCGCCGGGTGCTGGCGCTGGAGCCGGCGCGGCTGGAAGCCACCGTCAATCTGGCCAACCTGCTGCGGGGGACGGGGCAGTTCGATGCCGCCATCGCGCTTTTGGAACCGGCGCTGGCGCGCTGCCCGGACAGCCCCGAACTGCTTCTGACTTTGGGGTCGGCATTCCGGGAAAAAGGCGATGATGCCGCGGCCACCCGGCACTATCGCGCGGCACTGGCGATCAAACCAAATTACGCCCCGGCCCTGGCCAACCTGGCCGACATGCTGTGCGACGCGGGCGACCGCGCCACGGCGCGAACACTGTACGATCAGGCCATCAAGTCCGATCCAAAGAACCCCCAGGCCCGGCTGAACCGCGCCATCCTGCATCTTCTGAACGGTGATCTGAAAGACGGCTGGCGCGACTATGCCGCGCGGCTGGAGGTGCCGGGCAAGGTGCCGGTGATGGGCGGTGAACAGCGCCAAAAAACAAATATGCTGCCCTGGACCGGCGCACCCTTGAAGCGGGCGCGGCTGCTGGTGCGCAGCGAGCAGGGCGTGGGCGACCAGATCCTGTTTGCATCGCTGATCCCCGATCTTGTGGTGCGGGCGAAAGCCGATGGCGGCAGCGTGGTGCTGGAATGCGAGCCGCGACTTGTATCCCTGTTCGCGCGCTCCTTCCCGGACGTGACGGTGAAACCCGCCGCGGTAAGAAGCATCGGCGGCGTGCCGGTGGCCGAGTATGGCTGGCTGAAGAGCGCCGGCGGCGCGACAGCCGCGACCCTGATGGGCAGCCTGCCACGCTATCTGCGCGGGACGCTGGAATCATTTCCCACGCCGCACAGTTTCCTGGTCCCAGACACCGATGAAGTATCGCACTGGAAAAGCCAGTTCGGCGCAAATGCTATCGGCATCTGCTGGCGCAGCGGCAAGTCTGGCGGGCATCGCTCGATCCAGTATGCGCCCCTGGAAAGCTGGGGCGCCGCATTGCGCGACGTGCCGGGCACGTTGGTGTCGGTGCAGTATGATGCAACATCGGAGGAGGTGGCCCAGCTCGAGGCGATCAGCGGCCGCAAGATTTTGGTGCCGCAGGGCATCGACCAGAAGAATGAACTGGATCGTGCGGCCGCACTCATGGCCGCGCTGGATGCGGTCGTCACCGCGCCAACTGCCGTAGCCTGGCTGGCTGCCGGCGTGGGCACGCGCACCTTCAAGATTCTCTATGACACCAGCTGGACCGCGCTGGGCCAGACGCACGAGCCTTTCGCACCGTCCTGCACATGCGTCATGCCGCAGTCGCGTGGCGACTGGTCGGGCGTCTTCAAACAAGTGATTACAGCGCTGTCCTGAGCGGGGTGCGCGCCGCCTGCAATGCCTGGCTGAGGTCCGACGCGATGCGCGACGCGCCCTGGCCATCCATCAGCGACAGTCCGGCGTTGCGCATCTCGCGCCGCGCGCCCGGCTTGTTCAGCAACCACTGAACCGTGGCGGCGATGTCGGCGTCGGCGACATGCGCTGCAACCCACAGAGAAATGCCCATGCCGGCATCGGCAAAGGCGCTGGCGGAATCCACATGATCCAGTGTCAGCCCCAGATAGATGGCGGGAATGCCGCAGGCCGCCAGTTCATAAGCGGTGACGCCAACGGCGCACAGGGCCACATCGGCGCTGGCATATTCGATGGACAGGTCGTCGGCGCCTTCCACCGTCTCGTAATTCTTTTTCAGCGCCACCAGCCCGCGCGCTACCGTGCCGGCATTCTTCATGCCGGTGCCGATGACAAAACGAATGCGATAGGCGGTATCCAGCACCGCAAGCGCCTTGGCCATGCGCAAGGTCAATCCATGCGGATCGCTGCCGCCCATCGCCACCAGCACGGTGGGACGCGATGATGAGGCGCGTGTCGGGGCGGCGTTGGGATTGAGGCCCAGCAGCGCCCATTCCCAACCCAGGCGCGGCAAGGTGTTCGAGCCGGTCCAGTCCAGCGCCCTGGCGGCGGGCACGGGCGGGTAATAGGCGTAATCGGCGGCCAGGCGGCGTTCATTGCCGTCATCGATCACCGCCGTCACCGCCACGCCGCGTTTGAGCCGTTCCAGCTCGGCGCGGGACGGGCCTTCGCGCCCGTCGAGCAGCAGGATGTCGGGACTGTTGGCGTCCAACAGGGTTTCCAGGTCGCTGGCGCCATGCAGCATCACCACTTCGAAACCGGCGCGGCGGATAGGTGTGGCGGCGTCTTCGCTGCCATTCAGCGCGAAGATCGTGCCGATGCCTTCGCGGTCGCGCAGAGCGCGCGCCAGCGCGACCATGCGCTTGACATGGCCATAACCGAATTTGCCGCCGCCATCGCAACGGATCATCGTCAACCCGCCCGACATGCGCACGGGTTTGCGCCGTGCGGCCACCACATTGAAATCCGGCTCGCGTTCCAGGAGCATCAAGAGATCGGCCAGCGAAGCTTCGCCGGCGCGCGCGTCCAGCCGCGCATGCAGTGCCTCGATAAAGGCCAGGTCGTCGGGCGTGTCGATGGTCAGCCGGCGCGCCTTTTTTGCCAGCGGCGGATAGGGCTTGGCGCGCACGATCTTCACGAATTCGGGATGCAGACGGAAATAGCCGGTGACATGCTC
>JAOBWF010000300.1 GCA_025463215.1 Acidobacteriota bacterium | reverse complement strand
GGATGGCCGCCGAAGCGATCATCAGCGCGCAGCGCTTCGCATTGCCGGTGGTCGTCGCCGCGCACGACCGGGTGTTCCGCGAGGTGCTCGCGTGACGGCGCGATTCGGCCTGCCCCCAGCGGCGTGGCGGCTGGCGGCCGCCGGCGGCGTGATCGTCGGCGCCGTCTATGCGCTATCGCCGCTCACCGTGTGGTTCGTGCTCGCGATGATGCTGCTCGTCCGCTGGGCCGTGAAGGGCCTCGACGGCGGGGAGCGTCGATGGCTGCTGGCGCTTCTGATCGTCGCGATCGCGCTTCGCGTCATGGCGATCGCCGGCCTTTTTGCCGTCACCAACCATGCCACGACCCCGTTTGGCGTCTTCTTCGGCGACGAGGAGTATTACATCCGGCGATCGATCTGGATGCGTAACCTCGCGCTCGGCTTGCCGCTGCACACGGCCGACATGATCTACATGTTCGACGCGACCGGCATGACGAGCCACCTCGATGTGCTCGCCGTCCTGCAGGTACTCGTCGGTGTGTCGCCGTACGGCGTCCACCTGCTGGGGGTCGCCTTCTTTCTCGCCGGGTGCGTGCTGTTGCATCGGACGGTGCGAACAGGCCTCGGTGCCCTGCCGGCATTCGTCGGTCTATTCGTGCTTTTATGTCTGCCCAGCCAGTTCGCCTGGTCCGTGTCAGCGCTGAAGGAACCGCTCTTCGTGCTCCTATCGGCCTCGAGCGTCGCGATGGCGGTGCAGACCGTGCGCGGCCCCGGGTTCTTCCGTCGCTGCATCGGCGCGGCTGGCCTGGTGGCCGCCGCTTACGCGCTCGAGTCGATTCGCGCTGGCGCGCTCGGGCTGGCGGCTGCCAGCCTGCTCGCGGGTGTAGCGATCGCGGCGCTCGCGATGCATCCCCGGCTCCTGGTCGCGACGGTGATGGTGGCGCCGATTGCCGCCGGGCTGGCGCTCAGCCGTCCCGCCGTCCAGGCGAAGATGTATACCGGCCTGGTCGCTGCCGGAGGGCAGCACTGGGGCCACGTGGCGACGCCCGGTTACGTCTACAAAGTCATGGACGATCGGTTTTATCCGGAAAAGTCCGTGATCGCGGACATGCACCTTCCCGAAATGCTGCGGTACATGGCGCGCGCCTTGACCCGTTATGTGACGGCGCCGGAACCGTGGGCGGCCCCGTCGCGGGCGGCGCTCGGCTTCGTGCCCGAACAGATCCTCTGGTATGTGCTCGCCGCCTTCGTGCCCATCGGACTGCTGTTCGCGCTGCATCGCGACCCGCTCATCGCGGGCCTCCTCTGTGGCAACGCACTCGTGGCGGCCGTGACCGTGGCCCTCGTCAGCGGCAACGTTGGCACACTGATCAGGCACCGCGGGCTCGCGTTGCCGTATCTGATCTGGCTCAGCGCCGTCGGCATCTGCGAGTGCTCGGCGCGGCTCGGCATCGCCGGGGACTCCAATCCCGCGCAGCTTCATTGATGAGGATCTCATGTCGATAGTCGACGATCGCGGACGGGTGGGCGGACGTATCAACGCCGTCGACGCCGGGATTGCGCTGCTACTCGTGGTCCTTATCCCGCTGGCCTACGGCTCCTTCCTGCTGTTTCGCACACCGCAGCCGCGTCTCACCGGCGTCAACCCGGCGAAGATGTACCAGGGCAAGAACCTGCGCGTCGAAATCCAGGGGGAGAACCTCCGGCCATTCATGCGAGTGACGTTCAATACGGTGCAGGGCCGGACGTTCATGTTGGGCAATACGAACTGGGCGATGGTTGATCTGCCCGACCTCGAGGCGGGGACCTACGACGTCGAACTGTTCGACTACCGCCAGTCGCTCGCCAAGCTGCCGCAGGCGTTGACGATTTTGCCGCTCGCACCGGTACCGACGGTGCAGATGGAGGTGAGCGGCGCGTTCACCGGCATGGCAATTGAAGCCGCCCGCCGCCTGAGCGTCGGCCAGACGTTTCCACCCTCGGGCGCGCCGCTCGCGGAGGTGCTCTCGCTCGGGGCTCCGACACAAGGACGGCTGCGATTGCATGCGGGGGACGCGATGCTGGAGTTGCCGTTGATCGATCAACGCGAACTGCCGGCGACGCTGCGCGTCAGGTGCTACGTCGCATCCGACCTCGACGGCACGCTTCGGTGCATGGTGCCCGGGCCAGCGCAGGCGGTGCCGGTCGCGCCCGACTCGATGCTGACGCTGGCCGCCCCGCAGGGCTGGGTCAACTTCCAGATTGCCACGGTCCGGGCGCCGTCACAGATTGTGAAACCATAACGTGCCATCGATCCTGACCGGCTGGTGGCGCGCGGCGGAGGCGGTCGCACGTCTGATCAGTTCGCCGCGCACCAATGTGGCGCGAGCCGACGCGGCTGCGGCTGGCGTGTTCGGCCGGAGCGCCCTCGTCGTCGCCGCGTCGCGCGCGCTGACGGCGCTTACGGGTGCCTGGCACGCGTCGGTGACGCGCCGGATCGTCGTGCGCGCGGGCGACGCAATCCCGAACACGGCTGTCCTGCGCACGCGCTTCGCCGCCGTCGCGGTCGTCGTCGCCAGCCTCACGGTGCTTGCGCTGCAAGCGTTGAAGCCGGGCCCGCGCGAGCCGCTGGCGTGGCTTCTTCCCGCGATGGCGATTGCGTCCGCGTTGCTGGTCGCGGTCGCGGGGGCCGCCAGGGGCGTCGCGCCGCGAGAACGGAACCGGTGAACGGCGCACGTCGACTCAGCGTCCTGGCGTTGTCGCCGATTCCAGAGGAAGCTGCGGGATGCCGGTTCCGGATTTCTCAATTCATTCCGCACCTGGCATCGGCGGGCATCGACGTGACGTTGATGTCGCTCTTCACGCCCGAGTTCTTCACGCTGGTCTACAAGCGCGGCCACTATCTGCGGAAGGCGCTCACGTTCACCGCGTTGTCGCTCAAGCGCCTCGACTCGCTGCGCGAGATCTCGCGCTTCGATCTCGTCTTCATCTACCGCGAACTGTTTCCGATCGGTCCGGCCTTGATCGAGCGTCTGCTGGCGCGTCGCGGCCGGCCCCCGGTGGTGTTCGACTTCGATGACGCGATCTTTCTACCGGCAGTCAGTGAAGCCAACCGGTTGATCGGCGCGTTGAAGCACCCGCGCAAGACCGCCTCGATCATTCGCCACAGCGATCATGTGATTGCGGGCAACGACTATCTTGCGGAATACGCCCGGCAGTTCAATGCGGCGGTGACGATGATTCCGACCTGCGTCGATACGCAGCGGTTCGCCCCGAGCACGCAGCCGCGCAGCGGTGTTCCGGTCGTCGGCTGGATCGGCAGTCCGACGACGGCGCCGTACCTGCGGCAGCTGGTCCCGGTACTGCAGCAGCTCCGCCGGAAGCATGCGTTCGTCCTCCGGGTCAGCGGCGCCGGCGAGCCGGTTGACGCCGCCGGGCTCGATGTCGACAACCAGCGCTGGGCGCTCGAACGCGAAGTTGACCTGTTCAACACCTGCGATGTTGGCGTGTATCCGCTGACCGACGACGAATGGTCGAAGGGGAAGTGCGGCTTCAAGGCGATCGAGTTCATGGCCTGCGGCGTCCCTGTTGTTGCCGCGGCCGTGGGCGTGAACCGCGAAATCATCCAGGACGGAGTCAACGGCTTCCTGGCCTCCACCGACGCTGAGTGGATCGACAAACTCGGCCGCCTGCTGACCGACGCGCCGCTGCGGCGCGCCTTCGCGGTCGCGGGACGGCGAACGATCGAGGAGCGGTACTCGCTGGCGGTCAACGCGCCCCGGCTCGCCGACACGCTTCGTGGCGTGGCGGCGCGGCACGAGGAGCGGACCAAGGAGAACGCCCAGACATGAATTTTGCCCTCACCGGCGCGGCGGGTTTCGTGGCCCCGCGCCATTTGAATGCGATCAGGGACACCGGCAACCGGCTGGTCGCGGCGGTCGATCCCCACGATGCCGTCGGCGTCCTCGATCGCTATTCGTTCGACGTGCGGTTCTTCACCGAATTCGAGCGGTTCGATCGCCATCTCGAGAAGCTGCGCCGCGGGCCCGACGCCGACCGGGTCCATTACGTCAGCATCTGTTCGCCGAACTATCTCCACGACGCGCACATCCGGATGGCGCTGCGGGCCGGGGCGCACGCGATCTGCGAAAAGCCGCTGGTGATCAATCCGTGGAACCTCGACGCGCTGCAGGAGCTCGAACGCGAGACCGGCGGCCGCGTCAACACCGTGTTGCAGCTGCGATTGCATCCGCAACTGATCGCTCTTCGCAATCGGCTACAGACCGACACCTCGACCGACAAGCATGAGGTCTGCCTGTCGTATGTGACGGCCCGTGGCCGGTGGTACGACGTCTCGTGGAAAGGATCTGACGAGCGGTCGGGCGGCCTCGTGACCAACATCGGCATCCATTTCTTCGACCTGCTGTTATGGCTGTTCGGCCCCGTCATCGGATGCGAGGTTCACGTTCGCGAGACGCGGCGGATGGCCGGGTTCCTCGACCTGGAACGTGCGCGGATCCGCTGGTTCCTGTCGGCCGAGCTCTCCGATCTCCCGTTCGTCCCGGCGGCGGGCGCGAAGACGACGTTCCGATCGATCACCGTCGATCACCACGAGGTCGAGTTCAGCGACGGCTTCACTGATCTCCATACCCGCGTTTACGAGGACGTACTTGCCGGGCGCGGGTTCGGGATCGATGAGAGCCGGCCGGCGATTGCGCTGTCGAACCGCATCCGCCAGACGCCGGTCGAACTCGTCGCCTCGCGGCTGCACCCGATGCTGCGAGGGTCGGCGCGCTGAGCCCCAGACATGGCTGACTACTTTGCTCATGAATCGTGTTACATCGACGATGGCTGCGTGATCGGCACCGGCACGAAGATCTGGCACTTCTCCCACATCATGACCGGGGCGCGGGTCGGCGTCGGCTGCAACATCGGGCAGAACGTCGTGATCTCGCCGGGCGTCGTGATCGGCGATCACGTGAAAATACAGAACAACGTGTCGGTCTACACCGGGGTGACGCTCGAGGACGACGTGTTCTGTGGACCGTCGATGGTGTTCACGAACGTCGTCAACCCGCGGAGCCACGTGTCGCGAAAAGACGAGTATCGGCCGACGCTCGTGAAGCGCGGCGCCACGCTCGGCGCGAACTCGACCGTCGTCTGCGGCCACACCGTGGGACGGTATGCGTTGGTCGGTGCCGGGACCGTGGTGACCAAGGACGTGCCAGATTTTGCGCTGGTCGTCGGCAATCCGGGGCGCATCGCCGGCTGGGTCTGCGCATGCGGCGTGAGGCTCGCCGCCCGACCGACAGCCGCGGAGGCCACTTCGTGCGGCGCGTGCGGCGCGACGTATGAGGCCGGGACGGATGGTCTGGTGCGGAGGGACGAGGAGTGAGCGATGTCGCCATTCGGGCGGTCGACCTGCGCAAGGTCTACCGGCTGTATACGAATCCCACCTACCGGTTCCTGGACATGTTCGGACTGCTGCGTAGCAAGCCCGGACAGTTCACAGAACACGTCGCTCTCGCCGGCGTGAACGTCGAGATCCACCGGGGTGAAAAAGTCGCGATCATTGGCAGGAACGGCGCCGGCAAGAGCACGTTTCTGAAACTGGTGACCGGCGTCATCGAGCCGACGTCGGGCTCGCTCGCGGTCAGCGGCACCGCGCACGCGCTGCTGCAGATCGGCACCGGGTTTCATCCCGATTTCACCGGGCGCGAAAACGTCTACGCGTATTTCGCGCAACTCGGCCTCACCGGCGCCGAGGCGCGACGCCGGTGCGACGATGTGGTGGAATTCGCCGAGATCGAGGAATACATCGACCAGCCGATGAAGACCTACTCCACAGGGATGACGGTGCGGCTCATGTTTTCCGCTTCGACCGCCATCACTCCTGACCTGCTGGTGCTCGACGAAGTGCTTGGCGTCGGTGACGCCTATTTTGCGCATAAGAGCTATGAACGCATCCGGACGTTGTGCGAACGGGACGGTACGACGCTCCTGCTGGTCACGCACGACATCTACTCAGCGGTGAATCTGTGTGGCAGGGCTGTCTGGATCGATCGCGGCCGCGTGTTGATGGACGGCGCGAGCAAGAACGTCGTCAAGGGTTACGAGGATTCGGTGCGGCAGCAGGAGGAGAATCGCCTGCGGCTGCGAAAGCAGGAACGAGCCAGCAGCCTGCAAGCCGCTCCGGCCGAATCGAAGCCATCCACGCCGTTGCTCGTGGAAGTTTATGCCCAGGAAAACCGGCCGCAGCCGTCACCGGTGTACTTCTCGGCGGTGACCCTCGGATCGGCCGACGGCCACGCCGCGGAACTGCCGCTCGACGAGCGGGCGTTCGACGAACGCCGTGGATCGCACCTGCAGCAGGAAGGAACCTGTTGGGGACCCGTGCTCGATTGGCAGGGCCGGCGCGCACGCCCGATGCTGAACTATGGGTCGCCGTTTCACAAGATCGCCGGTGTATTCGAGACCGGAAGCCTGGATCTGACACGTCCGGACATGGCGCTGTCGCTGCAATACTGGTCGGCCGAAGCGGCGGCATTAGAGCTGCGTGTCTTTATCGGCCGTCAGGAGTTGTCGCTCGGGCCTCTGCCCGGGTCCCGGGGCGAATGGACCCGCCATGTGGTTCGCCTTCAGGATGCGCTGCCGCAGGCGGCCTCGACCGGCGAGGTCAACACCTCCGGTCGCCACGGGACAGGCGCGATCGTGGTGGACGAGGTGCGTTCCACGCTCGACGGTGGCGAGGAATCGCACACCTTCGACCATGGCTCGCCGGCCAACATCCTGATTGCGTACCGGATCAATCAGCCGGACCTCTGTGAGCACTCGCAGGTGCTCCTGGCATTCCACCGCGACGGCGTGCTCGACACCTGTCGAACCATTTCGCGGGACCTGCTGTTCGATACCGCGCAGGCACGCCGCGGCACGATTCGCGTGCGCCTGCCCAGGCTCGGCTTGGCCAACGGCACCTATACCGTGACCGTGATGGTCGCTCGCGAAGGGTATTACGACCGCGAACAGACGAGGTATTTCTCGCTCAACCCCGAGGTCTACACATGCCTGTCGAGGGCGATCGAAATCGTCGTGCGCGGCGCAGGCATCGTCGGTACCGGAACCGGCGTGGTGGTCGACGCGGAGTGGGGGCTCGGCGACCCAGCCAGCCCGTCCATCGCGCCGTAGATCGGCAGCTTCCGGGTTAGAATACAGTGTTCAAAAAAATGAACCTGAAGCGTACGATCTTCAGGAAAGGCAGCTCATGGCCCGTGTGATGTTATGCCAGCCGTGGAATTTCCACGACGAGAACGTGGTCCACGACGACTTGGAGAACGAATGGCGCTGCGCGCCGTATTCGCTGGTCCTGCTGGGCACCTTGCTGCGCAAGCAGGGTCACGACGTCTGCGTCGTCGACCTCATCGAGCGGCTGGTGACGAACCGCGGCAACCTTGACGCCACCCTCGAGCAGTTCGCGGATCAGATCCGTCGGTTTCAGCCCGACATCATCGGCATGGGATTTTTTTCGATCCACTATGTCGAAGTGCAGCGGCTGGTCCGGTTCGCCCGCCAGGTATGCACCAAAGCGGGGCTGAGGACGACGTTCATCGCCGGCGGCATCCACGCCTCGACCGAGCCAGCGCTGACGCTGAAGAACCTCGAATTCGACCATGTCTTCATCGGTGAAGCGGAGATCAGCCTCGCGAAGTTCTGCGACGGTGCCGACCCCCGCACGATTCCCGGCGTGCTCGGCCACGACACGAAGAAGGCGTTCGCGCTCACGGAGACGCGCTCGACCGGCGCGGCCAAGACCGGAACGCTGCTCTTCCCGGACAAGAGCGAGGTATTACACGACCTCGACTCGCTGCCGTTCCCCGACTATCATCTCGTCAACTATCAGTTCTACGCCCGTCCAAATCGCGCCAAGTTCCGCACCTTCCTGGCGAGCAGTCTCGACATTCTGATGGGCCGAGGGTGCGTATACCGGTGCGCCTTCTGTGCTTACAACGCGCTGTCGACGGTCCGGTTTCATTCGGCAGAATATCTCGTCGACGAAGTCGAATACCTGATGGCGACGTGCGGTATCGACTCCTTCTACTTCATGGACAGCACGATCGGGAACAATCAGCCGCTGCTGTACGAGTTCTCCGAGTTGATGCGGCGCCGCGGTCTCGATCGTCGGATCCGGTGGAATGGCTGCATCCGTCCGAATCAGATCAGCCGCAAGCTGATGAGCGAGCTGGTTTCGGCCGGCTGCGCGCACCTGCTCTACGGATTCGAGAGCAACAGCGACCGCGTGCTGAAGGCGATGGTGAAGGACTGCAAGGTTTCCGACAACGAGAAAGCGGCGTCACTCCATCGCGAGATGGACGTTCCGTACACCGCCAGCATGCTGATGGGCTATCCCGGCGAGCGCGAAGAAGACATTCTCGCGTCGATTGATTTCATCAAACGGCACAAGCCGCCGGTGGCGGGGTTCAACTGGTATATTCCGCTGCCAGGCTCGCCGGACTACGACCAGTTGCGTGCCAAGGGCTCGATCGATCGCGACGATCCGATGGAGTGGCGGAAGATCGGCGAGATCGCCTCGCAGGCGCGGCTGTTCTGCGACGTGCCGCGCGACCGGTTCAAGGAGCTGTTCGCCTATGGCCAGTCGCTCTGCAACAAACTGACGCACGACTACGGCGTCTGGGGCTGCATCGCACCGCACGGCTCGGCGATCGACGTGCCGCCGATCGCCAGCTTCAGCGAGGCCGCTTCCTCGCCAATGCAAATGCTATAGGGCCGGCCTGCAGCGCATTCTCGATCCTCGTCAGCGCCGGCGACAGCCAGTTCAGTATCACCCCGAGCGAGGGCTCGGGATTGCGCGTGAACTCGCCGTGCCGCACCAGATTCCGGTAGCAGTAGATCCGTTCGAAGCGCAGCTGCAGGTAGTACGCCATCTGCCGCCAGTCGGTACTGAACTCCGTTTCGAGATATACGAGGTCGAAGCCGCTTCGATCGAGCACGTCGGCGAGCGTCTCGGGCGTGAACAGATTCACGTGGCCGATGCCCTGATAGCCGCCGTACGCAAAAAAACAGTAGTCGCGCAGCACCGAGCACTGCACGTTGCGGCCGTTCGGCACGGTCAGTCCGAGCAGGCCGCCCGCTTTCAACGCCTGCCACGCGCCAGCCAGTGCCCGCATCGGATCGAACGTGTGTTCCAGCGTCTCCCACATCGTCACGAGATCGAAGCCCTGGCGCCGCACCGGCTCGGGCAGCGCTTCGGCGTGTCCGAGAGTGACGCGGAGCTCGGGCCGGTGAGCGCGGCAGAACTGGACCGCCTCCTCGAGCCCTTCGACGCCCTCCGGCTCGAGCGATCGCTCGGCCGCAATCTTGAGCGCGCCGCCCGTGTAGGTGCCGATGTCGAGCAGCCGCGCGCCACGCAGGGCCGCGCCGTGCCGTTCGATCAGCTCGAAGTACCGGCTGAACCGTACCCGGTGCGCGTCGAGCGCGTCCACGGTGATGGTCGCGGCCATCTGGCTTCGGAGATGCTCGCGCGCGTCGGGAATATCTGCGAAGTAACGATCCCAGGCGGCCATCGGGACCACTTCGGGAATGTAAATCATCCGGCATTGGTCGCAGATGTCGTAGCGGTAACCGTCCTGAGTGAGGAACCAGGTGCGGCTCTCGGCGGCGCCGCAAAGCGGGCACCGGCGCGACTCGGCCGATGCCAGCACCGACGCGCGCCGCTGCTCCCAGATTCTCGCGAACCTGACATGCGCCGGCAGGTTCTGAATCGGCAGTTCTGCGGCCGACGTGTCGATCGATGGCGCAACCTGTCCGCGCGCCGGGATCGCCTCGGCCAGCGCCGCCAGGCTGTCGGCGGCGCGGCTCAGTGCCGTCACGCCGTCGTTATCGCTCCACGATCGAGTCATCGCATCGCCTCCGACGCATTCTCTCATCAATTCATTTCATGACTCCAACCGACGTTCAACGCTACTACCAAGAGTCCGACGACGAACTGGCGCAGCGCTACGTCAAGGACGAAGCGTTCTTGTCGCCGTCGTACTGCGCGGCGGCGTTGGCACATCGGTACACCCTGTACCCGTTCATTCGCGAGTTCGTGGACTTCCAGGCGTGGCGTGGTCGGCGCGTGCTCGAGATCGGCTGTGGCCAGGGCGCCGATCTGTCGCAGTTCGCGGCGGCCGGCGCGCATACGTTCGGTTGCGACCTGACGCCGAAGCATTGTGAGATATCACGTCGGTTCACCGAGGTCGTCACCGGCGGTACGGTGCCGGTGGTGCAGGCCAACGCCACGCGTCTGCCGTATGCATCCGAGTCGTTCGACCTGGTTTACTCGTTCGGCGTGCTGCTCCTGGTGGAAGATCTCGACGGCGCGATCGCGGAGATTCACCGGGTTCTTAAACCCGGTGGCCGCGTCATCACCATGTTCTACAACCGGCAGAGCCTCCACTACTACGTCAAGACGCTGTACTACTACGGCATCGTCTGCGATCTGGAGCAGCTGCTTGGACCGCGCCGGCTGGTCGACTGGTTCACTGACGGATTTGGCTACCCGCGCACGTACCATCAAACGCCAGAGACGCTGCGACAGGCGTTTGCGCGCTTCGCGATTGACGACTTGATCGTCCGCAACCTGACGCCGGATCAGCTGCCGCTTATTCCGTTCGATGATTACCCGCCCGAGTTCTGGAGCTGGATGGCGAGCCGCCTCGGCTTCTACTTGATGCTGAAGGGTCGGAAGTGAGCTCACGCCTGGCGAGTTGGGCCGAGGTCGCGAGTATTGCTGGCGACGCCCTGCTGATCGTCAACTCGACCGCCAGCGAGGAGGCGATCGCCGCCGACGTGATCGAGCGTCTTGGACACTCGCATACGATCTACGCGATCGCGCCGTCGTCGTGGGTCGGATGGCTCGCGACCCGCGGAATCCCCGAGACCAGAGTCATCGCGTCGTGCGATCAGGCCGGCAACGAACTCGAGCTGAATCACTTCCTCGAATCGCCGGCGGTTCTCGGCTGGACCGGCGAGCGTGCCTTCGGCCTCGTCATCGGCACCGCTGCTCACGGCCGGCACAACGAAGAGGTGAAGTACGTCTTCGAACAACGGGTCGCTGCATTCCTGCGCCACGGCGTATTCGTGGCGCACGCACTGCCGCTGCCGGAACTGTACATGTTCGACCTCGCCGCCGTGTGCCATCGGCTGGGACGCGAACGTAGGCTGGCTCAGTACGAATCGCGCGCTCGCGACATGGTGGCCACCTGCTACGCCTTGTGGGAGGCAACCGGACGACCGAGTCATTCGGACGACATGGATCGGACCGACGTCATGAGTGCGGTTCGGGCGAGCATGGGCGATGGGATCGTTCAATTCGACGAGAACGCTCCGGTGCGCTTGTCCCCCGACATGGCTGACGGTGCGGCGGCTGCGGCCTTGGTGGTCCGGTTGGGAGACACGTTGGTGCGCGAAATACAGGTTCGCGACCAGGCGATCAGACGGCTCGACGGCGAGCTCAAGACCAGGTTCAGACGCACGCGGCAGCTTCTGTGGCGGATCGTGCACGAGTGACTGAGGTCGGCGTCACCACGTGGCCAGAACTTCGGCTGCCGCCGGGCAACGTGTTGCTGATCGTCAACTCCGGGGTGGAGGATCGAACTCCGCTGGCAGCACTCTGTGATCGCCTGGAGCACGTCGTCACACGCGACCGCCTGCACGCGATTGCGTCTCGGTCAACTTGCGAATGGCTGTCCACGCGCGGCTGGCTGCGTGAGCGCGTTCTCCACGCGCACGGTGACAGCGGGCCTCTGGAGATGAATTATTTCCTCGAGTCTCCTCCAGCCTTGCAGTGGATTTTGGCGCGCAAGTTCGCGAGCGCGATCGGCTCCGAGGCGCACAGCCTGTACAACGAACAGGTGCAATCGCTTTTCGAACAGCGCGTCGCGCTGTTCCTCGGCGTCGGGTTGTTGCTCGCTCACACCTTGCCCCATCCGTATGTCTACCGGTTTGATCTCGATCACCTGCTCGCCCGCATGGATCGCCCCCGCAAGGTGGCCGAATATATCAGCGCCTGTCGCCGGCTGATCGACGAGTTTTATGACCGGTGGCAGCAGTCCGGAACCCGTCACGTGGATGATCATCAGCCCGCGGCCGCCGACCTGGCGATTCTCGAGCACCATCTCGGGAGCAAGCTCACTGCATACGACGACGCATCGCCGATCCCGATGCTGCCATCCGCGGCTGGATTGCGCGTCGCTGCGAGCGAATTTGTGAGCTACGCAGAGAGCGTCTTCCATCCGGCGCTGGGCCATCGCGATCATGCGTTCGCCGCGCTCGAGCAGCGCGTCACCGAACTGATCGAGGCAGTGGGTCTGCGCGACCGCATGCTCGCCAGCCAGCAGGCCGAACACGCCGAGACCGTCGCCATCAGAGATCGCCGCATCGGCGAGTTGCAGCACCAGTACGAATTCATGACCCGGGGCTGGCGCCGCTTCGTGGTGAGGCCGAAATAACATGTGCGGAATAGTCGGCGCTTTCAAGCCCGGCGGAGCCACCGTCGGTCCGGACATCGTGTCGCGGATGCGCGATCGCATGTCGCACCGCGGCCCCGACGGCCATGGATTGTGGTCGGCGCCGGATCGATCGTGCGTCCTCGGCCATCGGCGGCTGTCGATCATCGATCTCTCCGATGCAGCGTCGCAACCGATGCTGAACGACGCCGGCACGGTTGCGCTGACCTTCAACGGCGAGATCTACAATCACGCGGCAATCCGCCGCGAGTTGTCGGCGCTGGGCAAGTACCGCTGGCGCACTGACCATTCAGACACAGAGGTCCTGCTTCACGCCTACGAGGAGTGGGGCGTTGATTGCGTCAACCGATTCTTCGGCATGTTCGCCTTCGCGGTGTACGATGCACGCGACCGCGATCGACCGGTTGTGCACCTGGTCCGCGATCGTGTCGGCATCAAGCCGCTTTACATCACGCGCACCCGCGGCGGTGAATGGCTGTTCGCGTCGGAGATCCGCGCCCTGCTCGCACATCCCGATGTGTCGCCGGAAATGGATCGCACCGCGTTTTGGCACTACCTCACGTTCATTGTCACTCCCGCGCCGCTGACGTTGTTTCGCGGCATTTTCAAGCTGCCCGCCGGGCACCTGGTCACGATCGACCAGCACGGCCACGCCCGCGCCAGATCGTGGTGGGATTGCCGCCCGTCGCGGTCGCAGGCGCTCACCGAAACGGATCTCAGCGAAGACGAGGCGGTCGCGGAGTTGACGCGACTGCTCAAACAGTCGATTGCCAGGCGGATGGTGTCCGATGTGCCGTTCGGCGTACTGCTGTCGGGCGGCGTCGACTCGTCGTTGAACGTGGCGCTCATGAGCGAGCTGATGAGCCGCCCCGTGACGACGTTCACGATTGGCTACGAGGGGAACGAGGACTACAACGAATTCCAGTTCGCGCGGCGCGTCGCGGCCCGCTACAAGACCGATCATCACGAGACGCTGATCAACGGACGCGAGGCGCAGCAGTTTTTGCCGTTGCTCGTCAGGCTGCAGGACGAGCCGATCGCCGATAACGTCTGCATCCCGTTGTACTTTCTCGCCCGGCTGGTGAAGCAGACGGGCACGACCGTCGTCCAGGTGGGGGAAGGCGCCGACGAGAATTTCCTCGGCTACTGGTGGTGCGAACATTACCGTGACAAGTACGAGACGGTATACCGGCCGGCGCGGGACGGGACGCAGGGATGGCGCCGCTTCCTGCCCCACCTCAAAGCGCGTACGCCCGGCATGAACGGCGAGGATCGGGAGATCCAGCGGCGCGCGGAAACCGGACAGGAACTGTTCTGGGGCGGCGCGGTGTGCTGGTGGGGCGAGATGCGGCAGCGGCTCACGCCCGATCGCGCGCCATTTCGGCAGGAGGTCGACTGTCCGATCGAGAACCTGATGCCCGGCGGCCACGCCACCCTACACAGCGATGCGGTGGTCCGCGAATATCTGGGCGGGCTCGACGGCGAGGTGAGCGAGCCGACGGTGCTGCAGAAGATACCGTACATGGAGATGAAGCTGCGCCTGCCCGAGCATCTGCTGATGCGCGTCGACAAGCTCACGATGGCCCATGGCATCGAGGCGCGCGTGCCGTTTCTCGATCACGACGTCGTCGAGTTCGCGACCCGGCTGCCGGCCGCCTATAAGTTGAAGGACGGCGTCGGCAAGCACGTGCTGAAGCGCGCGGCGGAGCCGTACATCGATCACGATCTGATTTACCGCCGCAAGCAGGGGTTCGGCGCGCCGATGGAAGAGTGGTTCCGGGAAGGGGACTTCGGTCGGCGCAGTCTCGCGGCGTTCGAGCGCTCGGAGCTCGCGCGCGACGGCTTCTTCGACAACGGTTATTTCACCGATCTGCTCAAGCGGCAGATGGACGGCGCCGGCGGCTACAGCTTCCAATTGTGGACGGTGCTCAACGCGGTGCTCTGGCATGCCTCCTGGATTGAAGGCCGCGAAGACTGCTTCTGATGGTCAGCATCATCTGTCCGGCATTCAACGAAGAGGCGGGCATTGGCGGCGCCGTCGGCCAGCTGCGGGCCTGCCTCGACGCCCTCAGCGTGCCCGCGGAAGTGCTCATCATCAACGACGGCAGCACCGACCGCACGGTCGCGGCGGCGGCGCGCGCGATCGGGACCGACGATCGGTTCCGCATTTTCACGCACAAGGCCAACTTCGGCCGGGGCCGCGCGATGCGGACCGGCTTTGCCGAGGCCGGCGGTGACATCATCGTCACGACCGAGGCAGATCTCTCGTGGGGACAGGACATCGTCCAGGTCATGCTGGACGCGCTCGATCGCCATGCCGGCATCGACGCGGTGTTCGCGTCGCCGCACGTGGCGGGCGGCGGCTACCGCAACGTGCCGTGGTTCCGCATCGTGCTGAGCCGATGGGGGAACCGGCTGCTGCGGATGTTGTACCCCTCCAGCATCTCGATGACTACGGGCATGACCCGCGCCTACCGGGCGTGGGTCATCCAGGGTCAGCGATTCGCGAACGACGGCAAGGAGTTGCATCTCGAGATCGCTCACCGCCTGATGTCGCTCGGCCACCGGATCGGCGAGGTGCCCGCGATTCTCAGCTGGCCGGCCGATAGCGATGAGCGCAAGAGCCGCGGCGGCAGGACCGACTGGAGCAAAATTCGCCGGCTGATGGCGTCCCACGTCGCCTTCGGCGTGCTGCAGGGCATCGGCCGGATCATCGTGCCGACGATCGCGTTGCTGAGCGCCGCCATTCTCGTGTTCGGCATCTGGGCGATTCGCAACCTCCTGATGCATGACGTCTCGATCTTCCTCGTGATGGTCACCGGCCTCCTGCTGATCCTCTGGGTGAACCTGACCGTCGGCTACTTCCTGCTCGGACACGTGTTTCACATCGAGGCGGACGTATGGCGGCTCGATCAGTCGCTCGCCGATCGTGACGGCCCGCGCACCGCGCGCCGTCACTACTACTACGAGGAATCGCTCGGCCAGGCGCGCGTGTGGTGAGCGAGCGAGTCCAGCCGGCGGCAAGCCCGACCCTCGACGAGGTGCGCAGCTTCTGGGAATCGTCGCCGCTGTTCGTCGGCGAGGGCAGCCACCCGACCGGATCGCGCGAGTGGTTCGCCGAACACGAGCGTGTCTACATGGAGGACTGTCTTGCGGGGTCGCCGTCCGACATCTTCACGCGCGATCTCGATCCGAACGGACGGACGCTGGACGTGGGCTGCGGTCCCGGGTTCTGGGTGAGGTATCTGGCCAGGCATGGATTCACCAACCTGGAGGCGTGCGACCTGACCCAGGCCGCAGTCGACCTGACGGTGCGCTCGCTTGAAATCTTCGGCTTGTCGGCCCGGGTGAGGGTCGGCAACGCCGAGGATCTGCCTTATGAGACGGGATCGATCGATCACATCAATTGCCAGGGAGTGATTCACCACACACCGCAGCCGACCACGGCCATTCGCGAGTTTTCCCGGGTCTTGCGGCCGGCCGGGACATTGTGTCTCTCCGTCTACCGCCGGAATTTTCTGCTCCGTCATCCCGGTCTGCTGCGATTGACGATCTGGCTGATCGGCCGCGTGGTGCGGTTGCGCGGTCGTGGCCGCGAGTCGATGCTGCAGCGATCCGACGCGGAACAGATCGTCCGCATGTACGACGGCGAGGATAACCCGTTGGGACGGGCCTATACGCCGGCACAACTTCGCCAAATGGTCTCCGAGTATTTCGAGGTCGATCGGGTCGAATATTTCTTTTTCCCGGCGAGGGCGCTTCCCGTACCGATACCCGCGTGGTTGCATCGGTGGCTCAGTCGGCGCTTGGGCCTGCTGACCGTCATTCGCGCGCGCAACGTGGCAACGCGGTGAGCGTCGACGTGTATCGCGACGCGGCGGTCGAGCAGTCGGCGCGTCTCGTGTCACTGCTCGATCGAAACCCGCACTCCCGAACGCGCGGCAGCTTTTCCCGGACACATTGGGCCTGGAAGTTCACGGACTTTCCCTACCCACGGTTTCAGGAGGGGGTCTACGCGCTGGCCCGGCTGCACGATTTGGATGCCCCCGGTAACCAGCTGTTTCATGCGCCCGCCGTCGAGTCGTGGGTCGCTTGGGCGCTGGAATATTGGGTGTCGCTGCAACACGCGAACGGCGCCTATGACGAAGCGTATCCGTTCGAGCAGTGCCTCGCAGCCACGGCGTTCACGGGTTTCTACGTGGGCAGCACGCTCGCACACTGGGGCGAGCGGCTCGAGCCACGCCTTCGGGGCCGGGTCGAGGCCGCGCTCGTGCGCGCCGGTGACTGGCTCTGCCACCACGACGAGACGCACGGAATGCTGTCGAACCATCTGGCGGCGGCCGCTGCGTCACTGGAACTCGCGGCGCGGACGCTTGACGCGCCGCGTTTCTCAGTACGGGCGCGGGTGTTCCTCGACCGCATCCTCGCGCACCAGTCATCCGAAGGCTGGATGGTTGAATATGGCGGTGCCGACATCGGCTATGGGACCCACGCGTTTTTCTACCTCGCTGCCTACTGGAAGCTGACCGGATGCGAACGGACGCGCGCCGCGCTCGCCGGCTTCGCGGACTTCCTCGCGCACTTCGTCCATCCGGACGGCACGATCGGCGGCGAGTACGGCAGCCGCAACACGGAGTTTTATTACCCGGCCGGATTCGAGATGCTCGCGGCCGTTTCGCCTGCGAGCGCCAGCATTGCCTCGGCGCTGCGGCGCTCGATGTGCGATCGGCGTGTCTGCGGCGTCTGGAGCATGGACGAATTCAACCTCATGCCGATGCTGAACAACGTGCTCGTCGCCCATGATGCCGCCGAATCGCTCGCCGACACTCAGCTCCTGCCATATGAACGGGACCCGTTTCGCCGTTATTTTCCGGAAGCTGGCTTGTGGGTCGTCAATGAGCCCGCGTACTACGCCGTCGTCGGCGTGAGCAAGGGCGGCACCGTGTCGGTGTTCGACAAGGCGTCGCGGCGCCTGACCGCGCGACACTCGGCCCTGATGTTCGAACGCGGCGCCGAACGATTCATCAGTCAGGATTTTCAACGGTCCCCGGAGGCCATTTATGCCCCCGCCGGCGCGACGCTGCAGACGACCGTCGTGTGGAAGTCGCTCGAGACGAAGGTCTTCGGCTCGCCGCTCTTCATGCTGTTCCGACTGGTGACGCTGACCGTCGGGCGCCTGCCGATGGTGAGCCGCTGGCTCAAGGTAACCTTGGTCCGCGTGCTGATCCAACGGAAGCGGCGGCCGGCGGTCGTTCACCAGCGCACCCTGCGGGTCGAGGCTGATGGCATCCATGTGCACGATGAGATTGAAACCCCGTGGGACTCCGGCGAGCTGTCGGCGGTCGAGCAATGCACCGCGTTGCACATGGGCTCGGCACTCTACGCGGATGCGCGCAGCGCTGGACCCGGCCCGCTGCTCGTGAGCTGGCCGGCGGCCCGGCGTATGGCGCTGCGCGGCAAATTGACCACGGCGGGCGCCGAGTGGCGGATGGATCCCCGTTAGCCGGTGTGCGGCATCTGCGGCATCGTCGAACCGGGAGGGCGCGCCGTATCGCGTGACGTACTCGCAATAATGACCCGTTCCCTCGCTCACCGGGGGCCCGACGGCGAGGGCACCTTCGTCGCAGGACACGTCGGTCTCGGCCACCGGCGGCTCTCAATCATCGACATCGATGGCGGCGCCCAACCGATGGTCAGCGACGAGAGCGGCGTCGCGGTCACCTTCAACGGCGAAATTTTCAATTACCGGGAGCTGACCACGGAACTGGTGGCGCGCGGCCACACGTTCAAAACGCGGTCCGACACCGAAACGCTGATCCACTTGTATGAGGAGTACGGCATTGCGATGGTGCAGCGGTTGCGCGGCATGTTCGCGTTTGCCCTGCTCGATCAGCAGCAGCGAACGGTGTACCTGGTGCGGGATCGGTTCGGGATCAAGCCGCTCTACTATCACCAGAACAGCAGTGGCGCGCTGCACTTTGCGTCGGAGATCGCCCCCCTGATTCGCGCCGGCTATTCGGTCGACGTCAACCAGCAGGCGATTCCGCGCTTTCTCCAGACCAGATTTCCATACGGCGACGAGACGCTCTTCAGAGGTGTGCACCGCGTGCCGGAAGGCGCGTACATCCAATGGAGCGAAGATCGAGTGCGTCAGCATCGGTACTACACGATGCCTCTGAACGTGGCGCAGGACGGCGGCCGCAATTTCGAGGCGGAGTTCGAGGCGGGGTTCGCGGATGCGGTGAAGACCTGGATGATTGCGGACGTTCCGGTCGGCGCGTATCTGAGCGGCGGAGTGGATTCATCGACGCTGGTCAGCGAAATGGCTCGCGTGTCCAGCCACGCGATTCGCTCCTTCTCGATCCATTTCACTGAAGGCTACAGCGAAGCCGCGGTTGCCGAGCAGACCGCGAAGGAGCTCGGCTGCGAGCATCAGACGGTCATGTGCGGCGTCGACGAACTGCTGGAGCTGCCGCGGATCGTTCGGGTCCTCGAAGAGCCGGTGGGGGATACCATCGTCGTCGCCCAGTACGTGCTGGCGCGGGCGGCCGCTCGGGCGGGATTGAAGACGGTCATCACGGGAGATGGCGCGGACGAGGTGTTGGGCGGCTATCAACATCTGCGCGCGATCGCGTCGATGACGACATGGTCGGAGCGCCTTCCAGGCTGGCTGTTCGCAACGGCAGGGGCGTCGATCGCGAAGCGGTTGCCCCTGCCATTGATCGAGGCGCTTGCCGACCTTCCACTCGACGTTGCCCGCGACGCCCGCGAGCGGCTGGTCAAAGTCCTCGGAATGCTCCCGAAGCGTGACATGCGCGCGCTCTACGACGAGTTGCTGGCGCTCTACAGTCGCGACGAGCTGAACGACGTGTACACCGACGGCTTCCACGCGCAGATATCGGGGTGTGCGGACGATTCCTTCGCCGGTGTCCCGGCCGGCGCCACGGTGCTCGGGCGGGTCCTGTCGCTGCAGTTTCGCCACTGGCTCCCTGAGTTGATCAACCTGAAACAGGATCGCGTTTCGATGGCGCACGGCCTCGAGAACCGCGTGCCGTTCCTCGATCATCAGTTTGTGGAGTTGTTGTCGACGTTTCCGGATCGTCTGAAGATGGATGGCCGTCGCAGCAAGGTCGCGCTACGCCGCCTGGCGGCGACACGGCTGCGCCACACCGTAGCCGGCGCGACCAAGATGCCGTTCCATATGCCGCTGCAACATTATCTGTCCGACCCGCGAGTCTGGCAGCTCGTCGAGGACAATCTCGACGACGTTCGGGTCCGACGCCGCGACATCGTCAAGCCCGATTATGTGCGCAGGCTCAAGGCGATGGCGCGGGCCGGCGACTACATGGTCGCCAAGAAATTGTTCGCCTTGGTGATTCTCGAGCTGTGGTATCGCACCTTCGTCGACGGCGAGCGGCTGTGATGGTGACGTCGCTGCCCGGTTCGCCCACGGCGCCGGACCCCGGCGCAGAACGTGTCCTGTCGCAGATCCTCCTCTTCCTCTTCGCCGTGTTCGCCATCCAATCGGTGCATCATTTCTTCGCCTACGTCGACCACTATCCCTATTGGTCGGTCGACGACGGGTTGTCGGTGATCAGCGCCTCACTGCTTCAGGTCGGCCGTTACGGCGATCCTGCGGTGCCGTTGGAGCCGTTCTCCGCCGCGCAGCGTTACCGCGGGTTCTACAACTACGGCCCGTGGTACTTTTTTGCCGGCGCCGGTATCGTGTGGCTGTTCGGCTTTAGCGTAAAGGTGCTGCGCTCGCTTCACCTGCTTGCCGCGCTGGCCGTTCCGCTGGTCGCCGGCCGCTTGTTCACCGGCCTGCGCGGCGCGATCGCCACGACCGTTGCCGGCGTGGGCGTCTGTTACGCGGTATCGCAGCTCGAATGGCCGATGGTCAGGCCGGATCCTTTCGTGACGCTGTTTGCCGCGCTTGCGATCTGGGCCGCGGCCAAGGCGATCATGACCGGGTTGGCCCGCCACTGGTTTACGACGGGACTCGCCGCCGGCTGCGGCGCACTGTCCCATCTAGTCGCCGCCACGCTGATTCCAGCTTCGCTCACGATGCTGGCCGTCTCCGTACTCTGCCTGTCGCGCAGTCGCGGGACCGGGCCCGAACGCGGCGCCATCACCGGCTGGGTCGCGGCGTTGCTCGCAGGTTGGTGCACCAGCGCGGTGATTTTTTATGCGTCGTTCGGCTTTCGGGTCAGGGATCACCTGCGGCTGATCCTGAGCTATCGCTCGATCGTCCGGCCGACCACGACCTCCGCCCTCGGCACTGCAAGCCCGCTGGCCGTCTGGAAGGAGCATTACAGGTTTGCCTCGGCGGGCGTAGACGGCATCTATGTCGTGGCCGTTGCGCTCACCTTGATTCTGGCCATTGCACTGATCGCGATCGCCCTGGCGAAGCCCGGGTCCGCTCGCGTGGAGACGGCCGCGTTGATTGTCCCCGGGGTGACGGTTTTCGTGTTCTATGTCGCCGGCCTCGCGTTGTATCAGAATTTCCATACTGGTTACGTCATCCTGCCGCAGCTGATCGGTGTATGGATTGGCGCCGCCACGCTGTATGTCGTCCTTGGGGCAGTCCGCCGACGGCTGCCGCGCAGAGGACGTGCGATCGAGTGTGTCGCTGCGATCGCCGTTGCGTTGTTCGTCGCGCGGCTGAACGTCACCGTCGCGACTGCCGCAGACGACGCCCGCGTGCGGATCGCCCGATCGTGGATTGGCATCACGCCATACATCGACGAAGTGCTTGGCACCGTGCCTCGTCAGTCGATCGCGTGGGGCAGCTATGCGCTCGCCGCCGAGGGACCGCGCCGCATCCAGCTCGTCTCGATGGAGACCGCGCTGCGGATCATGTCTCGCGTGCCGGTCGACCAGCGCGCCTCACTCGCGCCGGATTTTCTCGTCTGGGGACATCCGCAAAATACCGACGCGATCGTGTTTCCATTCACGGACCCGGCGAAAGATCCGGTCCGCCTGATTGGGTCTCTCCTGCCGGCAGTCGAGTTTTCGGTCGCCGCGATGACGTCGGCGACCCCCTACGGCACGACACGAATCTACGCGCGTCGAACGGCGGACGATGCCGCCGAGCGGATACCGCTCGTCAGCGTCTGGGATGCCCCGTTGGGTCGCTGGCTCCGCCAAGTTATGCCGCTGCCCGGTATCGCCTGGTCTCGCGCACGAGGCGGGCTGCGCGTGTCGAAGGGCTCGCAAGCGTGGAACTCAGTGGCGACGGATACCGCTGTCGCGGATCTGGTCGCAGGTTGGTATCTATTCCGGGTCGCGCCGCCGCCGCAGAGCGGCATGCGGCAGCTGCTCGTGGCCGGTCGCGGCATCGCGCACGAATTCGCTGTCGGCGATCTGCCTCCACCGATCGATGTCGCCGTCCGACTCCGGCGCGAGCCGGTTTATCTGCTGCAGCACCATGACGGCGGCCTGCTGGCGGTGAACTTGTTCAGCGACGCTGCGGACGCGCGGCTCGGCACGATCGACGCGTTTCGCGTAACTGGCGTCGACGATTACCGGCTCGCGCGTGAACGGGCCGCCGAGCACCCGTTACCGCCTCTCTCCACGTGGGTGGCCACAGCGTCCGATGGTGTCACCGCGGCGCGCGATGGCGCCGGGCTCGTCGTGAGCGGCAACGCCTCTGCGTCCGGCTATCAACTGGTCAGTGCGAGGGTCGACGTGCGTCCGGAGGCCGAGGCGATCGTCCGTCTGCCGTTGACGATCCAGGCCGGACGGGTGTGCACCGGCGTGCTTGACGAGGGGCAGCGCCAATGGCTGGTCGCGCCGTCCGATGCGATGCCGGTTCACCGCTTCTCGGCGGGTGCAAACCGCAGCGTGTTTGTCGTCGTCGCCAACTGCAACGGCGCTGGCGCCGCCGCCAGCCGCTTTACGGTGGCCGCTGGCGGTGTGGCGATTGTCCGGGAGCTCGGTTACGCAGAGGAGCTGATGCGCGCATGGTGACCAGAGGCATTGGTGGCAGACGCGCGCCACGACCATTCATGCCGCGGGACTGCTGGGACGTGGGAGAATGGCCATCCGATGAGGCCGATCGTTGCCGCGTCGAGGGCGTCGCGTTCGTGGCCGCTGTCGGAGAAAATTGATGCCAACCTTGCTCACGTTATTGCCAAGCTCCGATGCCGCCGAGGCTGAGAAAAAGGCGATCGCGCGCGTGATCAAACCGGATCGGGAGCTGAATGCGCTGCCGCCGCGGCTCACCGAACCGAAGCGCATTCTCTTGATTGTGCCGCCAGGCACCACTGAGGAATCGTACGGACGCCTGTCAGCGGCCGCCGGGGAACTGCCGATGCTTGGCCTGGCCTACATCGCCGCGTCCCTGAGAGATCAGGGGCACGAGGTCACGATCCGCGACTTCGAGGTCGATCGCGGCTCGGTTGCCGACGTCGAGGCGGATATCCGGCGACTCAATCCACACGTCGTGGGGATGACCGTATACATCACGAACATGCGGCGGTGCGCGACCGTCGCAGGGATTGCCAAACGGGTGAACCCCGAAGTGGTAGTCGTCCTTGGAGGCCCTCAGGTCTCCGTGTTCCCGGAAGAGGGCTTCGTCTCGAGCGACGTCGACATGATCGTGCTGTCCGAGGGTGAAATCGTCATCAGGAACGTGATGAACGCGCTCGGCGACGACGATCGCCTTCGCGCGGTGAAGGGCATCTGGTTCAAGACGAAGAGCGGAGACATCGTCCGGAATGAACGGGAAGGGCTCGCCGACGATCTCGACATCTTCCCGATGCCGGCTCTCGACTTGTACGAGATGGAGAAGTACTACCCGCCGGTTCACATCCGCGGCCGTCGGGTGGCCCACCTGCTGACCTCGAGAGGATGCCCCTTCGAGTGCACATTCTGTGAGACGAAGCTGACCTTCGGCCGATCGTTCCGCTATCACTCGACCGACCGCGTCCTCGAGGAGCTTGAGAAGCTGGTGCGTCAAGGTTATGACAGCTTCCAGTTCTACGACGACATCTTCACGATCAACAAGAAGCGCGTCGAAGATCTATGCCGCGGCATCATCGCGCGCGGCATGAAGATCCAGTGGATGTGCTTCACCCGGACGAACTGTGTCAGCCACGACATGCTCGAACTGATGAAGCAGTCGGGCTGCTATCTCGTCACCTACGGCGGCGAATCCGGTGACGACGATCTTCTCAAGCTGATCAAGAAGAGCCTGACCGTCAGCAAGAACCTCGAAGGCATTCAGA
Source organism: Acidobacteriota bacterium (assembly GCA_025463215.1). Classification (GTDB taxonomy): domain Bacteria; phylum Acidobacteriota; class Vicinamibacteria; order Vicinamibacterales; family CAVVIG01; genus CAVQFC01. The sequence continues at coordinate 45,811 of JAOBWF010000300.1, read as the reverse complement.
TGGCGAAGGCGCACGGCATCCTGACACTGTCGTCCTTCATGTTGGGTCTCCCGACCGAAACCAAGGAGCAGACGACACGAACGATCGATTTCGCGTTGAACAGCGGACTCGATTACGCGGTGTTTCCGATTACCGAGCCGTACCCCGGCACGGAGCTCTGGGTGGACGCCAAGAGGTTCGGAACGTTCGACACATCCGGTGAGTATCAGAACAACCTGCTGTCTGAGAACTCCGCGGTGTGGATTCCCCACGGCCGCACGCGGCAGGAGTTGGAGGACGCGTCGCAGTCCGCGATGCGAGACTTTTATTTTCGCCCCCGGCAGCTCTGGTTAGGCTTGATGAACTTCATGTATCTTCCGCCAGGACGCGCGGCGCGTTATTTTTGGGCCGGCATCAGCTTCTTCGGGCTCAAAATGTTTCGGCCGGCGACGGGCGGCACACGCTATTAGCCGCTGCGCTGGTCATTGATCGTCACTCACGTCGGCCGGTGGCGCATCGGGATGGGCCGCAGCGTTATGGCCGGTCGCGGACTCCTGCGCATCCCCGAGCATGTTCTCAGCGCCTGTCGGACCTCGAACTACCAACCGGGTTATGGTGCTTCGATGTCTCGTCCTAGGACTGCGTCGACGCGAATGCACCGTTTTGTGAACAGGCCGATACGGCAGTTGATGTGATCAAGATCAGGGGAGAGGGTTCGCTCGTCGGCGGGCTGATCGAGCTCGTGGTGGGCCGTCGGTCGGGACGAACCGCGTTGAGTTCGCTCGTCCTGGTCCTCGTGCTGATGGTGGGATCCGGGCTCGTGCTTTGGAAACACGCGCCTGAGGACGCCGGGATCGGGGGCGACGGCCATCCGTCGATTTCGTTGGAGCTGGCCTTCAACTGGGTGTTTTGCGGTCAGCCCGCGAGTCTGTCTGAGGCTCATCGGATCGCCGGCTATCTTCACAGTCACGCGGAATTGGTTCGGACACCACTCGACCAGGTCGCCATTCGCCAGGCAGGAACGATCGGGGCCTACTGCCGGTCACTGACGATTCCTTACCTGAACGGCGAGAACTCCCTGATGGTTGCAACCGCCGCTATCCTGGCCGTCCGTCGGGACTCGTCGCTTGCCTCGCTGGAGTGGGCCTTGTGCGGCTCGGCTGCGGTGATCGCGTTGTTGTTCGCCTTCGTGTTGTTCCGCGCGGGGTCCGGGTTACCGCTGGTCGCGGTGATGCTCGCCGCGTACTGGATGATCATTCTGGATCTGGAGGGGCTGCGCTACTCGCAGTACACCTTGATCCTGCCCGCGATCGTCCTCAATATCAGTGTCTTCGCGATGGCCTTGAGCTTCCGCCTGTGGTCCCGCCTCTGGACGCACACGCTGACGCTGGTCGCGGCAGGCTTTCTCGTCGCATTTACGGCGAACATCCGGACCAGCTGCCTGCCGGCCTGCGTCCTGTTCGTCGTCTGTTACTGCATGGCAGCCGCTTGGGCGAAGACCACCGAGTCACCCGCGGCCGCGCGTTCGCATCGGATTCGAACCCTCACGTCTCTCACCGTGGTCAGTGTCATCGCGTTCGCGGCCGGCTACAGCGTCTTTCAATTCGGCGTGATCAAGAGGCTGACGCCGTCGGTGACGACAGGCAACTATACATACCACCCGATTGCGCATCCGCTGGTGTTGGGACTGGCGGTGCCGATGAATGATCTCGCGCGCCGCGAGCACATCGAGTGGAACGATGGCGCCGGATTGGAACTCGCGCAACGGGCGATTCCTGAGGCGACATATCTCGGCCCACTCTACGAAAAGGCGCTGTTCTCGTACTATCGCTCCTTATGGCGAAACCATCCCAAGGAGATGCTGCGCCTCTACATCGTCAAATTCAGTCTTGCCGGCGTTTCGCTGCTCGAATGGTCCAATCGCGGCGAATACGGGGGGGGGGTCTACGGCACGGTGCTGGTCGCGCTCCGTGGATTGCCAAGCGGCCTGCTGGTGATCTGTCTGTGCGCCAGCGTCATCGTCTATTCGGCCTGGCGCTGGATGTACGCACAAACACTGTCGGCATTTGTCCTGATGCTCGTCTCGGTTGCGGCGTTGCTGGTGCAGCTCGAGGCGTCGATCATCATGCCGGAGTTTTACATGCAGTACCAATCGGTGCTGATGTTCGGTCTGCTGTTTCTGTGTATGAGCGCATACGAAGCCGCGGCACGAAATCTCCCGGTTGTCGAGAGGTGGGCACACGAATGTCAGCTGGAACTCGGTCGGTCGGCGGCCGTGGGTGGCGCAACGGCAGGTCTGTTGTACGTCGCGGGGCGACATGCCGCTCGGCAGAGCAACGTGGCGGCGACGTGGATCGACGGGCCCGCGATTGCGGCGGCCGTGCTGTACGGGTGTGTCGGGCTCGGTCTCTACCTTCTGTTTAGATTCGCGACGGGCCGAGCACTCGCCGTGCTGGGGACTGCGGCGGTTGTGCTCTCGAGCGCGCGGTTCCTCAACAATCCTTCTCTACCCGACTTGGCTGGCGTGGCGTTGACGTTGGGCGCTCTCGTCGCGATGAGCTGGATGGTTGTGCGCGAGAGGCCGACAGCGTTGATGCTGCGCATGGTTGTCGTTCTTGGATTGCTGCTTGGACTCGGCAAGGGGCTGCACACGAGTCCATTGCTGCCGGCGCCGCTCGTCGCGCTGTCGCTCGTCGCGTTCGCGCAGTTTTCGCGCCGAACGGGCATTCGCACACGTGTTATCGCGGCCGCGGTCTTGATCACCGTGACCACGGTCGTGGCGTGGCCGACCGGGTCGGCGAACCTCGAGCCGCGACGAACGTGGAGTTCGGTGGTCGACCAGTTCTCGTCGGCCAACGATGGCCGGCTGCGGCTGCGACGGAACCCCTTCTCATTCGATCCGCTCTCGGTGAACGGTTCGCGAGCCGCACTCCGGGATGTGTTCGATCGTGCGGAGCCGCCGGGAACATGGACCGTGAACAGACCGGACCGCAATGGGTTAGGTGAGCGCGATGTCCTCGACTTGGTCGCATCGTTTCCGGCGGACTTCCTGGCCCGCTCGTATGCGGCCGTCGCCGCCAACATGTTCAATGCTCGAACCGATGGTGACATTGTCGAACGTCTACTTCGCCCTGACGTCCCGTCGCCGATTCGAACCGCGACAGGTCGACTCTACGCCGTTGTCACCATCGCCGCATTAGTCTCAGTCGGAATGATCGTGGTTGGTGCCGGCGCAGCGTCGTTTCGACTCGGCGGATGGCTTCTGCTCGTGCTTGTATATCTCACGGCGACTGCTGGAATGGAGATTTCCGACACGTTGAGTGTGGCCTTGGTGAAGTGGTGGGCCATCACGGCCGGGAGCGCCATGGTTGCAAGGGCGGTATTCGCCGGTGCGACCAAGCCCCGTGGCATACCGGGGCCCGAACACTTGCGGCGTCGCGGATTACGGCTCGCTGCCAGGCGCGGCGCCGTGTTCGCGGTGGCGGCATCATTCATTTTTGCGATCGCGTTACTGACCGCACGGGCCTATCAGACACGACGTCTTCATGCAGTCATTCGCTCGTTGTCCGAAAACCCTCCGGACGCGTGGGCGAAACGGGGGCATGTCGAGGTCCAAGGCCGCGTTGCCCGGGTCCTCCTCGATCGCAGCGGCGGCGACGCGGGCGCGACAGGTTTCCTGGCCGGAAAGTTCGGTTCTGCGAATTGTGATTTGATGGCGGTACCGGTCAAAGTGTCTTGGCCGGCGAATTCCGGCCTTGCCGGGGTGGCTCGGTCTCAAGACATCAATGTGCGGGTGCCCAAGGGGCTGATGCAATCGACGGAATTGTTTGTCCCGGTATATGCCTCGATGATGGTTGAGACCGGCGATGCAGATGACGCTCCCCGCGGTGCCGTTGATGTGGAATTGCCTGCCTCAGGCGCCGAATGCCTTGCGGGGATGCGGCTCGTGGGGCGCAACCCAAGGACGTCACTCGCGTACGTCCTGCAAGTGCCCGATGGGTGGCAGGACGTACCGGCATACGACACCTTTGCGCGTTGGGAGCGCGGCGACGCCGAAGAACGAATCATGACGTCGCCTGCCGGAATCGCTGTATCCCGGCAGTTGGTGAGCCTTCCCGTTGAGCCGTTGAGCGCGACGACCGCGTTGATCGATACGTCAGTCCAGCAGCGCGGATCGCGGCTGTTCGTACACGGCGAGCCGCCAGGCCGCTTCTCGTACCTGTACGTGACCAACCCGGCGATCATCGGTCGTAATCGTTACCTGTTGGCAGAAGGCACCGTGCGCAAGGGCGGGATGACCATCGGCCTGCTGAAAGGCAACGCCTGGTCTCGTGCGGTAAACGTCACGGTGCCAGGCGGTTTTCTGGCCTTGATCCGCGTCGACGACGATGCTGAATACTCAGTGGTCGTCGCCAACGACTCTCCTCCGGAAACGTACGCGGTGGTCGCACAACTCGATCGAATCGGCATCATGGCGACTGACCAGACGAGCGCAGAGCGCCGGCTGAAGCGGTGAGACCTTCTCTCGTACGCGTCGTGTCGTGTGATCATGGAATGAGGTCCCTATGAATTGGTCCGGCAGGCGGGTGCTGGTTACGGGTGCGGCCGGCTTTATTGCCAGTCACCTTTGCGAGGCGCTGATCATTTCTGGCGCCGACGTGACGGCGATGACGCACTACAACTCACGCGGCGATCACGGTAATCTCGAGCACCTGGCTTCCCCGATTCGTTCGGCGTTGCATGTGGCCGCAGGCAACATCGAAGATGGAGATTTCGTCGCCAGCCTTGTGGAAGGCAAGGAGGTGGTATTCCACCTGGCAGCCCTGATTGGGATTCCGTATTCGTACGTCGCACCGCGCAGTTACGTCCGCACCAACATTGAGGGAACGCTGAACGTGCTCGAGGCCGCCAGGCGGTTCCGGGTCGGTCGGCTCGTTCATACCTCGACGTCGGAAGCGTACGGTACGGCGTTGTACACACCGATCGATGAGAAGCACCCGTTACAGGGGCAGTCGCCGTATTCGGCCTCGAAGATCGGGGCCGACAAGATGGTCGAAAGCTACCACCGTTCGTTCGGTCTTCCGGTTGCCACGCTGCGGCCGTTCAATACGTTCGGTCCGAGGCAATCCGCCCGCGCGGTGATTCCCACCATCGTCAGTCAGGCCCTTCGCGAAGACGTGGTCAGATTGGGAGCGCTCGACCCCGTCCGTGATCTGACCTACGTCGCTGATACGGTCGATGCGTTTGTGAAGATCGCTGACGCCGCAGCAGCAGTTGGTCAGGTCGTGAATGTCGGCACCGGCCGCGCCATCAGCGTCGGTGATCTTGCGGCGTTGATCCTCGAGAGAATGGGCTCGACAAAGCAAATCGTTGCCGACACGAATCGGCTGCGTCCTGTGGACAGTGAGGTCAACGTCCTGCTGTGCGATGCGACCCGCGCCAAGGCCATGATCGGCTGGACCGCCCGCTGGTCGCTGGTCGATGGACTCGATCGGACCATCGAATTCGTCACTGCTCACCCTGAGTTGTTCCGATCCTCCGAGTACGCGGTTTGAGGTGCCTATGCAGGCCGTAATACTTGCAGGCGGACGAGGGACCAGACTTCATCCGTATACGACGGTGCTGCCCAAGCCGCTGATGCCGATCGGCGACCATCCGATTCTCGAGATCATCCTTCGTCAGCTTCAACATCATGGCGTCACACGGGTGATTTTGGCGGTTGGCCACATGAGCCACCTGTTCGAGGCATTCTTCCAGGATGGCCGCCGCTTCGGGCTGGAGGTCACCTACTCGTTCGAGGACGCTGCGCTCGGAACCGCAGGGCCGCTGGCCAGCATCCTCGACAAACTCGACGAAAATGTCCTCGTGCTGAACGGCGACCTGCTGACGACATTGAACTTCAATCGTCTCGTCGCTCATCATCTCGAGCATCGGGCCGCGGCGACGATCGGCACCTTCCGCCGCCACGTCGACATCGATTTCGGCGTGCTCGAATTGAATGACGAGGCCGATCTCGTCCGCTATGTGGAAAAACCCCGGTACACGTTCGACGTCAGCATGGGCATCAATGTCCTGAATGTCGACTCGGTGCGCGCCCACCTCAAGCCGGGCGTGCGAATGGATCTTCCGACGCTGATGCAACTTCTCGTGTCGGAAGGGAAGCGGGTGTGCAGTTATCGCGAAGAGTGCCAGTGGCTGGATATCGGCCGCGTCGACGATTACCGGGCGGCGGTTGAACTGTTCCAGGCGAATCACGCCGGCTTCATGCCGAACAGCTCCACACCGTGAAGGTGCTGATCTCCGGCGCCGGCGGATTCTGTGGTCGGCACATGCTCCGTTACGCACTGACCAAGGGAGCCGATGTCCATACCATCGGGCCTCGACGCACGTCGGCGAACCACCATTTCGCGGCCTTGTTTGACGAAGAGGCGGTCACATCAACCGTGCGTGACGTTGCGCCTGATGCGATCCTGCATTTGGCAGGTGTCTCGTCCTCGAACGACGTCGCGATGTATTACCGCGTGAATACGGCGGCGGCGGCGGTCCTGTTCCGCTCGCTCGGACGGGCCGGCCATCGCTGTCCGGTGCTCGTTGTGGGGACGTCGGCCGAATACGGAGTGCCGTCCGCCGCTGACTTGCCGCTCACCGAGGCATTCGTCGGGCGACCGTACAACCACTATGGCATCAGCAAATTCGCCCAGTCGTTGATGGCGCAGCGGGTGGCGGCTGATGGCTATCCGGTGGTCGTGGCTCGGCCATTCAATATTCTCGGCCCCGGCATGCCTGAGCACGGCGCCGTCCAGAGTTTCGCCCGACAGATAGCCGACATCGAGAACGGGCGTTGCGAGCCGGTCATTCGCGTCGGCAATCTGAAACCTTCGCGGGATTTCATCCATGTCGATGATGTCGTCAGAATCTATTGGAACCTGCTCGGCCAGCCCGCGGCATACGGCCAGGTGGTCAATGTCTGCACCGGTGTCGAGACGACGTTGGCCGACATTCTGGCGGCCCTGGTCGCTGCGGCAGACGTGTGTGTCCGGATCGAGGTCGATCCCGTGCTCGTGAAGACGGTGGATATCGATCATCATTACGGCAGCACGGCGAAACTCCACGCCTTGCTGAACGAGGTGGCGCAGCCCCCGACGACAGCCCAGATCGTTCAGATACTCGAGCATTTGCGACAGGAACCGTGAAAACACTGACGATTATCTGTCCGGTCTTCAACGAAGAGGCCGTGATCCGGTCCTTTTACAAGGAGCTGAAGGCGGTCGTCGCACGGTTGGAGCCTCAGTACGTCCACGCGATATTGTTTGTTGTCGACCGATGCGATGATGGGACCCTGTCGATTCTGAAGGACATCGCCGGCGCGGACGCGGCGGTTCAGATTCTCGCCCTGTCGGCGAGATTCGGCCACCAGATGTCGCTTCTCGCCGGTATCGATCACGCGATGGGCGACGTGCTCATCATGATGGACAGTGACCTGCAACATCCACCCGACTTGATTCCCGAACTGGTCGCCGAATACGAAAAGGGATTCGAAATCGTTCATACGCTGCGCGAGGATTCGCGGGAGATCAGCTGGGCCAAGCGGACCAGTTCGCGCCTGTTCTATCGGATGATCAATCAAATCTCAGATGTCGAAATCCGGCAGAACGCCGCGGATTTTCGCCTCGTATCGCGTCGTGTTGCAGATGTGTTTCGAAGCCAGATCCGCGAGCGGAATCAATTCCTGCGCGGGTTGTTTGGCTGGGTGGGATTCAACGCGACGGCCGTGCCGTTCCGGGTCCGCGCGCGCGGCGCCGGCCGAACCAAGTACTCAGTGCGGCGCATGGTGCGGTTCGGAATCGACGGCGTCGTATCATTCAGCAAGAGTCCACTCCAGGCCGCCACGATTATCGGATTCGCGTTCGCATTCTTTGGCTTCGGCGTGGGATTGGTGACCACGGTACAGTCTCTGAATTCGAGTCGTTTTCCTTCGGGCTGGGCGACGTTGATTGTGCTGATCTCGATGTTCAGCGGCACTCAGCTGATCTGCCTCGGCATCATCGGCGAATACCTCGGCGCGGTATTCGACGAAGTGAAACAGCGACCGCACTATCTGATCGAGTCCGCAATCAACGTCCCAGTGATCAACAGGCCGATGAGTGACGAACAGACAGCCCCGAAGTAGCCGCGTGTGCCCGCTCTGTGGTTCGAGCCAGACTGTCGTTCTTTTCACAAAGAAGAACACCGAGTATTCGGCGTGCGGGTCATGTCAGTTCAGGTTTGCCTCGCCGGACGTCAATCCGAATTTCGCGAATACCCTCGGCGACTACGAGGCGTCGTACCTGCAATATCTGGCGCCGGATGCAGCCGACGAGGCCAACGAAGAGTCGCTGCGGTCCTGGATGAACCGGTTTTATCGCCTGGATGGAGCACGCCTGCTCGACGTCGGTGCGGGCAGTGGTAAGTTGGTCCGTCGACTACGCCTCCACGGTGTGCTCGCCGAAGGGCTCGAACCTTCTCGAGCACTGTTCGAACACTTCCTGGTCGGAGACGACGCGTTCACGTGCGCGATGCTGGCAGACCATTCCGCCAAGAAATACGACGTCGTCACCGCCTTCGACGTGATCGAGCATGTCGCCCACCCTCAGGAATTCCTGGCGGATGTCGCAGCGGCATTGAAGCCCGGCGGGGTCTTTCTGGCGTCGACGCCGAACGTCGGCAGCATGACGGCGAACCTCTTTGGCAAGCATTGGCATTTTTACTATCCCTATCATCTGTCGTATTTCTCGCCACGGACGCTGTCCACCGCCGCGGCGAAGCATGGCTTCGAGCTCGTGGATTGGTGTCACCGAGGGCGGTTGCGATCGGTCGGTTACGTGATCCGGTATGCCGCCGAATTCATTCGAGGTGGCAAGGCGCCGGCGTGGGCGCAGCGGTTCGACTCGTGGTACGTGCCGATTAACCTGTTCGACACCATGTACTTGGCTTTTAGGAAGTCTGACGGTTAATGGGTCCAGGTCCACGCGCAGTCTATCCATCCTCCTCCCCGTCGAACGTGGCAATCAGCCTGGTATTGCCCGTGCTGAATGAGGCGGCGCTGATCGACGAACTCCACCGCCGGCTCAGGACTGTGGTCGAGAGCCTTCACATCAGCTACGAAATCATCTTTATCAATGACGGCAGCACGGACGGATCGTGGCAGGCGCTCGAGGCGCTCGCCGAGGCGGATTCTCACGTCAAGGCGATCAACCTGAGCCGAAACTTCGGTCACCAGATCGCCATTACGGCAGGGCTCGAAGCGAGCCGCGGCGATGCGGTCGTCGTCATGGACTCAGACCTCCAGGATCCGCCGGAGATCATTCCGCACCTCTATGCCAAGTTTGTCGAAGGCTTCGACGTCGTGTACGCACAGCGTCGACGACGGCAAGGGGAAGGCTGGCTCAAGCGTCTGACCGCGCGGATGTTTTATCGACTGGTCAGGCAACTGACGAACCTGGACATTCCGGTTGATACCGGGGATTTCCGGCTGGTGTCCAGGCGTGTGGTCAATGATTTGAGCCGATTCCGTGAACATCACCGCTTTATTCGCGGCCTGGTGACCTGGGTCGGATATCAGCAGACTCCCGTCCTCTATGACCGCGACCCGCGGCATTCAGGAAGGTCCAAGTTTCCCTTCAGCAAGATGGTCATCTTCGCGCTGGATGGGATTACGAGCATGTCGATCAGGCCGCTGCGCCTCGCGTCGCACATCGGGTTGCTGATGTCGGTCGCGAGCTTTGTCGGAATGGTCGTGATTGTCATCTATAAGTTCGGTGGAGGCTCAGGGCTCGTGCCAGGATGGACGTCACTGTTTGTGGCGGCACTCTTCGTCGGCGGCGTCCAACTCCTGGCCCTCGGACTGCTGGGCGAATATATCGGCCGTATCCACGACGAAGTGAAGCAGCGGCCGATGTACCTGGTTCGCGATCGCCTCAACTTCGAGGACTCGGCGTCGCATTCTGCGGGCACATAGAGTGACGCGGCCGACCTTTGACTCCCTGGCCAGCGACTATGAAACGGCACTGGATGACCCGTGGCGAACCCGGTTCGCAGACTCTTCCGCATTTTTTATCGAGCAGAAGTGTCACGCGATGCTGCAGTTCATCGGCCGGCACCCGGAAGGCATTCCCCCTCGGCCGCGGGTGCTCGATGTCGGGTGCGGTCAAGGTCACGCGCTGTCCTTTCTGAACAACCGGTGGAATGTGGTCGGTACGGATGTTTCGCACGAGATGCTTCTCGCCGCTCCGAAGCGAGTGAAGGTCGCGGTGCAGGATCGGCTCGCGTTGCCGTTCGCGGACGGCACCTTCGACATCGCGTTCGCGTTTTGCGTGTACCATCATGTGAGTGACGGCGAACAGAGTCTGCACCTGCAGGAAGTGGTTCGCACTCTCCGGCCCGGAGCGCGGCTGTTCGTGTTCGAACACAATCCGTACAATCCGGTGACGCAGATCGTGTTTCGGCGCGCACCGGTCGATCGCGACTGCACCATGATTCCACCCGCTCGGATGCGCCGTATGTTTGCCGCGGCGGAGCTGTCCGATGTGACGACCGGATATCTGCTGTTCACCCCCCAACCCGTTGCCGCGCGGGCGCCGTGGGTCGACGCGACCCTGCGCTGGCTGCCGCTGGGCGGTCAGTATTACGTCTCGGGTCGAAAGCGCGGCCGCCCCTTGTGAATGACCGCCGGGCCGGACTGGTACGAGCGCTGATGTTCGGATCGGGGCGGCCGATGGGGCTCCGCGCGATGCTGCCAGCGTCTGCGTTCGTTCTCGGCGCATATGTCCTCAGCTATTCCGGCGAGATCGTCCGAGGAGTCGCATTTCACGCCGAGGATCACGCCGCGGTGTCTCTGGACATGGCCGTTCATCGATCCGTCTGCGGCGTCGACTCGGCGATGTCCGGCCGGTATACCGCTGCCGCCGGACTCAGCCGGCTCGGTTCGGAGCACGTGCCGCTGCGCGATCTCGCGGTCGAGCGGTTTGGCGGTCGGGATGGCTTGTGCCAATCGCTGTATCCGATGGCGAATGCAGAAAATTCATTGATGCTGATCGAGCGCGCCGCGCTCGGGTGGAATCACCGCGCTTCCGCGGTCGACATCGGCCGCGTGTTGGTTGCGATCAGGATCGCCGGATGCGCTGCATTCGTACTGGGATTGCTCGCCTGTGGTGCGCCGGTTGTTTTCTGTACGGCCGTATTCGCGGTCACCGTCGCGATGCTTCATAGCCTCGACCCGTTTTTCTACAGTCAGTATCCGCTGATCATGCCAGTCATTGCGGCACATGTGGCCTTCTACCTGTGGGCCGGTCGACTGCGCTGGGCGGCGACGGCGATGCGACATGCCGGTGCGCTCGCGATCGCCGGAATCTTCGCCGCGTTCACGGTCAATCTGAGGTCAAGTACCGTCCCGCTGACGGTGGCGCTGGCCGTGTGCTACGTCGAAGCCACGCGCCGCGGCGGGTTGCACGCAGTCATCCGCTGGTACGGCCTCTCGGCAGCCGCATTTGCACTTGGCTATCTGGCGTTCACGGCCACCTTCATTCGGCCGCTCGAGCGCGCCGTGCCACGTCAACTCGTCTCGGTGCACCACGTGATCGCGCATCCGCTTGTCCTGTCGCTCGCGGTCCCGCCGAACGAATTCGCGTCGAACGCGGGCATCGAATGGAAAGATAGTGCCGGGCTGGCGCTGGCCCAGCGTATCGATCCGTCGACGACGTATCTGGGCCCTTCCTACGAAGCCAATCTCTTCAGGTTCTATGTCACGCTGTGGCGTACCCACCCGCGAGACATGCTGTATGTGTATGCCGTGAAGGGGCGGACGGCCGGCCGCTCACTGATCGACGCGCTCGCGACCCTGCCCCACCACCGGTTGTGGATGCTCGTTGCTGCGCCGATGCTCGTGATCCGAAATGGTTGGGTGTTGCTGATCGTCCTCTCGGCCGTCGCGATCGCCGGATGGCGCCGGCTCGGCGACGCCGGCCCGTGGTCCCTGCCGGTGGCGATGGTGGCCGTGCTTGCAGTGTTGAGCCAGCTCGAGGCCACGGTGCTCGTTCCGATTTTCACACCGCAATATCACAGCATCCATCTGTTTGCGCTCGCGTTTCTCTGTCTCGCGGGTTATCAGCTTGCGATGACCGCAATGTGGCGGTCGCTCCGCGGGCGCGCATGACCGAGTTCGGCGGGTGGCGTGTCGACGCCTCGATCGCGACCGCGCTGTTCGTCCTGTCGATCCTGATTGCGCTCACCGCATTACGCACGCAAGCGCGTGCCGGGCAGCCTCTCGACTTCTATCAAATAGAGTTTGGTCCGGCGGTGATGATCGGGTGCGGCCACGCGTACGTCAATCCGGCCGCAGCACAGGTGCCGGCGCTGCAGGCGTTTCTGCGGCAGGAAACCGAGACCTTCGATTGTTCGGCGCTGCCGGCGACGCTGCCTCACCAGGACCTCGATTCCTATCACAGAACGGCGCGATACCTCCTCTGGGCGACCGGCGTGTTGTGGAGGGTGACTGGCGTCTCCTGGTCCCTGGTCGCGATCCTTGCTGCACTGCTGTACGCCCTGTTGACGGTTGCAGCCTATGGAGTCGCACGGCTCGGGATGGGGAAGCTGCTGTCGATCGGACTGTCGCTCGTGCTCGCCGGATCGACGTTGAATTTGTCGATGGTGCGGTACGTTCGAGACTACGCGAAAGCGCCGTTTATCGTCGTTTCCCTCCTCATCATGGGAATGATCGTCACCAGGGCGCGCACGCGGGCCCATCTGTTCGTTCTTGCGGCGGCCGGTGGTGCCGTCGCTGGCGTAGGCTTCGGGTTTCGAAACGACTTGCTGGTGGTCGTCCTGCCGTTCGTCCTGACGCTGCTGTGCCTCGCGCCGCCATTGCCGAAGCCGCAGTTGCCCTGGCGCCTCGCGGCGTGTGCGATATTCATCGCCGCCTTCTCGATCAGCGCCGCGCCCGTGCTCGCCGACTATGCCGGTGGCAGCAATACGGGACACGTCGCCGTGCTTGGTCTCACGACGCCGTTTGATCAGGAACTGGGGATCGATCCGTCGGTCTACGAGTACGGTCATCAATATCTCGACACGCTTGCGAATGCGATCGTCACGACCTTCGCCGATCGGAACCACCCGCGCGTCAATGGAATCGAGTATCTCAGCCCGGAATATGATCGGGAGGCGTTCGCCTATGTGCTGACGGTGGCCGCGACCTGTCCGGCGGATCTGCTGATTCGCGCATATGCGGCGATGGCGACGTTGCCTGGCTATTTTCTGACGGCCTACCAGTATGCGCCGGCGGATAACGCGTTGGTCCAAGGGGCATACCGGGTCAAGGCGAAGGTGGATGCGCTCGCCGCGCCGCTTGCACTTCCGGCGGTCATCATCTCCGTATGCCTCCTCGCCGCCGTACACGTCCGGGCCGCCGCCCTGATGATGGTGGTGATCACGTTGTTTCTGGGAGCGACCGCCATTCAGTTCCACCCGCGCCACTTTTTCTTCTATGAGATCGTCACGTGGTGGGCGTTCGGCTTCCTCGTGAGCACGGCATTCCGCGCCGTCGATGCGTGGCAGTCAGGGAATGGGGGCGCGCTTCGGGGCTACCGCTGGCGTGAGATGGCTCGCGGCGTCTCGTTGATCGCCGCGGTCGGCATGGTGCTGTGGCTTGCTCTGGTGATCGCCCGCTCGGATCAATCGCAAAACCTGGTGCACCTGTTCAGCGCGTATGAACGCGCGCCAAGGACGCCGATCCGGCTCACCCCGTCGCGCCTCGCGAGTGGCCGCGTTCTGCTCGTCGCCGATCGCGCCCAGCCGCACCCCGCGAACCGGCAAAACATCAGCTTTGACTTGATGGTGATTCAATCGAGTGCGAGATGCGGTTCGGCCCCGGTAAATATTCGTGCGGTCTACGAGACCGCATCGTCCGATATGGACCTGTCGCAGAATTTCGCGCTGTCGGCGGGATTGTCGGACGGATCGATACGGTTGTTTTACCCGGTCTACGAGCGTACGGGGGGATACCGATTCGCCGGTTTTGAGACCGATCCCGGCACCGCCACATGCATCACGGTTGAGACGATCAACAACGCGGCCGAATTCCCCCTTCTGCTTACGGCCCGACTGAACGAACGTTGGCGGCAGGCCCCCCTGTATCAGCGAGTGGGCGTCAACCGGTCAACATCGGCGATTTCGCAATGACATCTACCAAAACGGTTATTCACGTGATTGGCGCGCGGCCGAACTATATGAAGATCGCGCCTCTGATGGAGGCGCTGCGGCCCGTCAGCGGCATCCGCCAGTTTCTGGTCAACACCGGCCAGCACTACGACGAAGCGATGGCAAAGGGCTTCATCCGTGAGCTCCAGCTGCCGGTGCCGGATCGCGATCTCGAGGTCGGCTCAGCCTCCCACGCCGTGCAGACCGCGAACGTGATGATCCGGTTCGAGGCCGTGTGCCTCGAACAACGCCCTGACATGGTCGTGGTCGTCGGCGATGTGAATTCGACAATGGCGGCGACGCTGGTCGCATCCAAGCTCCTGATTCCGGTGGCGCACGTTGAGGCGGGCCTGCGCAGCTTCGATCGTGAAATGCCTGAAGAGACCAATCGCATCGTGACCGATCGCCTGGCCGATCTCCTGCTGACGCCGTCGCGCGACGGCGATGAGAACCTGCTGCGCGAGGGTGTGCCCAAAGAGAAGATTCACTTCGTCGGCAACATCATGATCGACACGCTGTTCCGCCACCGCGAGGCGGCGCGCCTCGATCGCATCCGCGACCGCGTGCAGGTGGCGGACGGCCAGTATGCGGTGCTCACGCTTCACCGGCCGTCGAATGTCGACCATCCCGACACGTTCCGAGACATCCTCGAAGCGGTCAATGTCATCGCCCGCGACATGCCGGTCGTGTTTCCCGTCCATCCGCGGACGCGAAACCGGATCGGCGAACTCAAACTGGCGGACCTGGTCAGCCGTCTGATTCTGACCGAGCCGTTCGGCTATATTGACTTCCTGGCGCTCACGTCGCACGCGCGGCTGATGCTGACCGACTCGGGCGGGCTGCAGGAGGAATCGACCGCACTCGGCATTCCGTGTCTGACCCTTCGCGAGAATACCGAGCGGCCGGTGACGGTGACGCACGGTACCAACCGCGTCGTCGGCACGCAGGCCGCCAATATCCTGACCGGTTATCGCGCCGCACTTGCCGACCGCGGGCAGCCGCGCATTCCTGAACTGTGGGACGGCCGGACGGCCGAGCGCGTCCGCGACATTCTCGCGGGCACACTCCTCGGATGACTCTCGATCCGTTCATGGTCAGAGTGCGGCGCGCGCTGCGGCGGCCGGCCGGGTACTACGTGCGCCGCGCGGTCGATTCCGCGGTCCGCCGCAGCCGGCGGCCGTGGTCGCATGTGCTGCCCCGGATTGTCACCGAGGCGGCGGTGCTGCGCGCGCTCGGCGCGTCCTCGGTGGACGAGGCGTGGCGCCGCCTCGCGTCGCAGCCGTTCTTCATCCAGGCATCAACGCGCGCCGCCGCGGCGCAGGCGTACGACGTGTGGTATCCAGGCGCCGCCGCGGAGATCGTCGACGCCGCCGACGCAGTCCTCCGTCACGAGTTCAATCTCCTCGGTTCAGGTGCCCGGGCGCTTGGCGATCGACTGCCCTGGCACTCAGACTTCAAGACCGGCAGGCGCTGGCCGGCGAGCTACAGCGGCGACATCGAATACCTGGAGCTGGATCGGCCGTCGGACGTGAAGGTGCCGTGGGAGCTGAGCCGCTGTCAGCACTTCACATTGCTGGGTCAGGCGTACTGGCTCACCGGAGATGATCGCTACGCCGCGGAGTTCGTCTCGGAAGTGTCCGCGTGGATCCAGGACAATCCGTACGTCCACGGCGTCAACTGGGCCTGCGCAATGGACGTGGCCCTCCGCGCCGTCAGCTGGATCTGGGGATTCCACTTCTTTGCCGACGCACCGGCCTGCCGCGACGAGCAGTTTCGCGCCGCGTTCCTGCGATCGTTGTTCCTGCACGGCGAATTTATCGCCTCACACCTCGAACGCGGCGACGTCAACGGCAACCATTATCTGTGCGACGGCGTCGGGCTGGTGTTTCTCGGCTGCTTCTTCTCGCCCGCGCGGCGCGCGGCGCGATGGCTCGCGATCGGCCGATCGATCGTCCAAGACGAGATCTTCAATCAGACAACCGCGGATGGCATCGACTTCGAGCAATCGACCGCCTACCATCGACTGGTGCTCGAGGCGTTCTTGACCAGCTATCAACTGCTCCGCATGTACGGCGCGGAAGTGCCGCCGGCGTGCGCCGAGCGCCTCGCGGGGATGTGCGAATTCGTCCAGGCTTATACCAAGCCGGACGGCCGCGCGCCGTTGTTCGGCGATGCAGACGATGGCCGCATTCAGCGGCTGGGGCGGCAAGCGATGAACGATCACCGCTACCTGCTATCGAGCGCCGCGTTGATGTTCGACCGGGCGGACTTGAAGGCCGCGGCCGGATCGTGCTGGGAAGAGACATTCTGGCTCTGCGGTCCCGATGCCGCCTCGCGATTCGACGCGCTGCCGGCGTGCCCGCTGGAGGCGCGGTCGGCCGCATTCCCGGCGGGCGGCTTCTTTGTCCTTCGCACACCCGACACGCATCTCGTTGTCGATTGCGGCGAAGTCGGCATGCGAGGCCGGGGCGGCCACGGCCACAACGATATTCTCAGCTTCGAGTTGTTCATGAGCGGCCGCAACGTCATTTCCGACTGCGGCGCGTATGTGTACACTGCTTCCGCCGAGTGGAGAAACGCCTTCAGGAGTACCGCGTTCCACAACACGGTGCAGGTGGACGACGCCGAAGTCAACCGCTTCGTTTCGCCGACTGCTCTCTGGCAGCTCGAATACGATGCCGCCCCGATCGATCCGCAATGGCAGTTCGGCAGCGAGGTTGATTCGTTCAGCGGCGGCCATCGCGGATATCTCCGTCTCGATCCGCCGGTCGCACATCGTCGTGCTTTCTACGTCAGCCGAACCGGTCCGCGCGTTCTACTGTGCGACTGGCTAGACAGCGACGGCCCGCACGCCTACGCGTGGCGCTTTCACCTCGATCCGGCTGTCGTGCCGCACGTCCACGGCGGCGACGTACGATTGACCGCAGGCGATCTCGATATCTGGCTGCTGCCTGCGGACGGCGCATTTCGGGGCGCCTTGTCGCTCGAGCCGGGCTGGATCTCGCCAAGTTACGGAGTGAAGGTGCCGACGACCGTGATCCGCTGGGCGCTGAGCGCCGACGCGTCGGTCACCGCTTCATTCTTGTTCGCCGAGTCGCAGCTCAGTGGCAGCGCACGCGCCGCGGCCGCAGCCCTTTTGTCGCGTTCCTAATACCAGGTCAGGTCGGTTCGTCATGCGCCAGATTCTCCTGAACAACAGCGGTGCCGTCGTCGCCCGTGTTCCCCGTCCGATCGTCGAGCGAGGCGCCGTGCTCGTTCGCGTTCATTACTCGTTGATCAGCGTCGGCACCGAAATCGCGCCGCTGCGATCGGTCGCCGGCGCGGCCCCAGACAGCTCCTCCGTCGAACGCGGAATCGAGTATGCGGCGCTGGCGCGGCACTACCTGCGGGCCAGCGTCAGGGATCCGCGCAAGGCGCTCAGCCGGGTCGCGAAGATCGCGAGAAGCCGTGTGGACCGTCTCCGTCCCGCCCGCACGGTGGCGGTGACGCCCGCCGCCGGCGCCGGACAGATTCAATGGACCGGCGCGAGCCCGGAGGTGACGGTATCCGATCGAGGCGGGATCGTGTCGCTGATCACCGACCAGACCCCTGCCGGCTATCAGATCATGTCGCAGGCGATCGGCATACCCGCGGGGCAGGTTCCGGTCGTCCGCCTCACCGGACGAGTGGAAGGGGGCGCGATCGCGGTCGGGCTGCTCAACGACGCGCGCGATCGCTGGCTCGGATCTCGCACCTATCAGGAGGGGCCGTTCGAAGATACGTTGATCTTCGAACCGGCGGGATCGACCGCGATCACCATCGTCGTGACGACCGCAGGGGCGGCGGAGCGATCGCGCGCCAGCTTTCAGACGGTCGACGTCGGGATGGCGCCGCCGACGATCGGTGGTCTGCCATTGAGCGAACTCGATGTGCAGGGCTGGAACGTCGGCTACTCCGCGGCGGGTGAAGTCGTCGCGGTCGGATCCGGGATCACCGACCTCGCGATTGGCGACGCCGTCGCCTGCGCCGGGGCCGGCCAGGCCAATCACGCCGACTTCATCACCGTGAAGCGCAACCTGGTCGCCCGGGTACCAGCCGGTTGCCCGTTGTCGCTGGCGGCGTCGACCACGGTCGGCACGATTGCGCTCCAGGGTGTGCGCCGCGCGGCGCCCCAGCTCGGCGAGCGCGTCTGCGTCCTCGGGCTCGGCCTGATCGGGCAGATCACGGTGCAATTGGTGCGCGCCTCGGGCTGTGACGTGATTGGCCTCGATCTCGATGCCGCGCGCGTCGAGCGCGCCAAGGCGCTCGGCATGGAGCACGGCGCCAGCGACACCGGCACGCTGCTGGCGATGGTCCGCGATCTCACGGGGGGCCGCGGCGTGGATCGCACGCTGATCACGGCTGCCACCAAATCCAATGCGGTGATCAATCTGGCGATGGACGTGACGCGCGCCAAGGGCACGGTCGTTATTGTCGGCGACGTCGGACTGAAGCTCGAGCGCGAGGTCTTCTATCGCAAGGAGATCGACCTGCTGATGAGCACATCGTACGGGCCCGGCCGCTATGATGCGGCTTACGAGACCGAAGGGCATGACTATCCGTTCGGTTACGTCCGCTGGACCCTGAACCGGAACATGCAGGCGTATCTCGATCTGGTCGCGCGGGGACGGCTCGAGATTCAGCCGCTCATCGATCGGGTCATCTCGGTCGACGAGGCGCCGGCGGCGTACCGCGCGCTCGCGGACGGCGGCGGCGAGCTGCCGCTCGGCGTGCTGATTCGGTATCCGGACGACACACGCGAGCTGCCGGAGCCAGCCGATGCGACGCGCGTCGTCATTCGCGGACATCGCAAGGCGAGCGGCGAGCTGGTCAACTACGCGCTGGTCGGCGCCGGCGCGTTCGGCACCGCGATGCTGGTGCCGCAGATGAAGAAGCGGCGCGACCGCTTCTTCCTCAAGGCCGTGGTGAGCCGCAACGCCGTGACCGGCGGAAATTTCGCACGCGAGAACCAGGTCGAAGTGCTGACCTCGGACCTCGAAGACGTCCTGCGCGATCCCGGGGTCGATCTGGTGGTGATCGCCACGCGACACGATGTTCATGCGGAGCAGGTCGTGCGCAGTCTGAACGCTGGCAAGCACGTGTTCGTCGAGAAGCCGCTGGCGTTGAACTGGGCAGAGCTGGAGCGGGTGACCGAGGCCCATCACGGGGCGGGTGACGGGCGCGCGCCCCTCGTCCTGGTCGGCTTCAACCGCCGCTTTTCTCCGGCGCTGACCATGGTGAAACAGCTGATCGCGAGCCGGCGCGCGCCCCTGGTCATCGGCTACCGCCTGAACGCCGGCTACATCCCGCTCGATCACTGGGTCCACGGCCCACAGGGTGGCGGCCGCAACATCGGCGAGGCGTGCCACATGTACGACGTGTTCCGGTATCTCACCGCCGCTCCGGCAAAGGCGATTTCGGCCGAGGCCATCGACCCGGGGGATCGCCCGTACCGGCGCGACGACAACTTCAGCGCAACGATCACCTACGAGGACGGCAGCCTCGCGCACCTCCTGTACACCTCACTTGGCGCGAAATCGGGCCTCGGCAAGGAGCGGATCGAGATCTTCTGCGACGGCGAGACATACGTGGTCGACGACTTCAAGAAGTTGATCAAAGCAAGCGATGGGTCGGTATTGTGGCAGAGCGCCGAGGTCGACAAGGGCCACGCGGAGGAGCTCAGCCAGTTCGGCGATGCCATCGCGACCGGCGGCGCGTCGCCGATTCCCTTCGAGGAACTGACGGAAACGAGCGCCGTCGCCTTGCACGTTGACGACCTGCTGTACGGACGGACGGAGGACGCGTAGTCGCATGCGTGTTCTGTATCTGGCAGCGAACGGACGGCAGGGTGTCGTCGACGAGCCCCGGCTCGATCTCACGACCGAACGTCACAAGATCGACCTTGCGCCCGAGTGCGCCGACAGCTTGACCGATGCGCTGACCGCCCTCGACGCGGACGCGGCGCTCGGCGGCGCGGTCATCGAGATGTACCACGGGTGGGCGGGGCGCGACGTCATCGTGCTGGCGCGGCGGATCATCGCTAGCGGCCGCCGCGCATGGCTGTACTGGCCCGGCGAACAGGCGATCGAGTGCATCGACGAGGAGCGGCTGTCGAGTTTGTGGCGCCACTGGGCGTTCATCACCACCTACCGGACGATCGAGCATGCGCGGAACATGGTCGGACGGCTGGCGCGCGCCACCCAACGCGAGATCCGTGGTGCACGGCAGGCGCTCGACCACGTGCCGTTGTCCGAGTTCCCGCAACGGATCGTGCGAAAGCTCGGCCGCTCATTGGCGGGTCCGAGCCTGGCGCGGTCGTCCCAGCCGGCCGTGCCCGATGCCGGCGCACGTCTCGCGGCGCTCGATGCGCTGATCGCGTCCGCAGCGCCGGTGCCGTTTCCGGTCAGGCCGATGGTGCCGAGCAGCGTCCATCCGATTGCGGGCTGCGGCGCGTACCTGCGCACCGACTTCTGGGCCCAGATCCAATCGGGCGGCAGCTACGGGCACACGTGCTACGTCGCGAAGGAACTCGCCGCGGTCACCGCGCGGCTGATCTGCTTCGTCACGCAGCGCTACCGGCTGCTCGACGATTTCGGTGTGCAGCAAATCGTGCTCGATCCCCCGTCGGCGAGCGCTTCGGAAGACGACATCGTCAACGCCACGCCGCATTTCGTCAGAATGCTCCGCCCCGCATTCGAAGCGATGCCGCCGGCATACATTTACGAGAGGCTGTGCCTGGGCAACTACGCGGGCGCGTTGCTCAGCCGGTCGCTGCAGATTCCGTACATGGTCGAGTACAACGGTTCCGAGATTTCGATGCGCCGCAGCTTCGACGGCGTCGGCTACGTCTACGAAGAGGAATACATCAAGGCCGAGGAGTTCGCGTTCAAGCAGGCGACGATGATTTCGGTGATCTCCGAAGAAGTGCGCGGCGCTCTGATCGCACGGCGCGTCGATCCCGCGAAGATCCTGGTCAACCCGAACGGCGCCGACCTCCAAGACTATGCGCCGGCCGTCGAGGGTGAGAAGGCGCGCGTTCGCGCCGAGTGCGGTCTTGACCCTGGCGCCGCCGTAATCGGCTTCACCGGGACGTTCGGCGGCTGGCACGGCGTCGACGTTCTCGCGGCGGCCATTCCCGAGATCTGCCGCCGCGTCCCGGACGCGTGTTTTCTGCTGATCGGCGACGGCAATTACAAACATCTCGTCGACACGCAGGTGGTGGCGCAGGGGCTGGAGGACCGCGTGCGCCGCGTCGGCCGCGTGCCCCAGAGCGACGGTGCCCGGCTGCTCAAGGCGTGCGACATCTTCGTGTCGCCCCACAGCAGCCACATGGTCGACAGCCGCTTCTTCGGATCGCCAACCAAGATCTTCGAATATATGGCGATGGGCGGAGCGATCGTCGCCAGCGACCTGGAACAGATCGGCGAAGCGTTGTCGCCGGCATTGACGGCGTCGGACCTGTCCGCGCCACTGCCGCCCGTCGTGACCGACCAGCGCGCGGTACTGTGTGTGCCCGGAGACGTCGGCGACTTTGTCGAGGCGGTCGTCGGCCTGCTGGCACATCGCGGCATCTGGCGTGCGCTCGGCAGGAATTCGCGCGCGGCTGTCGAACAGCACTACTCCTGGACCGGGCACGTCGCCAACCTGTGGCTCTTCCTGTCGGGCTCCCCGGCCGCAAGCTTCGGCGCTGACCTGCAGCGCCGCCGCGGCGTCGTCGTCGCTCCGACCGCCGCGCCGACCGTCGGAGTCGCGCCGGTCACGGCCTCGGCCGTGCGCCAGCGCCAAGTCGAGACCGGCGACAGCTACAAAGATGAAGTGCAGAAGCAATGGGACAACGATCCGGCGGGCTCCCACTATGTGAAGGTCGCCGAGCCGCACACGCTGCCGTGGTTCGACGAAGCCGAGGCCTACCGCTACGGCGAATACGCGCCGTGGATGGCCGAGACGATGGAGTTCGCAAAGCACCGGGGCGAGAAGGTGCTCGAGATTGGCGGCGGCATGGGCACTGATCTCTCGCAGTTTGCGCGAAACGGCGCGCTGATTACGGATCTGGACCTGTCGGCCGGCCATCTCGAGCTCGCCAAGGAAAACTTCCGCCTGCGCGGGCTTCCGGGTGAGTTCGTGTTGCACGATGCAGAGTCTCTCGTTTTCGGCGACAGTACGTTCGACCTGGTTTACAGCAACGGCGT
This sequence comes from Acidobacteriota bacterium, assembly GCA_025463215.1. Taxonomy (GTDB): domain Bacteria; phylum Acidobacteriota; class Vicinamibacteria; order Vicinamibacterales; family CAVVIG01; genus CAVQFC01. The sequence goes on along the minus strand of JAOBWF010000300.1, from coordinate 23,396 downwards.
GCTGCATCACACGCCCAATACGCGGCAGGTCGTCGAGGAGATCTATCGTGTGCTCAAGCCAGGCGGCCGTGCGATTATCATGATGTACGCCGAGAATTCGCTGCACTACTGGCGGAATCTCGTCTGGGCCATCGGCTTGAAGAGCGGCGAGCTGATGCGCTGCTCGATGGGCGACATCATGTCGCGGTCGGTCGAGCGTTCCGACAACGCCGCCGCTCGTCCGCTGGTGAAGGTCTACACCGCGCGCCGCCTGCGAAATCTGTTTCGTGGATTCACCGATCTCGAAGTGGTGCAGCGGCAGATGGTCGCCGCCGAGGTCCCGCGCCTGCTGCGCTGGGTGCCGCTGCCGACCCTCGGCACAATCATGGGTTGGAATCTGATCATCAAGGCGCGCAAGCCGGACGGTCAGAGGTGAACGCCGAGCCGCCCGCGCGGGAACGCCGACAGGTTCGGTGGTTCACGTCGCCCACATCCGCGCCCCCGCGATGTTGAGGCGCTGGCTGGCGAGACTCCGCTTCGTGCGCGCTGGCGCGGCCGCCGTGGCGGATCGGCCGCAGCCGCCACCGCGGCTTGAAGACGCGCTCGCGAGCGGCGGCCTCGAGATCACCGGCTGGCACCGTGCACTCCGCGCACGGTCGCGCCTCTACACCGGCGTGTCGATCGAATCGCTCGACCGCTCGATCCCGAACCGGCCGGCACGGATCGCGGCGGTGATCGCGCAGGCGGAACGCGTGCTCAGTCACGAATTCAACCTGCTGGGCAGCGGACCATTTGTGCCGATCGATCCCGACCGCCTGGGGCACGACGGCTATCGGCCGATTGATTGGTATCTCGATCCGGTCAGGCGCCTGCGCTTTCCGAGAGGCGTTCCCTACAAGGAATGGAAGCTGTACGAAATGCGTCCGGCCAATGCGGACGTGAAATATCCGTGGGAGCTGGCGCGCTGTCAGCATTGGGCGACGCTTGGGCAAGCATTCCTGTTGACCAGAGACGAGCGGTTCGCGCGCGAGATCGCCGGCGAACTGGACGACTTCATGGAGGCCAACCCGGTCGGACTCGGCATCAACTGGACGTGCACGATGGATGTGGCGCTTCGCGCCGTGAGCTGGGCCATCGCGCTCGAACTCATCTCAGACAGCTCAGCGCTGGAACCGGAGTTCTGGCGGCGTGCGTATTCCGCGCTGTTCGATCACGGCATTTTCATCCGTGCCAACCTCGAGAACACTTACGAGGTCACCAGCAATCACTTCCTCAGCAACGTCGCGGGGCTCTGGTTCCTCGGTGCGGTGTTCGCGGACGTGCCCCAGGGCGCTGCCTGGCAGGCGTTCGCGCGCGAGTCGCTCGAGCAGGAAATCGACGTGCAGGTACTGCCCGACGGCGCCGACTTCGAATCGTCGATTCCGTACCATCGCCTCGTCGCCGAACTGTTCCTCGGCTGTCAGCGCCTGGCGGATCACCAGCAGGCGCCGTTGTCGCCCCACTACCAGGAACGGGTGCGCGCGATGATTGCCTATCTCGCTGCAGTCCAGCGCCCCGACGGTCTGATGCCCCAGGTCGGCGATGCCGACGACGGCCGCCTGCACGTGCTCAGCGGATACGGAACGACGACGCCGCAGGACGCGCGGCATCTCTTCGGCCCGGCATCGGCGATGTTCGGCGAGCCGGCCTGGGCAGCGATCGCCGGCGACGTGGCCGCATGGGAAGCCGCGTGGTGGGGGCTGACTCCGCCCGCGCCTGTCGCAGCAATCACCGCAAGCCGGCTATGTCGCGATGCCGGCGTTGCCGTGATGCGCGGCGATGAGGCGTCGTATCTCCTGGTGACCAACGGCATCGTCGGCACCAAAGGGTTCGGCAACCACAAGCACAACGATCAGCTGTCGTTCGAATACCATCCGCGCGGCACGCCGCTGATCGTCGATCCTGGCAGCTACGTGTACACTTCCGATCCCGACGCGCGAAACCTGTTCCGTGGTACTGGGTACCATAGCACCCTCATGATTGACGGCATCGAGCAGAACGACACGCGTCCCGAGTGGATTTTCCGCATGTTTGAAAGCGCGCGCGCCGAGCATCTGGCATTCGAAGACACCGCCGCGTGTGCCGAGTACGTCGGTCGCCATCACGGATACGAGCGGCTCGACGCGCCTGTCACTCACGAGCGCAGGCTGCGTCTCGACAAGCGGTCGGGGACGTTGAACATCGTCGACAGGCTGGAAGGTTCGGGAACCCATACGCTGCGCTGGCATTTTCATTTCGCTCGAGAGGTCGCGGCGTCGATGTCAGCCCGTGGGGCGCTGACCTTGAGGACCGCCACGGCGTGCTGGACGCTGCGATATCCAGACGACCTGGACGCGTCGGTGCAGCCGGCCGCGTACTCGCCGTCGTACGGCGTCAAGTGGCCGTGCAGCTCGGTCGAATTGTCGATGCGCACCACGCTGGACGGTCAGCGCACATGGCGATTCGAGATCGCATCGTGAGGTTGCTCCGCGCGCTGATTGGCGACTCGAGGAAGATGGCGGGAATCATCTACAAGTATCGGCGCCTGCTGGCGTCGATTACCCGCGTGGAACTGGCGAAGCGGCACGCGGGATCGGTCCTGGGTATGGTCTGGGTCATCCTGCAGCCGGCGCTGCTGCTGTCGGTCTACCTGTTCATTTACATGGTCGTCTTCAAGATGCGGTTCGAAGGCTTCAGCAGCTTCGACTATGTCCTGTATGTGTTCTGCGGCCTGGTGCCTTACCTCGGCTTCATGGAGGCGTTGACGACCGGCGGATTGTCCGTCAAGCAGAATATCCACCTCGTGAAAAACGTGATGCTGCCGATCGAGCTCATTCCGGTGCGCGCAGTGCTCGTCGGCATGGCGAGTCAGTTCGTCAGCATTGGGCTCGTGCTGGTACTGCTCCTCGGCGACCGCGCGCTGAGCTGGCACGTGCTCTGGCTACCCGTCGTGATCGCGCTCCAGGTAATGTGGCTCTCCGGCCTCACCTGGATCCTCGCGAGTTTGACCGTGGCGCTCCCGGATGTGACCTACTTCGTCAATCTGTTCGTCTTCATGTTGATGTTCCTGTCGCCGATCGGCATCAAGCCCGAGATGGTGCCGGACAAGTGGCGATGGGTGATCTATCTGAATCCCATTTACTACCTGACCGAGATGTACCGCGATTCGATGCTGCATGGCCGCTGGCCGGCACCCTCGGTATTGACGGTCTACGTCGTGATGTGCCTGGGGACGTTCGCGCTAGGCAGCGCATTCTTCGAGCGATTCAAGGGCGTGCTCGCGGACTTCGAATAGCGTGTGCGGCATCAACGGCGTCCTCGCGTTCGACGGCGGCAGCTTTTCGGCCACGGAGGGGTACGTGTCGCACATGCGGGACGTGCTGGCGCACCGCGGACCCGACGGCGCCTCGACGTGGGTTGCCGGCGACGGCCGCATCGGCCTCGGCCACCGCCGTCTGTCGATCATCGACCTGTCCGAGACCGCAGCCCAGCCGATGGCCAACGAGGACGGGTCGCTGCGAATCGTCTTCAACGGCGAGATCTACAACCACGCCGAGATTCGCCGTGAGCTGACCGCGAGCGGGCGGCATCAGTGGAAGACCGATCACTCCGACACCGAAGTGATCCTGCACGCGTTCGAAGAGTGGGGCATCGACTGCCTCGCCCGCTTCCGCGGCATGTTCGCGTTCGGGTTGTGGGACGCGCGCGCGCGCCAACTCTGGCTGGTCCGCGATCGGATCGGTATCAAGCCGCTGTATTTCAGCGTCCATCACGGCCGGCTCACCTTCGCGTCGGAAATCAAGGCGCTACTCGATGATCCCGACCAGCGCCGCGACGTCGACGACGCGGCGTTGTTCCACTTCCTCTCCTTCCTCACGACGCCTGGACCGCAGACGCTGTTCGCCGGCATCCAGAAGCTGCCGCCGGCGACCTGGCTGCGGGTCGACGCCGACGGCGGCCTGACCGAACGGCGCTACTGGGACGTCTGGGATGAGCTGCAGCCGGCCGGCTCGAGTGAGAATGAAATCGCCGAGCGCGTCCTCGAGGAATTGCGCACCGCCGTACGGCTGCGCAAAGTCAGCGACGTGCCGGTCGGCGTATTCCTCTCCGGCGGACTCGACTCGAGCACCAACGCCGCATTGTTTTCGGAAGGGGAATCGCGTCCGGTGCAGACCTTTTCGATCGGATATGCCGGCGACTACGCGTCGTATCCGAGTGAACTGCCCTACGCGCGCCAGATGGCCCAGCGCGTCGGTGCCGATCACCACGAGTATCTGATCACCGCCCAGGATGTGATCGATTTCCTCCCCGAAATGGTCCGCCTGCAGGACGAGCCGATCGCGGATCCGGTCTGTGTGCCGGTCCACTACGTCGCGAAACTGGCGAGGCAACACGGCACGATCGTCTGTCAGGTGGGCGAGGGGGCCGACGAGCTGTTCATCGGCTACCCGAACTGGATCCAGGCGCTGCAGCGGCAGCGCTACGACGACCTGCCGATGCCGGCGTTCGCCAAGGGCGCCGCCTGCGCCGCGCTGGCCGCGATGGGATACGACCGCACCGTGCACGCCGAATGGCTCCGCCGCGGCGCGCGTCGCGAGCCGCTGTTCTGGAGCGGCGCCGAAGCGTTCACCGACGCGGAAAAACGCCGGCTGCTCTCGCCGCGCCTGCGCCGGCTGCTCGCCGGCGTGACGTCGTACGACGCGATCCGGCCGATCCGGGAGCGCTTCGAACAGCGCGCGCCCGAGCCGACGGCGGTGAACTGGATGTCCTACGTCGATCTCCACCTCCGCCTGCCCGAACTGCTGCTGATGCGCGTCGACAAGATGACGATGAGCGTCGGACTCGAAGCGCGGGTACCGTTTCTCGACCATCGCATGGTCGGATTGGCGATGAGCATTCCCGGTGCGCTGAAGACGAAAAACGGTACCTTGAAGTACATCCTGAAGAAGGCGGTCCGCGGCCTCGTCCCCGACGATCTGATCACTCGGCGCAAACAGGGTTTCGGCGTGCCGGTCAACGAACTGTTCGAGGGGCCGCTGGCGGCGATCGCCGACGCCGAGCTGCGCCGGTTCTGCGCCGACACCGATCTCCTCGACCGGGCGGAAGTCGCGCGCGTCATGAGCACCGCCGACGCCGCCAAGCGCTGGTACCTGTTGAACCTGGCGATGTGGTGGCGGACGTTCATCGCCGGCGAATCGGCCCCGGCCTCTCGACAGGCGTCAGCGATCGCGTGACCGATCGGCTCACGATCGTGCGTCCAGGGGTGGCCTCGCCCCGGATCGAGCCCGGCGAGGCGGTGCTCTCGTTCGAGGAATTGCGTCGGGCGATTCGCCGCGGTTCCTTGCTCGCCCGCGTCGGCCGCTATCGTGAGGGGCGGCTGCTCGTGCATCGGTTGGAGAGTGTCGGCCGTCCGTTGCCGGCCGCTCTGATCCTTCGGCTCCTGTCCCGCGGTTCGGTCGTCATTGAAGACGCAATCGGCCGCCGCCGGGTCTTGCCCGCCGCCCAGTTGGTACGATGGGGCGCACAACTGGCGTGCGAGCCGTTTCAGGTGTCGCGTCTCCTGGCGCGCGTCGGCCGGGACGTCGAAGCGCTCGGGAGCTCGCCGGCGACCGCGGTGCCGCCGCTAGACCTCGCGCGGCCGCCGTTGTACCTGCGGACCGACCTCAGCTTCGGCGTCCGCGCCGGCGGCTCGGTCGGTCACATCGCCGGGGTCGTCAACACGCTCGACGCGTTCACCGGACCGCCAATCTTCCTGACCACCGATGCGATCGCGACGCTGCGGCGTGACATCGAAGTCCACGCGATCGAACCGGCAGAGGCGTTCTGGAATTTTCGCGAGCTGCCGACGTTCGTGCTCAACGACGCCGTCGTCGCCGGCGTCGCCGCGCACGTCGGCAGCCGTTCGCTCAGTTTCGTATATCAGCGCTACAGCCTGAACAGCTATGCCGGCATCGTCGCAGCGCGGCGCTTTCGCGTTCCGCTGATTCTCGAATACAACGGCTCGGAAATCTGGATGAGCCGTCATTGGGGGCGGCCGCTGAAATACGAAGCGCTGTCGCGCCGGATCGAACAGCTGAACCTGACGCTGCCAGACGTCATCGTCGTGGTCAGCCGTGCGATGGGCGACGAAGTGATCGGGCGCGGTGCCGATCCGGCCGCGGTGCTCGTCAATCCGAACGGCGTCGATCCGGATGCGTTCAATGCCGATGTTGACGCGAGCGGCGTACGCCAGCAGTACGCGCTCGGCGACGCGACGGTCGTCGGCTTCATTGGAACGTTCGGACCATGGCACGGCGCCGAGGTCCTTGCCCGAGCGTTCGTCGATCTCCATCGCCGTGCCGGGTCGGCTGCGCGCGTCAGGCTCCTGATGATTGGCGACGGGGCATCGCTGCCGCAGGTCAGGCGGATCTTGAGCGACGGCGGCGCACTCGAGGCAACGGTATTTACCGGTCTGGTGCCGCAGCAGGACGGCCCGGCGCATCTCGCCGCGTGCGACATCCTTGCCTCGCCGCACGTGCCCAACCCCGACGGCTCTCCGTTTTTCGGCTCGCCGACCAAACTGTTCGAGTACATGGCGATGGGACGGGCCATTGTCGCGTCGAACCTGGATCAGATCGGCGACGTGCTCGAGCATGGCCGGACCGCGTGGATGGTCCCGCCAGGTGACGCGACGGCGCTGGCGGACGGACTGGAACGCCTGGTTGACGATCCGGATTTGCGTATGACGCTTGGCGCGGCGGCGCGCGAGCAGGTCCTGGCGAGGTACACCTGGCGCCAGCACACGCGGCGAACGATCGATCGGCTCCGGGAACGCGTCGAAACGAGCGGTGCCGTCCCCAGATGAAGGGCCGTTTGCTGGCGGTGTCGTGGGAATTTCCGCCGATGTACGGTCCGCGCGCGACGCAGGTATCGCGCTCGTTGCGAGAACTGGCGGCGCTCGGCCGCGAGACCACGGCGATCACCATGGCGCCGCGCAGGCGTGGTCCGCACTGGCATGATGGCGTCGATCCCGAGCCGCTGCCTGGCGTCGATGTCGTCCGCGTGCCGTCTCCCGAGGAATGGTGGTCGGTTCGTGCGGCGTGGCGCCTGGCACCCGTGCTCCGCGACTGGCCCGACTCGAAGTGGGTGTGGATCCGGCGAGCCGAACGGGCGGCGTTGCAAGCCGCTGCGGTGCAGTCCTTTGCAGGCCTGATGACATTCGGCCAGCCCTGGTCGAACCATCTGATCGGGCTCCGCGTGAGTGGCGCGACCGGGTTGCGATGGGTCGCTCACTTCAGCGATCCCTGGGTCGACAGTCCCTACTCGGCGGGGTTCGGACGACAGCGCGCGGCGTGGCGTCAAATGGAGGCGGACGTCATCCGCCGCGCCGACGGCGTCGTCTTCGTGACGGCCGAAACCGCCGACCTCGTCATGCGGAAATATCCACCCGAGTGGCGCCGGAAAGTGTCGATCGTCCCTCACGGTTTCGCGCCGCAGGCCTTCGCAGGGGAGCGGCGTCCTGGACCATTGCGCATCGTCCACACCGGACGCTTCTATTCCGGTCGACGTACCCCGGTCTCGTTCTTGAAGGCGATCGCCGCACTCAATGCGCGCGCGAATCTCGCGAACATCCTCGAAGTGACGCTCGTCGGCCCGCATGTGGCCGAGTTCAAGCGCGAGTCGGATGCGATCGGCCTGGATGGTATCGTGCGGTTTCGCGAGCGTGTTCCGCCCGCCCAGGCGCAGGAGATCGCGGCCGACGCGGACGTGCTGCTCGTGATCGACGCACCGAGCGACGGCCCCAGTGTCTTTCTGCCGAGCAAGCTGGTCGACTACCTGTCGCTGGGCAAACCGATTCTTGGCATCACGCCCGCGATAGGGGCGTCGGCCAGTCTGCTCCGCCGACTCGGCTGCCGTATCGCGCCGCCCGATCGCGTGGACTCCATCGCCGCCGCGGTCGCCGACGTCATTGCGGAGTGGCGCGAGGGACGGTTGGCGGTGTCGCCGGCCTTCGCCGACGTCGCCGCCGAATTCGATATCCGGGTGACGACCCGACAACTCGAAGCCGCCCTGACGAGAGCGTTCCGCACGTGAGCAAACCTCCGCGGGTGCTCCAGATCACCGGCGCGTACTACCCCGAGATCAGCGCCGCGGGGATCCAATGCCGCGCCGTCGCCGCCGCGCTGGCAGGACGCGCCGTATTTTCGGTGCTCGCGACGGCAGTCGACTCGGGGCTGCCTCGGGCCGCCAACGTCGACGACGTCACGGTGTATCGTCTGCCGGTAGACGTCACGAGCGCGGCGTCGAAGGCGGCCGCGTCACTGCGGCTGGCCGCGCGTCTGATCACGATCCGTTCGGCGTTCGATCTGATTCACATCCATGGTGTGTCGCAGAAAAACCTTGCAGCCACGGCGATCGCGCGCCTTCTCGGAAAGCCGATCGTAGTCACGCTCCACACGGCCGGACAGGATGATCCGGCGGCAGTGAAGGCGCGCAGCCGCGCTGCCTATGCGACGCTGACCGCCGCCGATCTGGTTGTCGGCGTCAGCCCGTACATCACCACGCGCTACCTCGAGGCCGGATTGCCGTCCGATCGCTATCGGCTGATTCCGAACGGCATCGACACCAGCCGCTTTTATCCGGCCACGCCCGGCGAGCGCCTGGCGATCCGGCGCACACTCGGTTGGCCGGATCAGCCCGTCATCGTTTTCGTTGGATTCTTCTCGCGCGACAAACGGCCGGATCTTCTGTTCCGTGCTTGGCAGCAGCTCCTCCTCGCCGGGACCCGCGCCACCCTCGTCTACGTCGGCGCAACGCACTCGCCGTACTTCGAGGTCGATCGGACGCTCGAACAGACCCTGCGCGCCGCCGCGGCGGCGCTCGGCCGGGCCGATGACATCCGCTTCACCGGGTCGGTTGACGACGTCGAGACCTACCTTCGGGCCGCGGATGTGTTTGCGCTGCCGTCGATCCGCGAAACCCAGTCGATGGCCCTGATGGAAGCGATGGCGTGCGGCGTGCCCTCAGTCGCTTCACGGCTCGAAGGAGCGACCGACGCATTCGTGGTCGATGGTGTGAACGGCCGTCTCGTGCGGCCCGACGACGAGGATGCGCTCGCCGCGGCGCTGCAGGCGCTGCTTGCCGATCCCGATGCGGCGCACGCGATCGGCGCACGCGGTCGCGAGACGATCGTCGAGCGATTCGCCATCGACCCGATTGCCGCTCGGTGGCTCGAGACCTATCAGCATGTACTTGGCGCACCGGCGCGGCGTCGTGTCGCGTGATCCTTGGGCTATAGTGAGGAACCGCACATTTCGGGGGAAATCCTTCAGGTGATCGACGTTGGACTGATCGGCTACGGCTACTGGGGCCCCAACCTGGCGCGCAACATCGCCGAGTCTGAAGGCGTGCGTCTGACGGTAATCGCCGATGGACGACCGGAGCGGCGCGATCTCGCGTCGCGGCGGCATCCCGGCACGACCACCTGCGCCGACGCGGCCGAGGTCATTGCCGACGCCGCGGTGCAGGCGGTGATCATCGCCACGCCACTGAAAACGCACCACCCACTTGCGAAGGCGGCGCTCGAGGCCGGTAAGCACGTGCTGGTCGAGAAGCCCCTGGCCGCCTCGTATGCCGAAGCTTCCGAGCTGGCGGAGATCGCCGCGCGGCGCGGCGTCTGTCTCATGGTCGACCACACGTTCGTCTACACCGGCGCGGTGAGGAAGATCCGCGCGCTCGTCGAGACGAAGGAGCTGGGCGATCTGCTGTATCTCGATTCCGTGCGCGTCAACCTCGGTCTGTTCCAGCAGGACTCCAACGTCGTGTGGGATCTCGCCGCGCACGACCTCGCCGTGATGGATCATCTCGTCGACGCCCGCCCGGTCGCCGTGTCCGCGGACGGCACGGCGCTCGCCGGCTACGAGCACGAGAACATCGCCTACATCACGGTCCATTTCGACAACGGCTTTCTCGGGCACTTTCACGTCAACTGGCTGGCGCCGGTCAAAGTGCGCACCATGCTGATCGGCGGCAGTCAGCGGATGCTGGTCTACGACGACATGGAGCCGAGCGAAAAAGTGCGCGTTTACGACAAGGGGGTCGACTTCGACCTCAAGGACGAGCGCGCCCGCGAACAGATCCTGGTCTCGTACCGCACCGGCGACATGTACGCGCCGAAGCTGGAGCGCCGTGAAGCGCTGGCCTCGGTGGTGCGCGAGTTCGCTGACGCGATCGAGGAGCGCCGCGCGCCGCTGACCGACGGGGCCGCCGGCATTCGCGTCGTCCAGCTGCTCGAAGCGGCCGAGCGATCGCTGCGCGCCGAAGGCCGGCGGGTGCGGCTATGAAATGTCAGTCGATCGCCGCCGACGTCAGGTTGGGGAAAGACGTCGCCATTTACGACTTCGTCAATCTGTACGGCTGCGAAATCGGCGACGAGTCCAGGATCGGCACCTTTGTCGAAATTCAGCGCGGCGCGAAGATCGGCCGCCGCGTCAAGATTTCGAGCCACACCTTCATCTGTGAAGGGGTGGAGATCGAAGATGCCGTATTCATCGGGCACGGCGTGATGTTCACCAACGACCTGTTCCCGCGCGCGACTAATCCGGACGGTGCGCTGCAGACCGCGGCCGACTGGCAGGTGGTGCGCACGATTGTCCGCCGCGGCGCGTCGATCGGCTCCGGCGCGACGATTCTCTGCGGCATCGAGATCGGCGAGGACGCGATCATCGGCGCCGGCAGTGTCGTCACCAGAAGCGTTGCGGCACGCACGATCGTCGCCGGCAACCCGGCGCGGGTCCGCCGGTCGATCGAACGGACGGCATGACAGACGAACGCGTGCTCATTACCGGCGGCGCCGGCCTGATCGGGTCGCACATCGCGGACGAGCTGGTCCGCGGCGGCATCTCCGACATCGTGATCCTCGACAACTTCTCACGTGGACGAAGGGAGAACCTCGCCACGTCGCTGCCGAGCGGCCGCGTCCGGATCGTCGAAGGCGACGTCCGCAACGTCGACGATGTCGCGCGGGCGATGGACGGCGTCGGTCTCGTCTTTCACCAGGCGGCGATCCGCATCACGCAATGCGCCGAAGAGCCGCGCCTCGCGAAGGACGTGCTCGTCGACGGCACGTTCAACGTGCTCGAGGCCGCGGTTCGCGCCGGCGTCCGCAAGGTGGTGGCCGCCTCGTCCGCCTCGGTGTACGGCGCGGCCGAACATTTCCCCACGCTCGAGGATCACCATCCGTACCGCAACCGCACGCTGTATGGTGCCGCCAAGGTGTTCAACGAAGGGCTGCTGCGCAGCTTCAACGAGATGTACGGGCTCCGCTACGTCGCCCTGCGCTACTTCAATGTGTACGGTCCGCGCATGGACGTGCACGGCGTCTACACCGAGGTCTTCGTGCGCTGGATGGACGCCATTGCGTCGGGGCAGCCGCCGGCGATCTTCGGCGACGGCACGCAGACGATGGACTTCGTCCATGTCGCCGACATCGCACGCGCCAACATCCTCGCGGCGGGCGCCGACGTCAGCGACGCGGTGTTCAACATCGGCAGCGGCACGGAGACGTCGCTGAACGCGCTGGCCGACATGCTGCTGGCGGTCATGCACTCGCCGCTGCGGCCGGAACGGAAGGCCGAGCGCCGCGTCAACCCCGTGCCGCGGCGCCTGGCGGCGGTCGATGCCGCAGCCGACGTCCTCGGGTTCCGCACGCGCGTCACGCTCGAGGACGGCCTGCGCGGCCTGGTCGAGTGGTGGCAGCGCGAACGCGCCACGGCGGCCGGGTCGTGAACGAAATTCCGCTCTCGCGCCCGGAGTTCGACGAGACGGAGGCCCGCGCGGTCGCCGACGTGCTGGCGAGCGGGTGGGTGAGCCAGGGGCCGAAGGTGGCGGAATTCGAGCGCGCGTTCGCCGGCCGCGTCGGCGCGCGGTTCGGGATCGCCACGACGTCATGCACGACCGCGCTGCACCTCGCTCTGCTGGTCGCCGGCATCGGCGAAGGCGACGAGGTGATCTGTCCGTCGTACTCCTTCGTCGCCACCGCCAACGCGATTCTGTATGCCGGCGCAACGCCGGTATTCGCCGACATCGACGCGCACACCTGGAACATCGATCCCGCCGATGCGCTGCGCCGAATCACGCCGAGGACGAAGGCGATCATGCCGGTCCATCAGGTCGGGCTCGCGGCCGATCTGGACGCCTTGGCGCCTGCCGCGGCGCGGGGCCTGACGGTGATCGAGGATGCCGCGTGCGCGATCGGGGCGACCTACCGCGGCCGCCCAGTCGGCTCGCACGGCCACATCAGCTGCTTCAGCTTTCACCCGCGCAAGACGATCTGCGTCGGCGAAGGCGGCATGTTGATGACCGACGACGAGGCGATCGCCGATCACGCCAGGCAGCTCCGATCGCACGGCGCTTCGGTGTCCGATCATGCGCGGCATCAGGCGAGCGGACTGGTCTACGAGGAATATCGCGAGCTCGGATACAACTACCGCATGACCGACCTGCAGGCGGCGATCGGCCTGGCGCAGCTGCCGAAGCTCGCGCGGTTCCTCGAGCGCCGCCGCGCCATCGCCGATCGCTACGACACCGCGTTCGCGCCGCTTCCGGCGCTGCAGGTCCCGGCGCGCCCCCCGTATGCCGATCACGCGTATCAGTCCTACGCGGTGATGCTGACCGACGGCTGTGCGCTCGACCGCGACGAGGCGATGCGCGCCCTCGTCGCCTGCGGCGTGTCCTGCCGGCGCGGCATCCCGCCGATCCATCTCGAGCCGCTCTACCGCGATGGTCCCGGCGCCGGCTCGCTGCCGATCACCGAGAAGGTTGCGGCCCGTTCGATCTTCCTGCCGATGTACGCCGGACTGTCCGACGCCGATCAGGTCCGCGTCATTGATGCCGTCGGCGACCTCGCAGGCCGGACCCGCTGATGCCGCTCATCACCATTGTCGTTCCGGTCTTCAACGAGCAGGACAACCTGCGCCGCTTCCACCAGGAAGTGACCGAGGTCATGACGTCGCTCGCGGCCTACGACTGGCAATTCATCTTCGTCGACGACGGCAGCCGCGACGGATCGTTCGGCGTGCTCGAGGAGCTGCGCGCCGCCGATCCCCGCGTGTTCGCGATCCGCTTCCCGCGCAACTTCGGCAGCCACGTCGCCATTGCCGCCGGGATCGATCACTGCCACGGCGACGCCGCGGTGATCATGGCCGCCGATCTCCAGGATCCACCGGCCTTGATCCGCGAGTTCGTCGCGAGATGGCAGGAGGGCTATGCCGTCGTCTGGGGCGCGCGGACCGGTCGCGACGACGGGGCGATGCGGGCATGGGCGATGAACCGCTTCTACGCGATGGTGCGGCGCTTCGCGATCCCGACGTATCCGAAAGGCGGCACCGGCAGCTTCTGCCTGATCGCCCGGCCGGCGATCGAGGCGTTCCGGCAGTGCGCCGAGCGCAATCGCCTCACCTTCGGTCTGATCGCCTGGGCCGGCTTTCGGGAAACACAGGTCGAGTACCACCGGCCGCAGCGGCTGGTCGGCGCCTCGTCGTGGACCACGGGCAAGATGGTGAAGGCGGCGATCGACACCTTCGTCTCGTTCTCGTTCCTGCCGATCCGGCTGATCTCCGCGATCGGCCTCGGGGTCTCGGCGCTCAGCTTTCTGTTCGGCTTCTACGTGCTCGTCAACAAGCTGTTCTTCGGCACCCGCGTCGACGGCTGGACGTCGGTGATGCTCGCCGTCCTGGTGCTCGGCGGCGTGCAGTTGACGATGGTCGGCGTGCTCGGCGAGTACCTGTGGCGCATCCTCGACGAAGCCCGCGGCCGCCCGCTCTACATCGTCGAACGGAACCTCGGACCGCTGACACGCTGAGGTGAGGCTTCCCGAGTTCATCATCGGCGGCGCGCCGCGATCGGGCACGACCTGGCTGTCCGCGCTGCTCGATCGTCACCCCGCGGTGCAGATGGCAAAGCCGCTCGCACCAGAGCCGAAATTCTTTCTGGTCGACAGCCTGTATGCCCGAGGGCTCGAGCATTATTCGCGGACGTGGTTCCACGGCATCGACGAGGCGCTGGTCGCGGGTGAAAAGAGCACCGACTATCTCGAGAGCGCGGCGGCGGCGGAGCGCATCGCCCGCGACCTGCCCAACGTGAAACTGATCTTCATCCTGCGCGAGCCGGTCGAGCGTGCGTATTCGAACTACCTGTGGACGCGGATGAACGGCCTCGAGCACGAATCGTTCGAGGCCGCGCTGGCGCTGGAAGCGCAGCGGGAGCGGGACCTGCCGGAGGGGCTGCGCTTTGCGCGGCCGTATTCGTATTTCTCACGCGGCCTGTACGCGGACCTGCTGCAGCCGTACCTCGATCGCTTCGATCGCAATCAATGGCTCGTCGTCCGGTTCGAGGACATCGTGGATCGGCCGCAATGGCTCGCCGCGCGGATGCACCGTTTTCTCGGCGTCGCCGAGCGGCCGGACGACGCCATCAGCCTGGGTGTGATCAACCCGTCGACCAAGGACGGGACGGCGCTCGCCCCACGCGTCCGGGCATCGCTCCAGACACGCTATCAGGAACCGAACGGCCGTCTCGCCGCGCTGCTCGGCGCGGCATTCGACATGTGGACGTGAGCAGGCTGGAGCGGGTCGTTGTCGGATCGGTCGGCGGCCGCGAGCCGGCGGTGTGGGCGGAGGGCCGCACCGTCTCGCTCTCCAGCGAACTGCTCGATCGCACGGGCTGGCGGCGTTTCCTCGACGCGAGCGGCACGCTGTCGCTGCCCGGCGACGTTGAGATCCCGACACTGGACGACGTCGTTCGCCTGCGGGAGCAGGCGGCATTCACGGACCATCCGCCGGCAAGCTCGCGGCTGCCGGTGTCGTATCAATACGTGCCCGGGTGGGCGCGCGCGATCGTCGGCGCGTCAATCGGGCGATTGAACCGGTCACGCACCGGCCACTGGGCGCGGTTTCCGGCATGGCCACTCGACCTCAGCGCCGACTTCGTCGCCGACATGACGTCGACGGCGAGTCCCATGTCCGCGCTCAGAACCCCCGTGCTGCTGACGCACGACATCGATTCGCCTGAGGGGCTCGAGCGACTGGTCGCCGATTTCCTGCCGCTGGAGGAGCAGGCCGGCGCGCGATCGACCAGCTATGTCGTGCCGTGTGCGTGGCCGATCGAGTACGCGCTCGCGGATGCCGTGGTCTCGCGCGGCCATGACATCGGCGTGCACGGCTACGATCACAGCAACCGGACCGCGTTCGCGGACGCCGCCGAGCGGGGCCGCCGGCTCGACGCCGCGGCAGCGTTCGCCGACCGTTACCGGAGCACCGGCTACCGCGCACCGTCCCTGCTGCGGACGCGCGCGCTGCTTCGCGACCTCGCCGGACGATACCGTTACGACAGCAGCATCCCGACGTCCGGCGGTCTGTTTCCGGTACCGAACAACGGCTGCGCCAGCGCCCGTCCTTTCGTCGCCGAGGGCATCGCCGAACTGCCGCTGTCGATGCCGCGCGACGGCAGCCTGCGGTTTCTCGGGCACTCGCCGGGAGAAATTGCGGCGTTGTGGATCTCCTGCGCAGACGCGATCGCGCGCGCCCGCGGCGTCGTCGTGCTGCTGACGCACTGCGAGCGGCGCTTCAGCGGCAACGTCGCGATGCTCGCGGCGTATCGGACGCTGCTCGAATACATCGGCGCCGACGAGCGCTTCGCGTTCAGTTCGCCGCTGCAGGCGATTGCGAGCGCGGGCCTGCCATGACGGCTGCCGATCGGGCGCTCGACTTCAGCGGCAAGACCTGCAGCGCGCCGCCGGCGCGGTCGGCGCGCATGGCTGCGCTCGCGCTCGGCCATATTCCTGACCACCGCCATGTTCGGGTCCTCGACATCGGGTGCGGCACCGGCTCGCTGGTGGTCCGCATTGCCGAGGCGCGGCCGCTGGCGCAGGTCAGCGGCATCGATATCTCGCTGGCGAATGTCCGCGCCGCCGAGCATGCACGCGCCTCGTCAGGTGCCGCCCCGCGTATCACATTCGAGCAGGCCGACTACATGGCCTATCGCGCGGTTCCCTTCGACGCGATCGTCAGCGACGGCGTGCTTCACCTGATTCCTGGCGACACACGCGCACTGTTGAACCGCATCGCGTCCGATCTGCAACCCGGCGGAGTGTTCGTCTGCGGCATGCCGTTCGACTGCAGGTACAATCGCCTCTTCGCGCTGATCCGGGGCGGCCTGCGCCATGTCCGATCGCCGCTGGTCGACCGCGCGATTCTGTTCGCCGCGCGCGCGCTGCACGGCCGCGAGATGGACGCGCGCTCGCTGCGCGAGCGCATCGATTACATGTACATGCCTCCGACCCGGATGCTCGATCGCCACATGCGCGAGCGGCTGGCGCCAGCCGCCGGCCTGCGCGTGGTCGCGCAGTACCCGATGCGCAGCACGAGCCCCTCGCAGCTGCGGCACAACGTCACCGTCTTCGAGCGGGTCGCGCCGGTTGTCTGACACGGCGCCGCGCAGCTGGCCGATCGGCCTGACGCTGGTCGCCGCGGTGTACCTCCACAACACGCTGCCGCATCTGACGATGATGCCGCGGGTCAACGTGGACGAGCCGTGGCTGATGGAGCGCGCGTACCAGGTGTGGACGACGGGGGTGCCGAGTCAACCGATGCTCGGACTCAAGACCGCGTATCTCCTGCAGGTCGGCTACGGCTATCTGCTGGCGCCGTGGCTGGGTCTGCTCGGATTCGACATTTTCCAGGCGCGCCTCTTCGGTGTGCTGCTCGGCCTTGGCATCCTTCTGATGACCGCGACCCTTGGACGACGTCTGCTCGATCCGATCAGCGGTCTCGCCGCCGCCCTGTTCCTGGCGGCCGACAGCAACTTTCTCGGCGGCGTGCGCAATTCCCGCACGGACATCCCGGCCGTCTTCTTTGCGGTGGCGGCGCTGACCGCGTATGCGATCGGCCGGCAAGGATCGAAGCGGGGCTGGTTCTTCGTCAGCGGCGCGTCGCTCGGTCTCGCCGTGCTGTGCCACGGCAACGCGTTCTGGGCGGGTCTGATTCTGGTCGCGTGGTTCTTCGCGGACTATGGCCGGCGTGCGCTGCGGGTGCCGTTCGGCTACTGGATCACGGCGGGCGTCGCCGCGACATTCGGACCCTATCTGGTGGTCGTGCTGATCCGCTGGAAGGACGTCCAGCTGCAGATCGCGAACTTCGCCGGCGATCGCGTCCCGGGCTGGCAACTCAACTTCATCGCGCATCAGGTGTTGCGCGAGGGCGAGCGTTACCGCAACTGGTACTTCGGCCTCGTCACCAACGAGGTCCCGAACCCGCTGCTGTGGGCGTTCCAAGGCGCTGTCGTGCTCGGACTCCTCGCACTGGTGATTCGAGCCCGGCGCGGCGGCCCCCTTCGCGTGCTGATCCTCGCTGCCGGAACCGCGTTGATCTTCGCCGCATTCATCAACAACAAAGTGCCGGTCTACCTGCCCCATGTCCTGGTCGGCTTTGCGCTGGCGGCGGGATTCGCGCTGAGCGAGACGTCACGGTTATTGCCGGTACGAGCCTCCACCGGAGCGGCGATGATTGCGCTCACCGTGTACGGTGCTGTCAGCGTTCTCTATTACGAGAAATGGTACGCGAGCGTCCGCAAGTCCGAACTGGTGCCCTTCGAGGTGACCGCGGACACCCTGCGGACGCTGGTGCCGTCCGGCCCGAAGTATCTCTACGCGTCGCCGCAGTTCTGGACGCCGCTTCACGACGGCGCCGGCGTCACGTTCTACTCATATGCCGCGGCGGGACCGGTCGAGGACCGCACCGGTGCAACGCTCGCCGGCGCCGGTGACGACCGGCCGATCTACCTGATCGTCGACGAAATGCAGTGGCTGCCCGAGATCACGATGGGCGTGTCGCAACCCGGCACCGCCTGGCAGCGCGGCTGGGTTCAGTTCATCGAACAGCATTGCGCGATGGACGGGCTCGCGCCCGGCACCGCGCACGGCACGCTGGCGCTGTACCACTGCCAGCTCCACGGCGCGCCGGCGCCGCTGGCGACACCGCGTATCGTCGCCGGCCGCACCGAGTACGAGGTCGGCGAACCGGTGCTGCGGCAGACCGCCGCGGATCTGGCGACGTGGCAGCGCTACGACGACCCGAGGCGCACGCCGGCCTCTCCGCCGTCGCGCGTCGAGCTCACCGATCGCGGCGTGCTCATCGCCGGCGGCGGCTGGCCGGGGATTTCCTACAATTTCAAGGGCGAAGCCGGCGCGTCGTACCTGGTGCGGGCACGGACGGTCGCGACCCGGGACGGCGATCTGTTGTACCTCGGCACCTGGCGCGAGCCGCAGATGCAGTCGCTGGTCGGGTCGTCGTCCGCAGGTCTGCCGGCCGCGCTGATCCAGCAGCCGTGGTTCCCGCACGACCGCGCCTTCGTTCAGACCGGTAGCCGCGTCCAGATGCTGGTCTACTCGGAAGCACCGCGGACCGCGTTCGAGATTCAGGCGCTCGACGTCTATCGCCTCCGCCCGCGCGCGAGCGCCAGTCTGCGATGAGGCCGATGTGATTGCGCGCCGGCCGGACATCCTCTGCATCTCCTCGATCGACTGGGAGTTCATCTGGCAGGGGCACCAGGAGATCATGACGCGGCTGGCCGCCGACGGCCACAGAGTGCTGTTCATCGAGAACACCGGCGTGCGGGCGCCGAACCTGCGCGATCTGCCGCGCGTCCGCCAGCGGATCCGCAACTGGCGCAAGGGGACCAAAGGGTTCCGTGAAGAACGGCCCAACATCTTCATCTACTCGCCGCTGCTGCTGCCGTGGCCGTACTTCGCGCCGTCCCGCTGGGTCAACCGCTTCGTGCTGCTGCGCGCGCTGAAGGGGTGGATGCGGGCGACCGGGTTCCACCAGCCGATCGCGTGGACGTTCCTGCCCACCCCGCTCGCGCGCGATCTGCTCGCCGCGGTCGATCCGCAGGTGACGATCTACTACTGCATCGACGACTTCGCCTCGAGCTCGGCCGGCGCAAAGCGCATTGTTTCGAGCGAGGATCGGCTGCTCGAGGACGCCGACCTGGTGTTCGTCACCTCCGAGCGCCTGCGCGTGCGGGCCGCGGCCTTCAACGAACGCGTTCACCTCTTCCCGTTCGGCGTCAGTCTCGAACGGTTCGAAGCGGTCCGGCGGCGCTCCGATCCGGCGCCGGACGAAGTGAAGGAGATGCCGCGGCCGATCGTCGGCTACGTCGGCGGCCTGCATCAGTGGATCGATCAGGATCTGCTCGCGGCCGTTGCGACGCGGATGCCCGACGTCACGTTTGCGCTGGTCGGTCCCGAGCAGACCGACGTGTCGACGCTGCGCGCCTGCCCCAATGTGCACCTGCTCGGCATGCGGCAGCACAGTGAGCTGCCGCGCTATGTGAAGGCGTTCGACGTCGGCATCGTGCCGTATCGGCTGACCGATTACACCGCCAACGTCTATCCCACCAAGCTGAACGAGTACCTCTCGATGGGCATTGCGGTCGTGGCGACCGACCTGCCGGAGATCCGCCGGTTCAACGCGCAGTACGACGGCATCGTGCGCGTGGCGGCGGATGCGGATGCGTTCGCGGCCGCGATCCGCGCGGCGCTGCCCGCGGCGCCAGTCGGGGAAGTCGCGCGGCGCGTCGAGGTGGCGCAGGAGAACAGCTGGGCGAACCGCCTGCTGGTGATGACCGGCCTGATCGACGAGGCGATCGAGCGCCGCGCGCAGACGCGCCAGCGCTGGGACGAAACGCTGCGCCGGCTCTATCGCCGCACCCGCTGGCGGGTCGCGCAAACGATCGCGGCGGTGGCGGCGGTCTATCTGCTGATGTTCAACACCAACGCGATCTGGTGGGCGGCGCGGCCGCTCCAGGTCACCATGGCGCCGGAGAAGGCCGACGCGATCGTGGTGTTTGCCGGCGGCGTCGGAGAATCGGGCAAGGCCGGCGGCGGCGCCCAGGAGCGCATCAAGCACGCCGTCGATCTCTATCGCGGCGGCTACGCGCCGATGCTGATTCTGTCGTCCGGCTACGTCTACACCTTCCACGAGGCCGAAGTGATGCGGGCGCTCGCGGTCGACCAGGGCGTGCCGCCGTCGCGGATCCTGCTCGAGGAGCGCGCCTCGAACACGTTTCAGAACGTCACGTTCGTCGAGGACATCCTGCGCGAGCACCACTGGCAGAAGATCGTCCTCGTCAGCTCACCGTACCACATGCGCCGTGCGCTGCTGGTGTGGCGCCGCCAGGCGCCGGACGTCGCGGTGGTGCCGTCGCCGGTGCCGGCCAGCGAGTTCTACGCCCACACCACCGGCGCGAGCGCCGAGCAGCTGCGCGGCATCGTCCAGGAATATCTCGCGATCGTCGGCTACTGGAAACGCGGCTGGCTGTGAGCGGCGGCGGCCATCCTCTTCGCACTGAGCGCCTTCGCAACGAACATGAACACCAGCGGCTGCACGGTTACTGTGTAGCGCATGTTGGTCAGCACGGGCGCGATGGTCGCCGGCACATACAGGATCAGCAGCAGCGGCAGCCAGAAGGCGTCGCGATCCCGCCACGCCCTCCAGACGCCCGCGATGAACAGAATCAGGTACGCGAGCGACGCCGCAGTTGCGACGAGATAGACGGTGCGGCTCGACGAAAACTGCTGCGCGGTACTGCGGTCGGCGGTGCCGACGACGACGAAGAGCCGAACGAAGCGATAGGCGGATGCGAGCGCGAACGCTACCGGCGTGCGCCGGATGTTGTCCAGCGCCAGCGCCGCGTAGCGCCGCATCAGGTGCGGCTCGCGCCGATAGAAGACATCGTTGACCCGCACCGACTCCAGCTCGGCGCACCGCTCCGCTGGCGTCGTTCGATCGCCATCGCTCAACCAGGTGAGAGGCACCGGCGCGGTCATCACCGATTCGGCCATCGGCCCGACGATCGAGATGTCGGTCAGGCGCCCGGACCATACGCGCGGGACGGTGATGCGTGAACCGTCGCGGAACGCGATCACCGCTTCTGCGTCCGTGTGGGTCGATCCCTCGAGGACCGGCGCGGGATCGTCGGCGGTGACCGGGCGCGCCAGAATCGCCGCCGCAGCAGCGGCGTCGTGGATGCCGGCCCGGGCCAGACCGTCCGCGAACGGCAGCGGCTCGTGCCAGGCGTCCCGCCGCGCCAAGCGGACGAGATCGAAGATGTCGAGCAGGTCGCCGCGGGCATCGGCATCGCCGAGATGGTTCTGGGTGACGAAGTACACGAACGGCGCCGATGCCGCCCGGGACGGGGTCGTCTGCCGTTCGGGATCGTGTCCCGCGGGCCAGGCGGCGGTGAGATAGAAATACAGCGCGGCGTCGCGTCCGGGCGGCGGAATATCCGCGATGAACTGCCCGTCGCCGGCCTGACGGGCGGCGATCTCGCGCGGCGCGCCGCTGTCGTACCAGTACGTGATCGTGGCGGCGGTCGGCTGCGCGTTTGCGCACGCCTTGCCCTGGGCCTGAACGACCAGCGGCACCGCGTCGAGGCTCGTATAGGGGAACACCGGCGCCTCGAACACGCTCGCCGGGTTATAGGTCCGGCCATTGAGATACGGGCCGACCTGGAGCGTGCCGTACCACAGTTGCACGCCGCCGTGGACACTGGTCGGCAGCAGCGTCCGCGTCAACATGTAGTTGCGGATCGTCCACGGCGCGAGCGCCGCGGCGGCGCAGGCGACGAGCACCATCGCGCCGGCGAGCCGCGTGACGCGGCGGCGCTCGAGCACGGCATAGCCCGCCAGCGCCACCGGTATCAGCACCAGGTTGGGCCGCAGCTGCGGGGCGATGCCCGCGAGCAGGCCGGTGAGTGCGAACCAGGCGAACGACTCGCGCCGCCGCGCCTGCGCGAACGCGACCAGCGCCGCGAGGAACAGCACGGTGCACACCGCATCGGACGACTGGGTCGAGGCGTAGACCGTGTTGAACGAGAACACGCCGGTGAGCACCGCCGCCCACACCGAGGTGCGATGATCCAGCCACGTCCGGGCGAGGGCGTAGACCAGCAGCGGCATCAGGGCGTTGAGGCCGACCTGCGCGACCAGCGGAATCCACGTATGATCGCCGAACAGGTGATAGAACGCGGCGAGAAAGTAGGCGTAGCCCCACGGCACTTCCATGGTCGGAAACGGCCGGCCGCGCGCGAGCTCCAGCGCGATGTCGTGGTAGTGGTCGAAGCCCTCCGCGCCCCACGGATGCGGCGCCCACACGAACACGAAGAGCAGCCCGAGCGACAGCGAGAACAGGCACGCGCCGTAGACGCGACGATCCATCAGCCAGCATCATACCGGTGAAACTCTCGATCATCATTCCGGTCTACAACGAAGAGCAGACCATCCAGGAGCTCGTGCAGCGGGTGCGCGCCGTGGATCTCGGGCCGATCGACAAGGAGATCATCATCGCCAACGACGGATCGAGCGACGGCACGCACGACGCGATCGTCGGCAGCGAGTGGGCGGCCGATCCGCGCGTGCGCGTCTATCACAACCCGATCAACGTCGGCAAAGGCGCCGCTGTCCGCCTCGGCCTGCACTATGCGACCGGCGACGTGCTGCTGATCCAGGATGCCGACCTCGAGCTCGATCCACAGGAGTACGGCGGCCTGCTGCAGCCGATCCTGGACGGCCGCACCGACATCGTCTATGGCTCGAGGTTCCTGGCGCCGACCTCGCGCGTGTCGCTGCGCGCCAGGATCGGCAACCGCGCGCTGACCGCGCTGACCAACGTGCTGTTCGGGGCGCGGCTCACCGACATGGAAACCGCCTACAAGGTGTTTCGCCGCTCGGCGCTCGACGGCATCACGCTGCGGTGCGTCGGCTTCGACTTCGAGCCCGAGCTGACCGCGAAGTTCCTGCGGCGGCGGCAATCGATCGTCGAGGTGCCGGTGCGCTACAACCCGCGCCGCGCCGACGAGGGAAAAAAGATTCGGTGGACCGACGGCGTCGACGCCGTGTACGTGCTGCTGAAGTGCCGGTTCGGGTCGCGGCCGCAGGGGCGATCCTGAGCCATTCGCCTTGCCGCTCGGCGTCTGAACTTGGTACGATGACCCGTTCCTGATGATCGCCTCCATCGGCGGGCCTTTTCTGCTGGCGCTCGCGCTGTCACTGGCGCTGGTGCCGCTGTGCCGCGTGATCGCCGTGCGGCTGGGCTACGTGGCGCGCCCGCGCGAGGACCGCTGGCACCGGCGGCCGGTCGCCCTGTTCGGCGGCGTCGGCATCGCGCTGGTCCTCTTCGTGTGCGCCGGGGCCCTCGGCGTGGTGCGGCAGCAGCCGGTCCTCGTCCTCACGGCCGTGGCCGTGTTCATCGTCGGCCTGGTCGACGATCTGCTCTCGCTCAAGCCGTCGACCAAGCTGATCGCCCAAATCGGATTGGCGTCCGCGCTGCTGGTCTTCGGCTACCGGCTCAACTGGCTGGAATCGG